>JAJAYP010000001.1 GCA_026786185.1 Gemmatimonadaceae bacterium
GCGGGGGGGGGGGGGGCCGAAACCGCCGCGCGCGCCGAGCGGGGCGAGGACACGCGTCCGATGCGCACGGTGGTGCAGCAGTCCACGCAGCCGCAGCAGCGTTCGCCTCAGCCGCGCATCTCGGTCACGTATCAGGGCAGCGACATCCGCGACGTGCTCGCGGCGTTCGCCGCCTTCTCCGGTCGCACGATCATTCCCAGCTCGTCCGTGCCGCAGGCCAAGGTCGACGCGGAGATCCGCGATCAACCATGGGACGTGGCGCTCCAGGCCATTCTCGCCTCGCAGGGCCTCGCCGCCACGGAAGACGCGAACGGCATCATCATCGTCGACACCCAGGATCGCATCGCGGCCCGCGCGGCCACCGAGCCGCTCGTGACGCGCGTCGTCCGCCTCAACTACCAGCGCGCCACCGCCGTCGGCGATCAGCTCCGTCAGCGCCTGCTCCAATGCATCCCCTCCGAGCGCTCCGGTTCGGGCTCGTCGTCCTCCGCCGCAGGCCAGCCGCCGGTGGCGGGTGCGCCGCCGGCGCAGCCGACGGTGGCGGGATATCCCGCGACAGGCAATTCCGGCGGCGGCACCGGCGCCTGCATCGGACGCGGCAACATCTCGGGCGACGAAGTCACGAACAGCGTGAGCATCACGGCGCCGTCGGGCAGCGTGGATGATCTCGTCGCATTCGCCGAGACGCTCGACCTGCGCCAGCCGCAGGTCAACATCAAGGCGAAGATCATCCTCGTGAACCGCACGGACCTGGAAGCGCTGGGCCTCAAGTACGACCTCGGCTCGCGCAACCAGTTCTTCAGTCAGGTGGTGCAGCGTGCCGACAGCCTCGGCAACTTCGGTACAACGGCCGATGAGCCGACCGTATTGCTCGGCGGCAACACGGTGTCGGCCATCGCGAACGCTTCCGGCTCCGTGCCGGGCGCGGCACTGCGCGTGATCTACAGCACAGCGCTGGGCAACTTCGATTTCTCAACTTTCCTTGACGCATTGCAGGAAGTGTCGCTGCTCGACGTGCAGGCCGAGCCGAGCGTGACGATCCTCAACAACCGCACGGCCGAGCTCATCTCGGGCTCGCAGGTTCCGTTCGTCCCCACTGCTGGTGGAGCGGGAACGTCGCTCACGGGCCCCATCGCCGTCGAGCGCGTGCAGACCGGTGTCACGCTGCGCGTGACGCCAAGCGTGACGAACAACCGCCAGATCATGATGCGCGTCGAGACGATCAACTCGGGCGCCACGTTCGGCGTGAACGGCGTGCTGATCGACAACAACAGCAGCAAGTCCGAGCTCCTCGTGCCCGACGGGCAGACCGTCGTGATCGGCGGGCTCACGCAGACCACGGTACAGCTCACGAAGTCCGGCATCCCCCTGCTCGTCGATCTCCCGCTCATTGGCCGACTGTTCGGCACCACAAGGCGGACCGAGACCCGCCGCGACCTGCTGATCCTCATCACGCCCCACATCATCGATGAAGGACAGCAGTCACCTGAGGCGGCGCGGCGATAGCCGCGCTGGAGCAACCATGATCTCCCTTCGACATTATGCGCGGTTCGCCGCGCTCGTTCTCGCAGTCACGGTCGTCGCAAGCTGCGACGCCCGCAACGTCGCCGGTACCAGCTACACGCCGCAGGTGGGCGGAGGGGATCCGAGCGACCTCGAGAAGCCGACCATCTCGTTCGCCCTCTCCGCCGGTACGAACAACACGGTGGACGTCGGCACACCGCTCAAGGTGACCGTCAACGCCACCGACAACATCGGCGTGCAGACGCTCTACACCTCCATCAAAAACGGAGCGGCCGTCATCGGTGCCGATACCGCCACGCTGAAGCCCGTCCTCGCGACGACCCAGCGCATCGTGCCGGTGAACGTGAGCGGCCTGCAGAACGGCGACAAGGTGGTCGTGCGCTCCACGGTCGCCGACGCCTCGCTCAACTTCTTCACCGACTCGCTGATCATCACGATCTCGGATACCACCACGCCCAAGGTGACGCTGGCGTCGGGCAAGGCGGCACCGGGCCTGAGTGGCGGTGACACGCTCGACGTGCGCGTGACCGCGAGCGACAGCTCCGGCATCCGGTACGTCGGCTATCGCGTGCTGCGCATCTCGGCCACCGACAGCGTGCAGGTCAAGGCCGAGAGCATCTCGGTGGCGGCCGGCACCAATCCGACGATCTTCGCGCCGCCCACCTGGAAGTGGGTGCTGCCGGATTCGCTCCTCACCGGCAATTACACGATCTTCGGCTTCGCCGCGGATCGGTCGGGCATCTTCTCGCGCCCCAATCCCACGAAGACCTTCACGGTGGTCGACGGCCGCAAGCCGACGCTCATCTTCATCGCGCCCGTTGCCGGGTCGCGCCTCAACGTCGGCGATTCGCTGCTCGTCACGGCGCGCCTGCAGGACAACATCGGCATCGCGCGCGTGACGTTCATCGGCCAGTCCAAGCGCGGCGACCCCGCGCTCGGTACGGAAACCATCGTCACGCGCTACTTCTCGCTCACCGCGCCGGCCACCGGCAGCTTCAAGCCGGGCCTCCGCGACACGACCATCTCGCGTTACCTGAAAGTGGTGACGCCGGTGGACACGACCGCCGACTCGCTCTACGTCACCGGCATCCTGTCCGACGCGGCGACGCCCGCTGCGCTCACCGATACGGTGCGCATCGCCATTCGCATGGCCACCGGCCCCAAGGTGAAGTTCCTCGCGCCGGTACCGGCGCAGGGTGACAGCGCCACGGCGGCCGCCGGTCTCACCGTCAAGCTCCAGGCGACACATCCCATCGGCGTGTCCAAGCTCGGCTTCCGCATGCAGAGCGCGCCCGGCTGGATCACGCCGATCGACACGATCATCACGCAGACGTACGCCCCGCCGGGCAAGGACGTGACCATGACGGCCACGGTCATGGTCCCCGCCAACGCACCCTCGAAGGGGCTCATCACGATCACCCCGATTTCGGTGGACGTCGACGGACAGGAAGGCTCCACGGCGCCGCTCGTCATCGCCGTCCGTCAGGGCGCCCCGCCGGGCCCGGTCGTCACGCAATCCATTCCCGTTCGCCTCGAGGTGATCGACTCCGTGTCGGTCTCCGCCAGTGGGAATGGCCTCACCTATGTCGGCTTCGAGATGCGCGACCAGACGGGTGCGGTCGTGAAGCGCGACAGCGTCGCCCAGGCGTCGCCCTTCCCGTCGGCGGTCGTCAACAACCTGCCGGTCAGCCTGTCGGCCAGCATCCAGGGGAAGAAGCTCGCCGTCGTGAGCTTCGCCTATGACATGGGCGGCCGTATCGGCTACTCGGTTCCGGTCGGCACCACCGCGTCGCAGCCGAATCCGGCGGCGGCGTTCGTCGACTCCACGCTCATCGTGTTCGGTCGCACCTATTCGGTGCCCACCACTCGCGCCGGTACGATCGCCGACCTGGTCGTCGACCGTAACCGCGGCAACGTCTTCCTCTCCAACCTCTCGTCCGGCCGCCTCGAAGTGTGGCAGCAGGCATCCAGGACGTTCGACCCGACAGGCATCTTCGTCGGCTCGGAGCCATGGGGCATGGCGCTGTCACGCACCGCGCCCGCTGGCGATACGCTGTACGTCGCCAACTCCGGCGGTACGAACCTCAGCCGCGTCTTCATCGGCGCGGCCACGCCCTCCGGCATGAAAGAGGATCTCGCCAACCGCATCGTCACCCGCATCTCGCTGCTGTACAAGGTCTCTGAAGCGCGCGACCCGGCCACGGGCAAGATTCGCCTCACCATCGTGGGCCCGATCCTCTTCTCGGATCGTCCGCAGTACGTGCAGCAGAGCACCGCCGGTCGCATCTACCTTTCCACGCGGCCGACGAGCGCGGCCACCGCGGGCACCATCCGCTACCTCGACCCCGCGGCCCCGGCGCCCGACCAGCGCTTCATCCTGGCGTTCGCCAAGCCGGGCGGCGATCCGAACTCGTACCTGATCGCGAACATCGACGGCGCATACATCTCGCCGGCGCCGGCCAGTTCCGCGGCGAATGACGTCCTCACGCTCTGCGATCACGCATCGGGCACGACGGCTGATCCGCTCTGCGCCAGCAGCGCGGGTGGCATCGCGTCCACGGTCGCGGCGCTTCAGGTGGTCGTACCCACCACGGACATGGACGCCCAGGTGAACCTCGACGAGACTTCGATCGGGCTCACCGACACGACCTACGCCGCGGCGAGCGGCAACGGACAGTGGATCGCCTTCGGTGAAGGACACAAGTCGCCCTTCGCTCGCGTCTTCCTGCTGCGTGACGACGGAAGCGTGGCGGATCGCTACTCCTACGCGTCGCCGAGCCTCAATGTCGCCGACCTCGTGAACAACGCATCGGATCAGCTCTTCGGTGTGGCACTCGACAAGAACGGCAGCACGCTGGGCGTGCACGGTGTGGATGCCTACTTCGCCACGGTGGCGCAGCCCTTCACGCAGCGACTCCAGGGCACCGCATCGACCTTCGACGTGGGCGCGGGCATCGCGTTCCATCCGGAGGCCGACGGCACCAACACGCCGATGGCGCAGCGACTGGCCTTCGTCGCCTCCAATAACGGCCAGGTGGATCTGGTGGACGTGGCCTACTTCACCAGCCGCGGCACGCTCACGACCAAGCTGAATCTCTCCGGCCCGCTCCGCGCGTCGCTGCCCTTCCCGGGCGACGATCCGTCGATCGTGCTCAAGCTGTTCGGTATCTCGTCCAAGGGGCTCGTCGTGATCGACGTGACCGCCGCGGACATCAAGGCAGGACCATGACCGTGATGCCCTGATCCGGGTAGATTGACGACAGCGAGCCCGGCGCACCGCCGGGCTCGTTGTCGTTTCACCCCCGCGCTGCACTCATGCTCCGCTTCACCACCGCTGGCGAATCGCACGGACCGGCGCGCGTCAGTATCCTCGAGGGGAGGCCAGCCGGCGGGCCCCTGCGCGCCGCCGACGCCGCCGGCGAGCTCGCCCGGCGCCAGCAGGGGTACGGCCGCGGGCGACGCATGCAGATCGAGCGGGACTCGGCCGAATTCCTCTCCGGTGTGCGCGCAGGCGAAACGATCGGCAGCCCGATCGCGATGCTCATCCGCAATCGCGACTGGGCGAACTGGCAGGAGATCATGGACCCCGCGCCGCATGCGGGCGACGCGGAGGGCGCGCCGCGCCGTGGGGGCGGGGCGCGCGGGCGGCCCGGGGCCCCCCCGCGGCCCCGCCGCCGCCAGTACGACCCCGCCCCCCCCCCCGCCCATGGCGCGCGCGCCCCCGCCCGCGCC
>JAJAYP010000002.1 GCA_026786185.1 Gemmatimonadaceae bacterium
CTCCCGGGCGGTGGCCCGGACCGACTCCTTGACCACGACGCCCACCCGTGGCGCCCCCCCCCCGGGCCCCCCCCCCCACGGGGGGGGGGGGCCCCTTCGTCGATCGCGCCTGGGAATCCTATCGCTCGATTTCGTCGGACGACTTGAGCGCAGCATTGTCGTTCTTCAGCGGGCCGTACCCGGCGCGGCCCGGATGATCGGTGATGATCACCGTTGCCCGCCCAACGTTATTGGCGTAGTTGGTTTCAGCGAACTGATGACACATGCCGGTTGCTGGATCCATCACGAGGGGGCAGCCGCCACCCTTGGCCGGCGAGTACGCCGGGTTGACCTCCACCTCGATGGTATACACGCCGGGCGGCACCACCGGCTGCCCGTCCCCCCCGTCGAGCACGAAGTACTGGCCCCCGAGCTTGAACACGTAGGTGTCCGCCCAGCCGGAGCTCACACCCTGGAATCCGTCGCGCGTCGTCGAGCCGCAGTTCCGGTACGTCCAGGTGCCGTCGCCCGTGCCCACGTTATAGGGATCCGTGTCCAGCATGCAGAATCCCCGCTTGGCCGCCTTCCACGTCTTGCCCTGCTCGTCGATCAGCTTGTACGTCGCGTAATTCTGGAGGTGGAAGTGCTGATGGCATCCGGCGAACTGGAACATGCCGTCCGAATCGGCAAAGCTTCCATCGCCATTCGGGTCCATATGGGCAAGCGGGCTACCAACAAACACGTCACCCTTCCCGATGTTCGGCGTCGTGACGCTGGAACGGATGACGGTGTGCGTCCCCGCCGTCACTCCGCCTTCCTGCACACTGCAGAAGTTCGCCGGCAGATCCTCGACGCGGGTGACCCAGTGGTTCTGCGTGGCTTTGGAGTCGACGAAGAGGTCCGGCAGCGCACCGGTGTACGGCACGCCGCTCGATCGATCGGCTGTACCAGGAGGCACGACCTGAGTCGTCGAGATTTCGTTGCTGGCGCAGGCCGTCGGTCGCGAGGGCGTCGCGCTTCCCCGCCGCTCCAAGTGAGCGCGCGCACACAACGCCCGTGACCGACGGAATCCTTGCGGCGCTATGGCAACCGGCATAGCATGCTTGTCGCGAGGAGCGAAGGCGCACTGCCGTCGGACGCCACGCGCGCGATCCGGATCTGTCCCGCGCCAGGTGAATTCGTCGGTTACATGAGGAACAGCGATTAGTGAGTGAGGAACGGGCGACGGATGCCTCGGACGCGGCAGCTATTGCGCGACGACTGAGCGCGCGTGCCGCCGCGGCCGGCGACGCGCGCGATCGCGCCCTCGCCGTGCGCGTGGCGTGCGAGCACGCACTCCGGGACCTCACCCACAGTCTGGGCGTGAATGGCGTTCAGGCGCTACTCGCCCGTGCGATGCCTCTGGTACAGGGCGTTCATCCCTCCCTCCTGCAGCTTCGCGTCGGCCGACATCTCTCGCCCTCGATCGAAGGGTTCGCCCCGAGTATCGAGGCACATGGCGCCCCCGCCGTCGTCGCCGGACTCGATGCGCTGCTCGAAGCGTTGCTTACGCTGCTGGGACGACTCATCGGCACTGACATGGTTGCGCGGCTCGTCGAGCACGACGCAGCGGCCGACACGTTCGACGAGGATACGACATGACGAAAGGAAAGCCGGGCGTTCGCAAGGCGGCGGCGCCGGAAACAAGTCGCATCCTCAGCATCAAGACGGGGGTGCCCGGCCTCGACGCCGTTCTCGGCGGGGGATTACCGGAGCTTTCGTTCAATCTCATTGCGGGAAGTCCGGGAAGCGGCAAGACCACACTGGCCCAACAGATCCTGTTCGCCAACGCGGCGCCGGATCGGCCCGCACTGTATTTCACGGTGCTGGGTGAGCCGACGCTGAAGATGCTCCGATACCAGCAGGAATTCGCATTCTTCGACTCTGCGCTCGTCGGGAAGTCGATCCACTATGTGAACCTGAGTGAGGAAGCGCTCGAACTCGATCTTCGGCTGGTGCTCGAGCGGATGGTGGCCGAAGTCGAGCGAGTCAAGCCACGGCTCGTCGTGGTCGATTCGTTCCGCACCTTTCTCGGGCGCAGCACGGAAGCGACGAGCGGTGACACGCTCTCGATCGACCAGTTCATCGAACGGCTCGCCCTGCACCTCACCACATGGGAAGTGACGTCGTTCCTCATCGGTGAGTACGATGAGGGCGAACAGCGCAGTCCGGTGTTCACGGTCGCCGATGGCGTGCTGTGGTTGTCGCAGGCGACCGACCGGAACTCTGTCGTGCGAAAGATGCAGGCGATCAAGGTGCGAGGCCGAGCGCCCATGCCGGGCCTGCATACCTTCCGGATCACGTCGGCCGGCGTCCAGATCTTTCCGCGGATACCGGAGCAGCAGGGTCAGCGCCGGCCGAGTGAGCATCGCCGGCTTGCCACCGGAGTGCCGGGGCTCGATGAGATGATGGGCGGCGGCATCCCGGCGGGAGACGCGGTCATGCTGGCCGGTCCCGCCGGCAGCGGGAAGACGACATTCGGGACCCAATTTGCCGCCGAAGGCCTCCGACAGGGGGAGTCCGTGGTGATCGTCGTGTTCGAGGAATATCCCGACGAGTATCTCGCCCGCGCCAAGGCCCGTAGCCTCGACATGGGCAAGGAGCTCGCATCGGGCAAGTTTCGACTCATCTATCTCCGGCCGCTCGATCTCTCCGTCGACGAAACGCTCGCGGAGATCATGGATGCCGTACGGGAGCTCGGGGCCCAGCGCGTCGTCATCGATTCGTTGTCCGGTTTCGAGGTAGCCCTGGCGCCCGCATTCCGCGAGGATTTCCGGGAATCCCTCTATCGGCTCGTCGGCGCGCTGACCGCCACCGGCGTGACGATCTTCATGACCACCGAGATCGTGGGTGGGTACCCCGAGGTGCGCTTCACCACCGAAAAGGTGTCCTTCATCACCGACGACATCATCGTACAGCGCTTCGTGGAGTTGGAAGGCGAACTTCTCAGGGTGCTCGCGGTGCACAAGATGCGAGGCAGTGAGCACAGCAGGAACTTCCATCGCTATGAGGTGACGCCCAACGGCGCGGTCATCGGAGGCCCGCTCAGGCATTATCGCGGCATTCTCACCGGGATCCCGGAGTTTCATCTCGAAAGCAGTCGTTTCGATCACAGCGGACTCACCCACGACGAGTCGTCGATCCTCGACACGCTGGTGCGGATGGGTGACGCGTCACGCGAAGTGCTCGCCGAACGAGTTGGACTGCGCCCCTCGGAGCTCAGTTTAACGCTCAAGCGTCTCGAAGCACTGGGATACGCTGCGCCGTCGGAAGATGGAAAAACATTCCGCGCGATCGCGAAGGCCGGTGGCTAACCGCTGTCGTCGCTCCACGCGACAGGCTCTCCGGGCACCCCTGAGCCCCTGAAATCGGGTTAGGCTGAATCTAAAAGGTCATATCGGGGCGTTTCATGCCGTAGAGTCTCCGGTGACCGAACTGGACGGCCCTGACGAAACCGCTCCGTGGCAATGCGGGGATCGAATCGTGCACAGTCTGATCGTCGAGCGGACACGACAAGCAATCGGCAACGGGAACGTTGAGTGTGTGCATCGGCCAAGGAGCACCGGGTGACAGAGAGCAACGTGGCGAAGATCGACCCGGACTCGTTCCCCTCGGCGATGGAACACGTCGAGCAGGCGTTTGCCGTCATCCGTGGTGATCCGCACACGATCGTCTACGCAAATTCAGCCTTTCGTCGGCTGCTCACGCATGATGACGCCCCTGTCATCGGTCGGGATCTCGATGAGACGATCGCGCTTGGCGGCACTGTGGCGTCGACGGCGACGTTGAACCGGGTGCATCGCACGGGCGTCGGCGATCGACAGGGGACGGTCAATCCGTCGGGCGAGGGTACGTCCACCCTTGGGTTGTCCCGTGTGGTTTGACGTGGACCGAAATCACGACACGAAGCACCTCGTCGCGGAGTTGCGCCATTCGACATCCGGCGCCGTGGCACCGCCCGCGTCCAGCGAGATGGCCGAGCGGCTATTGCTGAGTGCTCTGCATGAGCAGGACATGGCTCGTGATGCCGAGCTGTCGCGTCTACGCGCCGCGCACCTGTCCGCGGAGAGCCGTCGGCTCTCCGAGTCGCTCGACGAGAGCGCGACCCTGATCGCCATGAGCCAGATGGCGCTTCCATACCCGGGCGACTGGTGCATCGTGGACACGCTGGACGCCGGCCAGTCGATGCGTCGCCAGGCGATCATCCATCCCGATCCGAAGATGCAGGCCGCGCTCGATGATTTGGCGGGCGCCTGGACGCCCTTGGCCGACGACCGGTATGGAGTGGGAGCGGCGTTGCGGAGCGATGACTCGTGGGTGCTGACGGAAGACACGCTTGTTGTGCTCGACAACGCAGTGCATCCGTCGGCTGTTCGCCAGGTGTTAGCCGCGCTCGAGACCGGTCCCCTGCTAACGATGCCGCTAATCGTCGATGGAGGCCTCATCGGGGCTGTCACCTTCGTGGCTGGGCGGCCGAAGCGGGAGCTGTCAGAAGACGACATCGCGCTCGCCGAGGAGCTCGCGAGTCGAAGTGCTCTCGCGCTGGATCGCGCGCGAATGTACGGTGAAGCCGTCGCCCTTCGCTCGAAAGCGGAATCGGCGAGCGTGGCGAAGAGCGCGTTTCTGAGCATGATGAGTCACGAATTGCGTACCCCGCTGAACGCCATCGGCGGATACGTGGAGCTGCTCGGGATGGAGATCCACGGTCCGCTCACGGCAAAGCAGCGAGTAGACCTCGAACGCATTCGCGCCAATCAGCGGTACCTCACGGGGCTCATCACCGACCTGCTCAACCTCACGAAGGTTGGCAGCGGCACGTTGACCTATCGGATCGCGGATTTCGATGTTCGCGAGCTGCTGGCCGAGAGCGTGGCGCTCATTCACCCGCTGATCTGGCAGAAGGGACTGCACCTGGACACGGTCGCATGCGATGGTGAGTTCATCGGCCACGCCGATCGCGAGAAGGTGATCCAGATTGTCGTGAATCTCCTGTCGAACAGCATCAAGTTCACGCCAGCGGGCGGGCGAATCCTCGCTGATTGCGCGCGCACGGACAGCGCGATCCTCATGCGCGTGACCGATTCGGGAATCGGCATCGCTCCGGAAAAGCTCGACGTCATCTTCGACGCATTCGTGCAGGTCAAGGGCGATTTGCTGGGTCACGAAGGCGGAGTGGGCCTCGGACTGGCGATCAGCCGCGATCTCGCCCGCGACATGCACGGCGATCTCACGGTGGAAAGCACGCTGGGCGAGGGCGCGCGATTCACCCTCACGCTCCCGATTGCTGCGACGGAACGCGCCGGGTAGCTTTCGCGCCTGCCAGCATCCCCCCAGCAGAGAGCAGGATTCGGCATGGCGAGCTACCGTTTCGCGAGCCGTCCGCCGAAGGGCGACGCGATCGCGTTCGAGAAGGGCGTTCTGAGTGTCCCGAACAATCCGGTCATTCCCTACGTCGAGGGAGACGGTACGGGGCCCGATATCTGGCGCGCGTCAGTTCGCGTGTTCGATGCCGCCGTGCGTCTGGCCCACGGTACCGAGCGTCGCGTGAGCTGGATGAAGGTCTTTGCCGGCGAGGAAGCGCATACCGCGCACGGCGAGTGGCTGCCGGACGAGACGCTCGAGGCATTCAAGGAATTCCGCGTCTCCATCAAGGGGCCGCTCTCGACGCCCGTCGGCGGGGGCATCCGCTCGCTGAACGTCACGCTTCGCCAGGTGCTCGACCTCTACGCGTGCATCCGGCCAGTCCGGTACTTCGAAGGCGTCGGCAACCCGATGAAGGAACCCGAGAAGCTGAACGTCGTAATCTTCCGCGAGAACACCGAAGACGTGTACGCGGGCATCGAGTGGAAGGCGGGATCGACGGAGGCGGAAGAGATCGCGCAGCTCATTCGCACCAAGTACAAGAAGGAAATCCGCGAGCACTCCGCGATCGGCATCAAGCCGATGTCGGAGTTCGGATCCAAGCGGCTCGTGAAGATGGCCATGCAGTTCGCCGTCGAGAACAGCCGGCGTTCGCTGACGCTCGTCCACAAGGGCAACATCATGAAGTTCACCGAGGGCGCGTTCCGCGACTGGGGCTACGAGGTCGCGGCAAGCGACTTCGCCGGCCAGTGCTGCACGGAAGCCGATCTCGGGAAGGGAGGGATCGGCGCGCGCGCCGACTGCCTCGTAGTGAAGGATCGCATCGCCGACGCGATGTTCCAGCAGTTGCTCCTGCGTCCGGATGAGTATGACGTGATCGCCACGCCCAACCTGAATGGCGATTACCTCTCCGATGCAGCGGCGGCGCAGGTGGGCGGACTCGGGCTCGCGCCGGGCGGCAATGTCGGCGACGGTCTCGCTGTCTTCGAGGCGACTCACGGCACCGCGCCCAAATACGCGAACCTGGACAAGATCAACCCGGGGAGCGTCGTGCTCTCGGGCGTGATGATGTTCGAGTACATGGGCTGGAAGGAAGTCGGTCAGCTCATCACGCGCGGGCTCGAGAACGCCATCAAGAGCAAGCGCGTCACCTACGACCTGGCGCGCCAGATGCCGGGCGCCACCGAAGTCAGCACTTCCGCCTTCGGCGACGAGATCATCAAGGGGATGAGCGCGTAAGCGCCTGATCCCGTACCGCACTCCATACCACGACATGATGCTGTCTCTCTCCGGCGGGTCTCCCGAACTCGGGCGACTCGACATTCCCCTCCTCGTGGTCGCGCTGGCTGCCGGCGCTGGCGTCGACGGTGAACTCGCGTCGCTCGATACGTCGCTCGGTGGGGCGCTCATGCGCACGCTGGAGCGGCGGGATTTCCGCGGCACTCGTGACGAGACCCTGCACCTTGCCGGCGGGACCACTGGTCCGGCGCGCGTCCTCCTGATCGGCACTGGGTCCACGGGTGAGCGCGCCGGTCGGCTGCGTCGCGCCGGCGCACTGGCCGCGCGGCAGGGCGGACGGATGGGGGTGGGCGAGCTCGCCATGTTCGCCGGTCCCCTCGACATCATGGAAACCGAGGCGCTCGCCGTCGGGCTCGCCGCCGGCGCTTGGGACTACCTCGACACGAAGTCGGCGCTGCCGGCAGACGAACGGCGCGCACCGTTGTCGCGCGCGCGCATTCTCGGCGCCGACGACGCTGGTCTCGCCAGTGGCGTCGCGATTGCCGAGGGGCACGGACTCGCGCGTACCCTTGGCATGATGCCCGGCAATCTCTGCACACCGGAGTTTCTCGCGACGACCGCGCGGCAGATCGGTGAACGGCACGGCCTCACGGTCACGGTGCTCGGCCGCGCCGAGATGGAGCAGCTCGGCATGGGCAGCTTCCTCTGTGTGGCGCAGGGATCGCCGGAGGATCCGAAGCTCATCACGCTCGAGTACTTCGGCGGTGCGTCGGGCGCCCAGCCCATCGCGCTCGTCGGCAAGGGTCTCTGCTTCGACTCGGGGGGTATTTCCATCAAGCCGGCGCAGGGCATGGAGTGGATGAAGTTCGACATGTGCGGCGCCGCCGGAGTGCTGGGCGCGATGGAGGCGATCGCCCGCCTGCGGTTGCCCGTCAATGTCGTGGGGCTCATCGGATCCACCACCAACATGCCATCCGGGACCGCGGTCAAGCCGGGCGACGTCGTGCGCAGCATGTCGGGCAAGTTCATCGAGATCATCAATACGGATGCCGAGGGTCGACTCGTCCTCGCTGACCTGTTGACGTACGCGAAGCAGTTCAAGCCGGCGGCGGTCATCGATGCCGCGACCCTCACCGGGGCGTGCGTGATCGCGCTGGGACACACCGCGACGGGTGTGCTTGGCAACGAAGCAGCGCTCGTGCAGGAGGTGCTGCGCGCTGGTTCGCGGGCGGGCGAGCCGGGATGGGAGCTTCCGATGTGGGACGACTACAAGGAGCTCATCAAGTCGGACGTGGCCGACATCAAGAATTCCGGAGGTCGTCCGGCCGGAACCATCACGGCGGCCCTGTTCCTCAAGGAGTTCGCGGACGACTTTCCCTGGGTGCATCTCGACGTTGCGGGCACCGCGTACACGGAGGCCGACCTCGGCACCGTGCCGCGCGGTCCCACCGGCGTTCCCGTCGGCACCTTCGTGGAGTTCGTGAGGGGACGCGCCGGGTGACTCGCCGCGGTCTCCGTCGCGCCGCGCTGATCGGCCTCGGCACCATTGCCGGGGCCGTTTTGCCCGGATGGTCCGCGGCCCAGGTACCGGTACGCCGCGACGCGGTCGCATCGCCGCGCGACACGGCGCCGACGCGCACGGACAGCGCTCGCCTCCGCCAGGTCAGGACGCCATCCGGCAGCGACACGATCCGGGTGCCAACCCCGCTGCGCGCCGACTCGATGGTCAGGAACGACTCGATCCGGCAGGGAATCGTGCCCCTCCCGGCGGGCACCAAGCCTGCCGCGAAGCGGGACACGATCAAGGCTCCACTCGCTCGCGCTGACGCTCCGCCCATTCTCGAGATCGGCGCCCCGCGCATCTACGATCGCGCGGCGATCTTTGCGACGGGAGCGCTCACGCTATCCGACCTGCTCGGACGTGTCCCCGGACTGACGGAGTTCACAGCGGGCTGGTTCGGCGCGCCCGCGGTCGTGGCGTCACACGGCGATCTTCGAGGTATCCGCATCTTTCTCGACGGCCTGGAGATCGATCCGCTCAGCCGCCGAGGACAGGGCGTCTCGCCGGTGAACGACGTGCCACTTCATGCGCTCGAGGAGATTCGCATCGAGCGGGGCGCGGAGGAGGTTCGTGTCTACGCGCGCACGTGGCGAGTCGAGCGTACCGATCCCTATACGCGCGCTGACATCGGGACCGGCGACCAGAACACCAACCTGTACCGCGCCTACTTTGGCCGCCGCTACGCCCATGGAGAAGCGCTCCAGATCGCGGCTGAGCAGTTCAGCACGCAGCCGGCGCGTCGGCTTCCGTCGTCCGGCGGGCTCCACGTCATGGGCCGATTCGGGCTCACGCGCGGACGCTGGAGCGCAGACCTGTTCGCCGAGCGAAGCGACTACGACCGCAGTGCGTGGGTGGGCACGGGTGGCACGGCCGACACTCGCGACACCATCGCCGCGCTGCAGACGCGCCGCACGACGGCGTATGCACGAATCGGCACTGGCGACCCGGACCGCGGTTCGTGGATGCAACTGCTCGCGGCAGCCGAAGCGCATCAGGGAATCCCGAAGCCCATCGGTCCGGTCGACACGAGCAACGTCATTCCCGATACGACCTCGTACGAAAGCCAATACCTGATCACTGGCGGGACGAGGCTGTTCGGCGTGCGCGTCAGCGCGGCGGAGCGCATCCGGCGCGGAGGCGGCGTCTCGTCGTTCACTCCGTCGGGCCGAGCCGACCTGCTGCGCGGACCGTTCGGCATCTCGTTGTTCGCCGAGGGGAAGAGCGCGCTGCGTCCATCGCGCGCTGACGCGAGCGTGAAGTTCGCGCCGTTCTCCATGGTTGCGCTCACCGCATCCGCGTCGCGAACCGGAGGAGGACGCTTCATCCGCGTGTTCGGGGATGGTCGGAATACGGCGTCGTTCGAATCGGACGGATCGCTTCTCGCGCCCGCCGATTCAGGTCGCGGCGGGTACGACAGCACCGGCGTCGCGCGGTTCGCGCTCGTTCCGCGGACGAACGTGCGCGCGGAGGTGGGGGTGCGGGTGCGAGACGTCTGGGTCAGTGGCGGCGTGGTGCGTCGGGGCGCCACCACCCTCCTGCCCGCAGCCGATCTGGACCGGGCAGCGGCTCGTCCGGGTGCCCTCCGCGTGGAGCAGGAGGCGACGGGCGCCACGCTCGCGTTGCGGGGACGCCTCTACCGCGCGATCAACGTGGATGCGTGGGCGGTGCGCTGGAACGACTCGACCGGATTCTATCGTCCGCGATACCAGGCACGGTCGGAGTTGTACATCCAGACCAACCTCCTGAACCGCTTTCCACGCGGCAACTTCGGCCTGCTCAGCTCCCTGGCGCACGAATACCGAAGCAACGGCTACTTCTCCACAGGCGCAGACTCCGTGCGCATCGCGCGCGGATCTCGCGCGCTGGCGTTCAAGCTGGAGATCCGCATCCAGAGCGCCGTCGTCTCATACCAGTTCCGGAACCTGCTCCAGGAAAAGTACGCGCAGGTGCCGGGGTTCTTCCTGCCCCGACAGACGCAGTTCTATGGCGTGCGGTGGGATTTCTGGAATTGACAATGTCGTTGTCCTCGTGTTACTTACGTGGCTTGATATGATACGGAGCATGACGGGGTTCGGCTCAGCCGACGGCGACGTCGGGTCAGGCCGCGTGAGTGTGGAGGTCCGATCGGTGAACCACCGGTACTTCAGTCCCTCCATCAAGCTGCCCAGCGTGCTTGTGCCATGGGAGGGAGAGGTACGGGAGGCGCTCAAGCGCGGCGTCACGAGGGGTCACGTCACGCTCAGCGCTCGGTTCGAGCCGCAGGAAGAATCTGTCACCTCTCTTCCGATCGACGAACACCGGTTTGCCTCGTACGTCGCGCAACTGCGTCGACTTCAGGAGCAGCACGGTCTGGCCGACACGCTGGATGTCGGTACGATACTCAGGATGCCGGAGCTCTTTACGGGTCGCGATCGGGAAGAGTTGACCTCCGACGCCGGCGCGCAGTTGAGTGGGATCGTGGATCGCGCGGTGGAAGCGTTACTTGGGATGCGTAGCGCTGAGGGCGCTCGTCTTGTGCAGTTTCTCGACGAGCGGCTGGCCCTGGTGGTGGCGGCGCTGGATCGCGTTGCCACTCGTGCTCCCGCCCGCGTGGTGGAGCAGCGCGATCGCCTGCGGCTGGCTGTGCGGGAGTTGACGGACGGGGTGGCACTGGATGAACAGCGGGTTGCGCAGGAGATCGCGCTGCTCGCAGATCGATTGGACGTGCAGGAGGAGCTGTCGCGTTTTCGCGCGCACATCGCGGCCTTTCGTGAAGCGTTGAACGCGGCGCAGCCGGACGGCGTGGGCAAGCGGCGCGGCTTCCTGCTTCAGGAGATGCTTCGCGAGGCCAACACGACGGGAAGCAAGGGGAACGACGCGGCGATCGTCGCCGACGTGCTGCAGATCAAGGAGGAGCTCGAGCGTATCCGCGAGCAGGTGGAAAACCTCGAGTGAGTCGCTTTCCGGTGATCCTCAGCGCACCCAGCGGAGGTGGCAAGACGACCATTGCGCGGTCGTTGCTGGCGCGCCGACAGGACCTTGGGTACTCGGTGTCGTGCACGACCAGGACCCCGCGTCCGGGCGAAGTCCACGCCCGCGATTATTATTTCATGACCCGCGCGGAGTTCATCGCCGAACGGGAGAAGGGGGCCTTTGCCGAATCGGCCGAGGTGCATGGCAATCTGTACGGCACGCTGCGGTCGGAAGTGGAGCGCGTGATGGCCAGTGGTCGTCACGTCGTGATGGACATCGATGTGCAGGGCGCCGTGCAATTCCAGCGTGCGTTTCCGCAGGCGGTCACGATCTTCATTCTGCCTCCGTCGGCGGAGGTCCTGCTGGACCGGCTGCGAGCCCGAAAGACCGAGAGCGCCGCGCAGCTTGCGGCGCGATTACAGTCGGCCCTGCAGGAGTTGCAGCAGGTAGATGAGTACGAGTACGTCATCGTCAACGACGAACTGGACCGGGCTGTCGGTAGCGTCGCATCCATCGTCGATGCGGAGACGGTCAGCCGCGAGCGGGTCAAGAATCTTCGACAGCAGGTCGGGTTGCTCATCGAGCGGCTCGAGCAGGAAATCGAGAACACCACACCCTGATCAGAGAGTCATGCGAGTCTTCACACCGGTCGAGATTGCCCAGCACGCCGCCAACAAGTACCTCGGCGTCCTCGTGGCCGCCAAGTATGCGCGTGCACTGAACGAATTTCCCGGCGGCTCGGGATCGCGCGACAAGAAGCTGACGACGCGGTCACTCGAGGATCTGTCCAAGGGCGACATCGACTACCGCGTCGTGCCGCGGCGGCGGTCGGCCGAGTGACGGCCCGGGCGGAGGCGATCGACCTCCGCCTTCGCTTTCCTCATCAGTGCCAGTGATCCAGCCACTTCCAGTGCCTCCGCTGGCTGGGCGACGCGTGCTCCTGGGTGTTGCCGGGGGCATCGCGAGCTACAAGACCGCCTCGCTGGCGCGATTGCTCGCCACCGCCGGCGCCGAGGTCGACGTCGTGATGACGCGATCCGCTACGGAGTTCGTGGGACCGGTCACGTTCGAGGCGCTCACGGGCCGTCCCGTGCACACGGGGTTGTTCGACGATGGACGCGCGCTGGAACACATCAGGCTCGCGAAGGCGGCCGAGGTAGTGGTGGGCGCGCCCGCGACGGCGGACCTCATGGCTCGCGCCGCCACGGGCCAGGCCGACGATCTGCTCACGGCGGTGCTGCTCGCCACACAGGCGCCCGTGCTGCTCGTCCCGGCGATGAACGACCGCATGTGGGCACACGCGCAGACCCGGGCGAACGCGGTGCACCTGCGCGCGCTGGGGTACACGGTGCTCGAGCCGGACGATGGGGCGCTCGCAGCCGGAGAGGGAAGCGGTCCGGGGCGCATGCCCGAGCCCGATACCATCTACGCTCACATTGCCCGCTTGCTCGAACGGCCTCACGCGCTGCGTGGCCTGTCCGTGCTCGTCACGGCGGGTCCGACTCGTGAGGAGATCGACCCCGTCCGCTTCATCTCCAACCACAGCTCCGGCAAGATGGGCGTGGCCATCGCGGAATCCGCCTGGCGACGAGGGGCGCATGTCATGCTCGTCGCTGGCCCCATGTCGGTCGCCCCACCGGTCGGGGTCGATCATGTGCCAGTCGGTTCCACCACCGAGATGCTGGAGGCCATCACCGCGCGCCTGGGAACGGCTGATGTGCTCGTGATGGCGGCCGCACCGGCGGATTATCGGCCCGCCGAGCGCGCCCCCGGAAAGCTGAAGAAGAGCGGCGACGCACGCGTGCTCGACCTGCGCGAGACTCCGGATATTCTGGCGTCCACTCGAGACCATCGTCGTCCCGGCGCTATCGTCGTGGGCTTCGCGCTGGAGACTGACGCGCTCGTGGAGAATGCCCGCAAGAAACTCGTGGCAAAGGATCTCGACCTCGTGGTGCTCAATGCCGCGAACGAGCCTGGCGCCGGATTCGGGGTCGACACCAATCGCGTGACCATCATGACGAGGGGCCGACCCGAGCCGGAAGAGTTGCCTCTGCTGTCGAAGCGGGAGGTGGCCGACGTCATCCTGGACCGCGTGGAGGCGATGCTGGATGGACGCTAGAGAGTCGCTGCGGCGATACCTCGAGCAACGCCGCGACCTGGGAGAGAGTGAGCTCGTGCTCGACTCGCTCAGCGTAGAGGAGGCGCTTCGCCTGCTCGGTGCGACGGGGGGTGGCTCGACTCCGTCTCAGCGAGTGAGCCACGTGCGGCCCTCGCAGACGTCCGCGGCGCCGACTCCGCCCGCTGACACGGCAGCGAGACCGGCAACGCGGGCGGCTCCAGCGAAACCGACGAAACCGGCGACGCCAGCGGCACCGGCAGCACCTCCCGCGAGAGAAGCGCTGACCATGATCACCGAGCCGAGCGAACCGACGACGCCAGCCCCGGCACAGCTTTCAGCTCTCGTGGTGGGCGGAGGATCCCGGCCAGGCGGCGCGGAGCCGTTCGCGCAGCTGCAATCGCTCGAGGAGATCGCGGCCACCATTGCCGGCTGCCGGCGCTGCCCACTCTACGCGACGGCGATCAACCCCGTGCCCGGCACCGGCAACCCGGATGCCGATTTCATGATCGTCGGCGAGGCGCCTGGCGCGAATGAGGACGCCCAGGGCGTTCCGTTCGTGGGACAGGCCGGCCAGCTCCTCACCAAGATCATCGAGGCGATCAACCTGCGACGTGACGATGTCTTCATCGCCAACGTCCTGAAGCACCGCCCACCCGGCAATCGCAACCCCGAGCCGGCTGAAGTGACGGCCTGTTCGCCCTATCTGATTCGCCAGATCGAGCTCGTCCGTCCCAAAGTGCTGCTGGCGCTGGGCACCTTCGCGGCGCAGACTCTATTGGAGACCAAGCTCACGATCGGAAAGTTGCGGGGGCAGGAGCACCGCTACAACGGCGTGCCGCTGGTCGTGACCTACCACCCTGCCGCTCTCCTGCGGAATCCCGCCTGGAAGCGCCCCACCTGGGAAGATGTCCAGCTCGCCCGCCGAATACTCGATCGCGCTCTCGCCGCCGGGGCGTGACCCGTACCGCGACCGGCGTCCTCCGTACTCGGAGGACGCCGAGCAGGCAGTGCTCGCCGCGATGTTGATCGACCAGGACGCCGTCATGCGGGCGTTCGAGGTCGTCGACGACTCCATGTTCTACGCCGAGCGACATCGCCGTCTCTTCCGCGCGATGATGTCCATTACCGAGCGTGGCAGCGTCGTCGATCCACTCACGCTCGCCGACGAGCTCTCTCGCCGGACCGAGCTCGAGGCAGCGGGTGGCAAGGATTACATCGGCTTCCTCGTGGACGCCGTGCCGACGGCCGCGAACGTCGAGTACCACGCGAAAATCGTGAAGGAGAAGGCGCTGCTGCGCCGCCTCATCGAGGTCTCGACCGAGATCGTCGGCGAGGCGTTCGCCGGCACGACCACCGCGGACGAACTGCTGGATCTCGCGGAGCAGAAGATCTTCCAGGTCGCGCAGCAGCGCACGACCGAGGGGTTCTCGCGCATCAAGGAGCTGCTCTGGCCGACGATGGAGCGCATCGAGGCCATCCACGCCGGAGGCGAATCCATCACCGGCATCGCGAGCGGCTTCGCCGACCTGGACGAGTTGACCTCGGGTTTCCAGCCGTCGGATCTCGTGATCATCGCGGCGCGCCCATCGATGGGGAAGACGGCATTCGTCCTCAACATCGCGCAGCACGCAGCGATCGAGAAGGAGCGGAAGGTCGCGCTGTTCTCGCTGGAGATGAGCAAGGAATCGCTGGTGCAGCGCATGCTCACCTCCGAGGCCCGCATCGACGCCCAGAAGCTGCGCAAGGGCATGCTGCGCGACGACGATTTCCCGCGACTGGCTCGCGCTGCCGGCATCCTCACGCATGCGCCGATCTGGATCGACGACAGCGCCGGCATCACGCTGCTCGAGATGCGGTCCAAGGCTCGCCGGCTCAAGGCGGATCAGGGCCTCGACATGATCATTGTCGATTATCTCCAGCTCATGCAGGGGCCGGCGAACAGCGAGAGTCGTCAGCAGGAGGTGTCACAGATCTCGCGCGGGCTCAAGGCGCTGGCGAAGGAGCTGAGTGTGCCGGTCGTGGCGCTGTCGCAGCTGTCGCGTGCGCCGGAGCAGCGCGCCGGCGACAGCAAGCGTCCACAATTGTCCGATCTGCGTGAATCCGGTGCCATCGAACAGGACGCCGACCTCATCATGTTCATCTATCGTCCCGAGGTGTACGAGGGACCGGTGGACAAGGACGGCAATTCGCTCGAGGGCCGCGCCGAAATCATCGTCGGCAAACAGCGCAATGGACCCATCGGCTTCGTCAATCTCTTCTTCCACAAGAACTACACGCGCTTCGAGAGCTTCTCGAACCGCGCGCCCGCGCCCACGAGTGGTGGAGCGGAAGCGGGGCGCATCGGCCCCGGGAGTCAGTCGCAGCGGTACGCGTAGGCGAACTCCCGCGCAGTACCTGGTACCTAATACCTGGTACCTGGTACAGAGTACCAGGTACTCCCGCTCAAGCGCATGACGCGGCGGGTACGACTTGGCGTCACCAGTACCTGGTACGGTGTACATGGTATCAAGTACCAGGTACCGGCTGCCCTCATCGTTCGTCGCGCGCGATCTAGATTTCCGTCATGACGCCGAAAGCGCGATCCGTGTTCCGCTGCACCGAGTGCGGTGCCGACCATCCCAAGTGGGCGGGCCGGTGCGACGTGTGCGGGGCGTGGAACTCCCTCGTGGAGGAGATGGCGGCAAGGGCCGTCGCCTCTGGCGGTGCAAGCCGCCGCGCGGGGGGTGCGCGCACCCTGGCCGAGGGCGGAAGCGTTGCCGTGACACCACGGCTTCGCGATGTGGTCGGCTCCGAATCGCGCCGCTGGAAAACCGGCATCGACGAGTTCGACTTCGTGCTCGGCGGCGGCATCGTGCCTGGCTCCATGATGCTCATCGGCGGTGAGCCGGGCATCGGCAAGTCCACCTTGCTGCTGCAGGTCGCCGGCCGTCTTCAGGGGGCGGGACACTCCACGCTCTACGCCTCCGGTGAGGAAAGCGCGCTCCAGGTGAAGCTTCGCGCCGACCGGCTCGGGCACGATGCCACGGGTGACGTCAGCTTGCTCAGCGAGACCAATCTCGAGACCATCCTCACCACGGCCACCGCCGCGCGACCAGCGGTGCTCATCGTGGATTCGATACAGACGGTGTACACCAGCGACCTCGAGGGCGCGCCCGGTAACGTGGGGCAAGTGCGCGAATGTGCTGCACGGCTCATGCGGTTCGCGAAGGAGAGCGGGACGGCCGTGTTCGTCGTCGGGCACGTCACGAGGGACGGCGGCATCGCCGGCCCCAAGACGCTCGAGCACATCGTCGACACGGTGCTGTATTTCGAGGGCGAGAATTCGCTCGACCACCGAGTGCTGCGCGCGATCAAGAACCGGTTCGGTAGCGTGGACGAGATCGGGGTCTTTCGAATGGCGCCGGACGGACTGCTCCCCGTCGCCAATCCGTCCGAGTTGTTCCTCGGCGATCGCGGCGTGCATGCGTCGGGCAGCGCCGTCACCGCGCTGATCGAGGGGTCACGTCCCATCCTGATCGAAGTCCAGGGACTTGCCGCGAAAGCCGGGTTCGGCACACCGCAGCGCGTGGCCACGGGCTACGACGGGCGGCGGCTCGCGCTGCTGCTCGCCGTTCTCGACAAGCGCGCCGGTTTGTCATTTGGCCAGCTCGACGTCTTTCTCAACGTGGTGGGCGGTGTGCGGCTGCAGGAACCGGCAGGCGATCTTGCGGTGGCGTCGGCGCTCGCATCGAGCGTCTACGACCGCGCGCTGCCGCACGAGGCGGTGTTCGTCGGCGAAGTCGGCCTCGGGGGAGAGATCCGTCCGGTATCGCAGGCCGAACGGCGGCTGGCGGAAGCGGCCAACATGGGAATGACGACGGCTTTTCTCGCCGAGCGCGCGGTGCCGACGCGCATTCCCAAGGGCTTGAGGGCCGTGGGCGTGCGCACCATCGCCGACCTGTTCGAGCGAGTCTTCCAGTGAGCGACGTCTTCTCCACCCGTGACGTCGGCGTCGTGATCGTCGCCGGTGGAAGCGGCTCGCGCGTTGGCGGGGAAGAGCTGAAGCAGTTTCGCTGGGTGGCCGGCAAGCCGATGCTGTTGCACAGCGTGCAGACCTTCATGGCCCGCGAAGACGTCGGCATGGTGGTCGTGGTCTTGCCGCAGCGGTACGCCGGGGATCCGCCGCCCTGGCTCTTCCAGTGCGACGTCGATCGGTTGCTCGTTTCGGTCGGGGGACGAACGCGCAGCGAAAGCGTCGCCAATGGACTGGATGATTTGCCGGATGAATCGCAGATCGTGCTCGTGCACGATGCCGCGCGTCCGCTCGTCGGCGCCGCCACGATCGAACGGGTGGTGAGCGCGGTCCGCGCCGGCCGGAGCGTCGTCGCCGCGCTGCCCGTCGTCGACACGCTCAAGCACGGCGATGATGACGGCCGTATCGAGCATACCGTGTCGCGCGAGTCGCTCTGGCGAGCCCAGACGCCGCAGGGGTTTCCACGGCAGGTCATTGTGGACGCGCATCGTCGCGCCATGGCCGATCGCGTGAGCGCGACGGACGATGCCGCCCTGCTGGAGCGACTTGGCATTCCCGTGCACGTAGTGCGCGGCAGCGAACGGGCGTTGAAGGTCACCGAGCCGGACGATTTCGCGCGCGTCGACGCGCTCTACGCGAGCGACGAATGATCGGGGGCGACTCGCTGGGCATTCCCTTCTGGTCGCCGGACGAAGTCGCATCGGCGATTCGCCGCGCGAGGGAGCACATGGAAAGCCGCGGGGTGCTCGCCTATCCCACGGAGACCGTATACGGATTCGGCGGCGCGATCGATCGCGACTCGGTCGACGCGCTTATCGGGCTCAAGGGTCGCCCGAAGGGCAAGCCCTTCCTGCTGCTCATCGCGGGAAGCGACATGTTGGAGAAGCTGGATCTGCACCTGCCCAGCTTCGCGACGAATCTTGCTGCGCGATTCTGGCCCGGACCGCTGACGCTCGTGCTCCCCGGTGGCGAGAAGCGCGTGCCCGAAGCGCTTCGCGGACCCGAGGGCGGGATCGCCGTGCGCTGGACGTCGCATCCCGGACTGCAACGACTCATCCGCGCGCATGGCGATGCGATCACGTCCACCAGCGCCAACCGGCCAGGGGTTCCCCCGGCGACGTCGGCGGGCGAGATTCGAGCGCAGTGGAGCGACGCACTCGCGCGTGGTGCGCTGCGCCTGCTCGACGGTGGCCGGCTCCTGCCATCACCACCATCGACGGTCGTGGATTGTACGCTTCGCGCACCGCGCGTCATTCGCCCGGGCGCGGTGCTCGCCTCTCGACTCCGCGAAATCGCGCCCGGGCTCATCGGAGACGCCTGACGTCCATGAAGCTGCTGTTCGTGTGCACCGGCAACACCTGTCGCAGTCCGCTCGCCGAAGCGATTGCGCGCAAGGTGGCGATCGAGCGAGGGCTGCCGGAGATCGAGGCGGCCAGCGCGGGCACGAGCGCGTGGGACGGCGCCGCCGCCTCCGACGGCGCGCTGCTCGTCGGTCTCGAGCGACGCCTGGACCTCGGCAATCACCGCTCGCAGCAGTTGACGCGCGCGCTTGTCGAGGGCAATGACCTGATCTTCACGATGGGCCCACATCATCTCGAGCGCGGCGAGGCGCTCGGCGCCGGCGACAAGGCGTACCTGCTGACAAGCTATCC
>JAJAYP010000003.1 GCA_026786185.1 Gemmatimonadaceae bacterium
CACGACGATCGGCGCTCTCACGCGGGAGAATGGCACCTTCACGCTGCAGGTGCCGGCTGGCGCCCAGGTGCTCACGGTGCGCCGCATCGGCTATCCGCAGACGGACGTCCGCCTTGCGCCCACGGCCAGCAGCGTCGAGGTCGTGCTCAGGCGCGATGCGCTCAAGCTGGACCAGCTCGTCATCACCGGGCAGGCGACCGGCATCTCGCGACGCAATCTCGCGACGTCGGTGGCGAGTGTGAGCGCCGAAGAGGTGACGAAGGTGTCGACGCAGTCGATCGAGAATGCGTTTCAGGGAAAGATCGCGGGCGCGCAGATCTCCCAATCCACCGGTGCGCCGGGCGGCGGCAATCGCATCCGCATCCGAGGCATCTCGTCCATCCTCGGGTCGGCCCAGCCGCTCTACGTGGTGGATGGCGTCATCGTCAGCGACGTGGCGATCGGCTCGGGAACGAACAAGGTCACGCGCGCGGCCGGCACGTCGATCTCCGTGGGCACTCAGGAGAATCCGGCAAATCGCATCTCGGATCTCAATCCCAACGACATCGAGAACGTCGAGATCCTCAAAGGATCCGCTGCCTCCGCGATCTACGGGTCCAAGGCGTCGGGCGGCGTGGTGATCATCACGACGAAGCGGGGCGATGTCGGTGCGCCGAAGTTCTCGCTCCGACAGGGCATCGGCACGGCGCGTCTGGCGTACAAGAATGGCTCGCGTCGGTTCACGAGCGTGGCCGATGCCGTCGCTGGCCTCGGTGCATCGGCGGCGCAGTTCTACGACCCGAGCCGCTTCATTGATTACGAAGACGTGACCTATGGCGAGCATCCCGTCAATTCGGAAACGTCGCTCAGCGTCAGCGGCGGATCGGAGAACACCCGATACTTCGTGTCTGCACTGAAGCGGGATGAAGCCGGCATCGTGCGGAACACCTACGCGAACAAGGCCGGCATCCGCATCAACCTCGACCAGCGGCTGGGGTCACGACTGATGATGCAGGTTGGCTCCGAGATTCTCCGGACCGGGAACGACCGAGGATTGTTCGGGAACGACAACGCCGGCAATTCCATTGCGTACACGCTGACGAAGGTGCCCAGCTATCTCGACATCCGGCGGAATGCGGACGGCACCTTTCCCGTCAACCCGCTCTACAGCTCGAATCCCCTCCAGACGATCGACCTGTTCAAGAACGGCGAATCGGTCTTCCGCAACATCAGCACGGCACGGCTGACGATGGATGCGTGGACGAGCGGCGAGCAGAAGCTGCAGCTCATCGCGTACGGTGGCGCCGACGTGCTCAATCAGAAGAACGTCATCTTCTCTCCGCCCGAGCTTCAGTACGAGCCGCTTGACGGACTGCCCGGCACGTCAGCCGTCTCGTACAGCGACAACGTGCAGAGCAACCTGAACCTGAACGCGGTGCACACGTGGACTCCGCGAACGAGTGTCGGAATTACATCGCAGCTCGGCACTCAGTATGAGCGGCGCACCCTCGGCCAGAGTCGAGCCTCGGCTCAGAATCTGCTCGGCGGGCTCGAGGTCGTGACTGCGGGCACCGTGCGAGACGTGGATGAGACGCGGTTGGAGGTGAACGATTTCGGGTTGTTCGGCCAGACGGAAATCCTCTGGAACGAGCGCCTCCTGCTCACCATCGGCGCGCGCGCCGACCGAAGCAGCAACAACGGCGACACGAAGAAGTTCTTCGTGTTTCCGAAGGCCTCGGCCTCCTACCGCTTTCCGGAGCTCAGGCCCGGACTGGTGGACGAATTGAAGTTTCGCGCGGCATATGGTGAGACGGGCAACCAGCCGCTGTACGGTCAGAAGTTCACGGGGCTCGACCTCTCGAGCATCGGCGGGCTCGGCGCGTTCCGCGTCGGGGCCACGCGTGCCGCAGCGGATATTCGTCCCGAGCGTCAGCGCGAGGTCGAGGGCGGACTCGATGCGGCATTGTTCGGCAATCGCGCGAATCTGGAGATCACCGGCTTTCAGCGGAACATCTCCGACCTGCTGATCACGCGCACGCTCGCTCCCTCCACCGGGTACAGCGCGGAGATCTCCAACGGCGCCGCGATGCGGGTCCGAGGACTCGAGGTCAGCGTCGGAGGATTCCCGGTGCAGCGTGCACGCTATGGATGGAACACGCGCCTCAACTACGGCATGAATCGCAGCCTCATCACGGATCTGCCGGTGCCAGCGTTCCTGATCGGCGCGCCACAGGTGGGCGCGGTGAAGATCGAGGAAGGCAAGTCGGCGACGCAGCTGATCGGGAACGACACGCTCCCGCAACCGGGTGGACGCGTCGTCGTTCCGGTGGTGATGGGCGACGGGAGTCCGTCGTGGAATGCCGGCTGGTCGAATGAGGTACGGTACGGCGCGGTATCGCTCTATGCATTGCTCGATCATCAGGAAGGCGGGATGCTCGCGAACGGCACCTGGCGTCACTACGACCTGGGGCAGAACTCCCGGGACTACGACGAGCTCACGAGCGACGGACGGAAACTCGGGGAGGTGCGTCGTACCACGTATCTCCAGGTGACTCGCATCTACTACCAGGACGCAACGTACACGAAGCTGCGCGAGGTGACGTTGGGCTGGAACATTCCGACGAGATACCTGCAGACCGTCACGTCGCGCGTGAACAATGCGAAGCTCTCCGTGAGCGGACGAAATCTCAAATGGTGGACGAACTTCCGCGGCGGCGATCCCGAAGCACAGAACTTCGGGGCGGGTAATGTGCCCGATGCCGTCCAGCGCAATCGCGAGCTCGCGGCGTACCCCGCCAGCCGCTCCTATTGGCTCAACCTCTCCGTGGACTTCTGATCATGCGCCCATTCTTCTCCATACGCCGGCGTGCTGTCGCGCTCGTGGCGTTCGCGGCACCGCTGATCGCGTTCGGCGCCTGCAGGGAGTCGACCGTACCGAACTTCAACACCCCGAACATCGAGGGCCTGCTCGACGCACCCAACGCGGCGACGGTCAATACCACCGTCGTCGGACTCCTCGTCGGATTGCGGGCGACTGTCGGGACCTGGGCCACGGGCCTCGGCATTCTGGGCCGCGAGGTCTACAACCTCGATCCCGCGGAGCCGCGCAACGTCCTGGCTTATCTCATCGGGCCGCTGGAGCCTGGCGGATTCGTCGCCGATGTCGGCTGGACGGCGTCATACCGGAACATTCGAACCGCTGTGACGGTGCTCGAGGTCATCGACAAGGTCTCCGGCTACAGCGCCGCGCAGAAGTCGGCCACGCGTGGATTCGTCAAGACCATCATCGCGCAGGAGTACGTGAACCAGCTTCGCGTGCGTGACACGTTCGGGATCGTGGTGGACGTGCCGACGGATCCGACGCAGCTCGGCGGCTTCGTCACGAAAGACAGTGGCTTCAAGCGAGCTGCCGCCCTGTTCGATGAGGCCAAAGTCGACCTCGGCGCTGGGGGGGCGGCCTTCCCGTTCGCGCTGACGAGTGGATTCGCCGGCTTCAATACGCCGGCGAACTTTCTCAAGGTCATTCGCGCCCTCAAGGCCCGCGCGGATGTCTATCGCGGCGCCTGGGCGGAGGCACTCGTTGCGCTCGGCGAATCCTTCATCAGCACGTCGGCCACCACGAGCGCCGCGCTCGCGACGGGCGCGTACCACGTGTACTCGACCACGTCGGGCGACGCGTTGAATCCCCTGTTCGATGCCGCGCCGCGAGCGCTTGTCGCGGTCCCCAGCTTTCTCACCGAAGCACAGCGGAGGCCCGACGGCTCGGTCGACCTTCGTGCCTCCAGCAAGGCGCTGGTCACGACCGTCAACGTCACGACGCAGGGGGTGAGCTCCAACGTGCGCATCACCGCGTACGCCAGCAACGTCGCGCCGGTGCCGATCATCAAGAATGAGGAGCTCATCCTTCTGCGCGCCGAAGCCAACAATGCGCTGGGCAATCGGCTGCTGGCCATTCAGGATCTCGATTTCGTCCGGGTGAACTCCGGCGGGCTGGCACCGCTCGGCGCCGCATTCACCGGCGACATCGTCAGCGAGATCCTCTACAATCGGCGCTATTCACTGTTCGACGAATACGGACATCGGTGGGTGGATTTGCGCCGGTACGGGCGGCTCGCCACCCTGGAGAAGGCCCTCCCGTCGCACAAGATCTTCCCCGTCGTTCCCATTCCCGTCGACGAGTGCAATCAGCGGCTGGATCAGCCACCGAAAGGATGCGTCAACGTGATCGGGTTCTAGCCGGGTTCAGAGCCGGGGCAGCGTGACTCCCTGCTGCCCCTGATACTTCCCCTTCTTGTCCTTGTACGACACCTCCGGCTCCTCCTTTCCTTCGAAGAACAACACCTGCGCAATCCCCTCGTTGGCGTAGATCTTGGCCGGCAGGGGGGTCGTGTTGGAGATCTCCAACGTCACGTAGCCCTCCCATTCCGGCTCGAATGGCGTGACGTTGGTGATGATGCCGCAGCGCGCGTAGGTGGACTTGCCCACCGTCACGGTGAGGACGTTGCGCGGGATCCGGAAATACTCGACTGACCGCGCGAGGGCGAAGCTGTTCGGTGGCACGATGCACACGTCGCCCTCGAACTCCACGAAGCAGCTGCTCTGGAAGTCCTTGGGATCCACGATCGAGTTCAGCACGTTCGTGAAGATGCGGAACTCCCGGGCGACCCGCATGTCGTAGCCGTAGGAGCTCACCCCGTAGGAAATGACGCCGTCTCGGACCTGACGTCCCTCGAAGGGCTCGATCATCCCGTGCTCACGTGCCATGCGGGTGATCCAGCGGTCGGACATGATGGACATGAAGGCGCGGGCAAGGGGGGTGGTCGGCGCGCATGTCGGGTGCTCCGCGGCCGGATCGGCGCGAAAGTTACGCGCCGCGCTGGCGAGATGCCAAACGCCGTTGACACTGCTTTGCAACGCTGGGTAAGTTCATGCGCTGCGACTTAGTGAAAGATTTCACGAAGTGCGGAGACTCATGGAACGCACGTACTTGCCGGTCCTGTTGCTCGTGGGCTTCGTCGTGATGAACGCGGCGCTCATCCTTGTCATTTCCCACCTGACACTTCGGCCGCGGCCAACCGCGGTGAAGCAGACGCCCTACGAGTCCGGCATGCCGGTACTCGGCGATGCGCGTGAACGCTTCTCCGTCAAGTTCTACATGGTCGCGGTGCTGTTCATCATCTTCGACATCGAAACGGTGTTCATGATCCCGTGGGCCGCCCATTTCCGGCAGCTCTCCTGCGGCGTGGACCTCGTGACGGGCGCGTGCCCCACCGGCAATCTGTCCCTGTTCGGCCTGTGGGAGATGCTGGTGTTCATCGCCATCCTGCTCGTCGGGTTCATCTACGTCTGGAAGAAGGGAGCGCTCCAATGGGATTGAGCTCACGGCCCGATACACGCTTCGTCTCGATGGACCCGCAGTCGCAGGAGAGCTGGGTCACGACAAAGCTCGACTTCCTGGTGAACTGGGGCCGTGCCAATTCGCTGTGGCCCATGCCGTTCGGTACCGCGTGCTGCGCGATCGAGTTCATGGCGACAGCCGCGAGCAAGTTCGATCTCGCGCGATTCGGTATGGAGCGCATGAGCTTCTCGCCTCGCCAGGCTGACGTCCTCATCTGTGCCGGTCGCGTTCCATTCAAACTGGCCCCGGTGATACGCCGCATCTGGCAGCAGATGCCGCAGCCCAAGTGGTGCATCTCCATGGGCGCGTGTGCCTCCACGGGCGGCATGTTCGACAATTACGCCGTGGTGCAGGGGATCGACACGATCATCCCGGTGGATGTGTACGTGCCGGGCTGCCCTCCCCGGCCCGAGGGACTGCTCTACGGCATCATGATGCTCCAGCAGAAGATCATGCAGGAGCGCATGGCCGACTCCACCCTGCGCAACGAGATGGAGCCGGATCCCACGAGCCAGCTCTACATTCCGCCGTCGATGATCGACGAATTGTCCGAGCCGTTCGGCAATTCCATTCATCAGACGCGGTCGGGGCTGTGAGCGAGCAATTTCTTCCCGTGCTCGCCGGCCACGCTGCCGGCGCCGATACACCCGCTCCCGTGACGCCGCGCAACGTGCCGTATCGCGATGGCGTCCGCAACCCGAGCGCGGATGCCCTGCGCGCGGAGTTCGGCGCCTCGGTCGTGCGGGCTGATGTCGTGTGGGGCGAAACCACCGTGATCGTCGATGCGACTCAGGTGCACGCGATCGTGCGCTGGCTGCACGACGACCCCGGGCAGCGCTACGACTACTGCTCGGATGTGACGGCCGTGGAGTATCGCGATCTGGAGCGCGCCATCGAGGTAGTGTGGCACCTGCGCTCGCTGCCGTATCGCCGATTTCTCCGCTTGAAGGCGCTCATCCCGCGTGGTCAGCCGCTCCAGGTCCCCAGCATCTGGGACATTCACAAGGGCGTGGATTGGATGGAGCGTGAATGCTACGACATGTTCGGCATCACCTTCGTGGGACATCCGGATCTGCGCCGCATCCTGATGTGGGAGCAGTACAAGGAGGGATTTCCTCTCCGCAAGGACTTCCCGTTGCGCGGCCGGTTCAGCCGCTCCGAGCAGCTTCGTCAGGCGCTCGCGCAGAACCCCGAGGCGAAGTACAGCATGGAAGAGTTGTCGATCGCCGAGGCGTTCGAGGACCTGCCGCCCGACATGCGGCAGCGGCTCGGCGCAGGCGAGAAGGTGGGGGAATAATCGACATGGCGACGACCAAGCGAACCGTCGAAGTCGAGCTGTCGACCACGGGACTGGACGCGCGTGGCCGTCCGCAGCGGGTACCGCTCGTGACGGATCAGGCGGGAAACCTCGTGCCCGTCACCGCCGCTCCGGCCGCGGAGCCGGAGCTCGAGGGCGAGCACATGTTGATCAACCTCGGCCCGCAGCACCCGGCGACGCACGGCGTTCTCCGGTTGGTGCTGGAGCTCGATGGCGAGACCGTGGTGCGGTGCATTCCGCACATCGGCTATCTCCACTGCGGTTTCGAGAAGATCGGCGAGTACCGCCAGTACAATCAGATCATCCCGTGGACGGATCGCGAGGACTACCTCAACAGTCCGGGCAACAACGTTGCGTTCGCACTCGGCGCCGAGCGGCTCTTCGGCATCGAGATCACCGAGCGGTGCAAGGTGCTGCGCGTCATGGCGAGCGAGCTGTCGCGACTCATCTCGCATTGCGTCTGGCTCGGCACGTTCTGCATCGACATCGGCGCATTCACCCCGTTCCTGTGGATCTTCCAGCAGCGCGAGCGAGTGTACACGATGCTCGAGAGCTGGATCGGGGCGCGCCTGACCACGAGTCTCACTCGCGTCGGCGGCATGGGCGCCGACATCCCGGACGGCTGGACGGACGATCTCGCGAACTTCGTCCGGACGTTCCCGAAGGTGCTGGCCGAGTGCGAGACGATGCTCAGCAAGAACGCCATCTGGGTGGGACGGACCATCGGACTCGGGGCGATGTCAGCCGAGGAGGCAGTGAACTACGGTCTGTCCGGCCCGATGCTTCGCGCGTCGGGTGTCGCGTATGACGTGCGCAAGGACTTTCCCTATCTCGATTACGAGACCTATGACTTCGACGTGCCGGTCGGCCAGGCAGGCGATGTGTACGACCGCTATCTCTGCCGCGTCGAGGAGATGAAGCAGTCGGTGCGGATCCTCGAGCAGGCACTCAAGCGGCTCCCCGACGGTCCCGTGAACATCGATGACCATCGCGTCATCCTGCCGCCGAAGTCGAAGGCGATGAGCGACATGGAGAGCATGATCCACCATTTCAAGCAGGTGATCGAAGGTCCGCGC
>JAJAYP010000004.1 GCA_026786185.1 Gemmatimonadaceae bacterium
ACACCATCTCGGCCGCGCCCTCGAGCTCGCGGCGAGCGACGCCCTTGCCGTCCGCGACGCTCAGCTCCGACGCCGCAGTCACGCAAGGCACGCCGAGGAGTTCCGCCGTGGCCGTGCCGACGACGCCAGCCGAGCTGTCGAAGGCGTGCTTGCCGAACATGACGAGGTCGTAGCCTCCCGTCTTGAGCTCGGCGGCGAGGGCACGCGCGATCGCGATGCCGTCCGCCACGCTGCCGGCCTTGAGGTGCACGGCGCGCTCGGCGCCCATGCTCATCGCCTTGCGCAACGTTTCCTGGACGTTGTCGGGGCCGACGGCATAGACCACCGTCTCGCCGCCGCCGCTTTTCTCGTTGAGCTGCAGGGCCGCTTCGACCGCGTAGCCGGCGAAATCGTCCATGTCGAACTTGAGGCCGGTCTCGTCGATGGCGGCGCCCGAGGCGGCAATCTTGAAGCGCGACTCGGAGTCCGGAGTGCGCTTGATGCAGACGGCAATTTTCACCGCAGGGAACCCCTTGTGAAAAGATTCACATGAAGTGTAGACACGGGGAGCGGAACCATCAACCGTGAACCGTGAACCGTGAACCGTGAACCGTGAAGGCGAACGGTGAACGGTGAACGGTGAACGGTGAACCGGAAACGCGAAACGTGGATCCCTCAACCGTGAACCGTGAACTGTGAACCCGCGACCCTTCCGCTACTTGAACGCGTTCAGCCCCGTCACCGCCTGCCCAAGGATCAGCGAGTGCACGTCGTGCGTGCCCTCGTACGTGTACACGCTCTCGAGATTCGCCATGTGCCGCATCGCGCCGTACTCCGCCAGGATGCCGTTGGCGCCGAGCAGGCGGCGCGCCTCGCGCGCGATGTCGGTGGCGATGCTGACGTTGTTGCGCTTCGCGAGCGACACCTGCTGCGGCGTCATCGTGCCGGCGTCCTTGAGACGCCCGAGATGCAGACACACCAGCTGCGCCTTGACGATCTCGGTGAGCATGTCGGCGAGACGCACCTGCTGGATCTGGAAGCCGCCGATGGGCTTGTCGAACATCACGCGCTGCTGCGCGTAGCTCGACGCTTCCTCGAAGCAGGCCATCGCGGCGCCCATCGCGCCCCACGAGATGCCATACCGCGCCTGCGTCAGGCACATCAGCGGGCTCTTGAGTCCACCCGAGTGCTCGAGCAGCGCGTCCTTGGCGAGGTGCACGTCCTGGAACACCAACTCACTCGTGTCGCTCGCGCGCAGGGAGAGCTTGCCCTTCTGGTCCTTGGCCTTGAATCCCTTGGCATCGGTGGGGACGATGAAGCCGCGGATGGACTTGTCGCTCGGGTCGCCGTTGGTCTTCGCCCACACCACGGCGATCTGCGCGGTGGACCCATTGGTGATCCACATCTTGCCGCCGTTCAGGATCCAGGTGCCGTCCCCCTGCTCCGTCGCCATCGTGATCATGCCGCTCGGATTGGACCCGAAGTCCGCTTCGGTGAGCCCGAAACAGCCGATGATCTCGCCGGTGGCCATCTTCGGCAGATACTTCATCTTCTGCTCGCCCGAGCCGAACGCGTAGATGGGGTACATGGCCAGTGCGCCCTGCACGCTGGCGAACGAGCGGACACCGGAGTCACCGCGCTCGAGCTCCTGCATGATGAGCCCGTACTGCACGTTGTTGAGCCCCGCGCAGCCGTACTCCTCGGGGAGGTTGGCGCCGAACACGCCGAGCTCGCCCATCTCCGGAATCAGCTCCTTCGGGAAACGGCCCTGCACGTAGGCGTCGCCGATGATCGGGAGGACGCGCTCGTCCACGAAGCGGCGCACGCTGTCGCGAACGGCGCGCTCCTCTTCGGTGAGGACGCTATCGATGTTGTAGAAGTCGAGCATGCACGGAGTGTTGAGGGAAGACGGAGAGCGAAAGGTAATCACCACGTTCTGCGCGGCGGTGCGGCACGCTCTAGCCCTTCCGCGCCGCCCGTCTTCCCAACGTCTTGAACCCGTCCGCCGTGCCCGGGCGCGACGCCAGCACTCGGCGCGCGTACGGCGCGATCCCCACGGCGCGCGCCTTGGCGCGGAAGGTGGCCGCGTGGTCGATGGTGTGGCCGGTCTCGTCCTGCCACTGGTGCACCATCTCGTGCAGCAGGGTATGCAGCGTTTCCTGCCAGCCATGCTTGCGCAGGTGCGCCAGGCTGATCGCGATCTCCGCGGTCTCGCCGCCGGTCGTCGCCGCGGTGTAGTGCCCGAGCCGCATCTTCATCCGCCGCGACACGCGAATCTCGATCGGCTTCAGGCGACTCTGGAAATGCCGGGCGTTGTAGCGCGCATGCCACGCGGTGAGCTGCGCGGCGAACTCCACGTCGCCGGGGTGCGTGCGCTCGCGCCGCGCCGCAGGCCGCGGCGACCGCACCGGGTGGGCGACGATGATGCGCTGCGCATCGCGTCGCTCGGCGCGCGACCGGCCTTCCACGAAGACGACGATGGCCCGCAGCACGGACTCGGGCGCGGAGAGATATCCCTCGTGCACGCGCAGCTCGCCCGCGCCGAAGCTCACCATCACGTTGCGGTTCCGGGTCAGCCGGCACCGCATGATGCGCCGCAGGCCGAGCTGCCTCAGGCGCACGAGCAACTCGTCGGCGTTGTGCGGCGTGCCGCCGTGCAGCCCGAGCTCGAGCTGAGCGACATCGCGCCGGCCAAGGAGCAGCCGCGTCAGCGCGCGAAGCACTTGCTCGGCCCCGGGACGAAGCCGAGTCCGGTCTGCGACCAGACGAGCGTCGCGACCTCGATCTGCTCCGGCGTGATGCGAATGCTGTTCACCGACGATGGCCGGCCGCCGCGCATCCGGTTGGACACGGTGCCTGCCGTGGAGATGACAGTGCCCTTCCTGGTGTGCTCGATGAAATGAATGGCGTCCTGATGGTCGTGTCCGCAAAGCACGACGTCGGCCTGGAGATCGGCGAACGCGCCGAGCACGCGCGCCGTGTTCTTGAGGCCGTGGCGTTGCGACAGCTCGCCGCGCATGGGATTGTGGTGCATGACGATCACGCGCGCGTCCGTCGCCGGGACGTCGGCGAACACCGTGCGCAACCGCTCGATCTGCGGCCGCCGCACCAGGCCGATGATCGAGATGTCGCGCACGCGCCAGGTGAGCGTCTGCGCCGTGACGCCGTGCGAGGTATTGAGGCCCGCGAACGTCGCGCCCGGCACCTTGAGCACCGGCTCGATCTCGGGGTTCACGTACTGCCGGTAGTTGGCGAGCATGGCGCCGTCATCTCCGAACCCCAGCGGCGCCTTCCACCACTGCACGTCATGGTTGCCGGGAATGCAGATAACCTTCGCGAACACCTCGGCGTGCTTGATGAAGGCGCGTGCCCGCTGGAACTCACCCGAGCGGGCGCGCTGCGTCACGTCGCCGGAGATGGCCACCACGGCGAACGTCCGCGTCGCGATCATCGCCTCCATCGCCTCGTATTGCTCGGGGACGGCGGGGTGACCGAAGTGCAGGTCGGAGCAGTGGAAGATGGAGACGCTCGTCACGTGCGACTCACAGTCGGGCGATGACCGCGTCGGTGAACTGATCGGTCGTCGCCGTGCCGCCGAGGTCGCGCGTCACCGTCTTCTTCTCGCGGATCGTCGTCTCGAGCGCGGTGCGGATGCGCTGCGCCCGCTCGCCGTCGGTCATGTATTCGAGCATCATGCATCCGGCGAGGATGAGCGCACTCGGATTCGCGACACCCTTGCCCGCAATGTCCGGCGCGGTCCCATGCACCGCTTCGAAGATGGCGCCGCCCAGTCCGATGTTCGCGCCCGGCGCGAGTCCCAGCCCGCCCACCAGCCCCGAGATGAGGTCGGAGAGGATGTCGCCGAACAGGTTCGTCGTGACGATGACGTCGTAGCGCTCGGGCTTGAGCACGAGGTTCATCGCCATCGCGTCCACGATCACTTCCTCGAACTCGATGCCGGAATATCCCTGCGCGACCTGCCGTCCCACGTCGAGGAACAGTCCCTGCGAGAACTTGAGGATGTTGGCCTTGTGCACGAGCGTGACCTTCTTCCGCCCGTGCTTCACGGCGTAGTCGAACGCATAGCGCGCGATCCGCTCGGAACCGGCGCGCGTGATGATCGCCACCGACTCGGCCGCCGCGCGCGGGTCGCTCCCGATCTTGATGTAGTGCTCGACGCCGACGTACAGCCCTTCGGTGTTCTCGCGCACGAGCACGAGATCGATGCCCGAGTAACGCGCGCCCTGCACGATGGTATGCGCGGGCCTGAGGTTGGCGTAGAGGTCGAACGTCTTGCGCAGCGCGACGTTGATGGAGCGGAATCCCTCGCCCACCGGCGTCTCGAGCGGCCCCTTGAGCGCGAGCCGCGTACGCTTGATGGAATCGAGCGTCGCCTCCGGAATCGGATCGCCGTACTTCGCGACGCCGGCCTGCCCCGCGTACTGGGTATCCCAGTCGATGTCGACGCCCGCGGCCTCGAGCACGCGGACGGTGGCGCTGCTGATCGACGGCCCGATGCCGTCGCCCGGGATGAGTGTGACTGGCGTACCCATGTATCGTGCCTTGCTCGGCCTCAGGGGGCCGTGATCAGGTCGGCGGCGTGTGCGACGAGGCTCGTGAGAATCTCGCGCGAGAATGTGGTCATCGGATCGCTGCGCGCGTCGCCGATCCATCGGACTTCGCTCAGGCGGCCGTCCACGAGCGCGAGCCGAACCACCGCGACACCGCTGCCGTCGCGCGTCCGGTCGAAGCTGAGCTCCACGGGAAGCAGCACCGCGCGCGCCGACTCCTGGAGCGCGATCATCGTGCGAAGCTCGGTGGCGAGTGGATTGGCGAGCCGCGTGCCGGCGATTACCCCCGCGCCGCGCAGCGATGCCGCGCCGATCGTGTACGCATCCACCGAGTGCGACGGGTTGCTCCGCGCCGCACGTGTGAGCGCCTCGGGATACACCCAGCGCGTCTTCAGTCCCCGCGCGCCCAATTCCGCCTCGAACGCGTCGTCGAAGGCGCGCATGAACTCCCGCGACCGCGGAATCTGCTGCGTCCACCCGAGTGCATCCACCTCGCGCAACGCATTCAGCGGCGTGACGATCACCTGCTGCGACACGAGCGCCGACAGCGGCCGCACGGGAGCCACGGGTGGGGCGACCTCGTCCGCTCCGCTCGGCGGGCGGCAGGCGGCGAAGGCCAGTGGAAGGCCCAGGAGCAGTCGACGAGTCAGGCGCACGGTGCGGAGTGAGGGTGTCCGCGAAAGCTAAACGGCCGTCTGCACCCGGGCGACCGCCGAGGGGTTCGCGGAACGCATCGTCGCATTGACCGCGCCCGGGCGCGCTTCCAAGTTGCCGCGCATGACTTCCCCTTCCGTCCGCGTCATTGCCCCGCGAAGTACCGTCGCTGCATTGGGTTGGGCACTCGTGGCCCTCCTCGGGGCCGGCGCCCTGGCCACCATTGCCCTCTCCCGTGGCGAGCCCGTCAGCGCGATCTGGCTCCTGGTTGCCGCCCTTTGCACCTACGCCATCGGCTACCGCTTCTACAGCGCCTTCATCGCCGCCCGGATCTTTGCCCTGGATGACGCGCGCCCGACACCGGCGGAGCGGCTGGCCGACGGACGGGACTTCGTGCCGACCAACCGATGGATCGTCTTCGGCCATCACTTCGCCGCCATCGCGGGCCCCGGTCCACTCGTCGGCCCCACCCTGGCGGCGCAGTTCGGCTACCTCCCGGGCGTGCTCTGGATCGTCGTCGGCGTCGTATTGGGCGGCGCGGTGCAGGACTTCGTCATCCTCTGCTCGTCGGTGCGACGCAACGGCAAGTCGCTCGGCCAGATGGCGCGCGACGAGATCGGGCCCGTCGCCGGATTCACGGCGATGGTGGCGGTGCTCGGCATCATGGTGGTGCTGCTGGCCGTACTCGCGCTGGTCGTCGTGAACGCATTGCGCTCGAGTCCGTGGGGCACGGTGACGATCGGTCTCACCATCCCCATCGCGATGCTCATGGGCGTGTACATGCGCTGGCTGCGACCCGGGCGCGTGCTCGAGGCGAGCGCAATCGGTCTGGTGCTGCTGGTCCTCTCGCTCTACGCCGGACGATGGGTGGCCGAGCAGCCGCAGCTCGCCAGCCTGTTCACTTTGAGTGGGCGCACACTGGCGGTCGCCATCATGATCTATGGATTCGCCGCGTCCGTCATCCCCGTCTGGCTGCTCCTCGCGCCCCGCGACTATCTCTCGGCATTCGTGAAGATCGGCGTCGTCATCGCGCTCGCCGTGGGCATTCTCGTGGCACTGCCGCCGCTCCAGATGCCGGCGCTCACGCGCTTCACCGACGGCACGGGGCCGGTGTTTGCCGGCGCGCTCTTTCCCTTCGCCTTCATCACCATCGCGTGCGGATCCATCTCCGGCTTCCACGCGCTCATCGCGTCCGGCACCACGCCAAAGCTGCTCGCGCGCGAGGGCGACGCGCGCCTGGTGGGCTACGGTGGCATGCTGGTGGAATCGTTCGTGGCGGTGATGGCGCTGATCGCCGCGTGCGCGCTCACGCCCGGCGTGTACTTCGCCATCAACGCGCCGGTGTCGGCGCTCGGGACCACGGCGCAGAGCGCGGCGGCGGCCATCGCCGCGTGGGGCTTCGTCGTCACGCCGCTGGAGCTGGAGACACTCGCGCGGCAGGTGGGCGAAAGCTCGCTGCTCTCACGCACGGGCGGCGCGCCGAGTCTCGCCGTGGGGATGGCGCACATCTTCTCGCGCGTGCTGGGCGGCGATTCCGCGATGGCGCTCTGGTACCACTTCGCCATCATGTTCGAGGCGCTATTCATCCTCACGACGGTGGACGCCGACACCCGCGTCGGCCGGTTCATGCTCCAGGATCTGGGCAAGCACGTGTGGCCGCGTTTCGGCGAGACATCGTGGACACCCGCGGTGGTGGTATCGAGCGGCCTCTTCGTGGCCATGTGGGGACACTTTCTCTGGCAGGGCGTGAACGACCCGCTCGGCGGCATCAACTCGCTCTGGCCGCTGTTCGGCATCTCCAATCAGCTGCTCGCCGCCGTCGCGCTGTGCGTCGCCACGACGATCATCATCAAGATGGGCAAGGCCCGGCACGCGTGGGTGACGCTGCTGCCGCTCACGTGGATCCTCATCGTCACGATGACGGCGGGCTACCAGAAGCTGTTCTCGCCACTGCCGAGGCTGGGCTTCTTCGCGCATGCGCGCCTGCTGGAGGCAGCGCGCGACGGCGGCACACTGCCGGCGGGTGTCGCGTCAGCAACGGATCTGGGCCGCATGATCGCGAACGACTATCTCGACGCAGCGGTCGCCGCCTTCTTCCTGCTCGCCGTGCTCGTCGTCATCGCCGACAGCGCACGAGAGTGGTGGGCCGTCGTGAAGGGAGGAAAGGCGGCGCAGTCCACCGAGATCCCGTTCGTGCCGCGGCCCGCGGTCGCCGGCGATTGATCCCCTTCTCACGCTGCCGTCGCTCGACTCGGCGGTCCTCTGCACCGCCGCGTCATCGACCATTTTCAATCGAACGTTTCATGCGCGCATTGCGAATTACAGCTCTCTCCGTCGCTCTTAATGCTCTGCTCGGCGCGCAATCCGCCTCCGCGCAATCCGCCGCGCCGTTCGACTTCAGCATCAGGAACATCATGCGCGGCCCGGAGTTGTACGGCCGCGCGCCGACGAACGTGCGCTGGAGCGCGGACGGACGCTGGATCCTTTTTCTGTGGAACGCCGCGGGCACCGACTGGCGTGAACCACTGCGCCCGTATCGCGTGCGTGCGGAAGCGGGAGCGCAGCCCGAACGACTGAGTGCTGCGCAGGCCGATTCCGCCGCGCCGTTCATCGCGGAGGGCCCGCTCTCGCCGGACCGTCGCGCACGCGTCGTGGAGGCGCTCGGCGACATCTGGCTGATGACCGTGCGCGACGGCAGTGTGCGGCGCCTCACGCAGACCGTTGCGGCCGAGTCGCGGCCGACCTTCTCGGCAGACGGACGCACCGTGTACTTCGTGCGCGGCAACGATGCGTTCTCGCTGTCGCTCTCCGACGGCACCACGCGCCAGCTCACCGACATCCGCACAGGTCCCGCTCCGGTCGATTCGGCGAAAGCCGTGGGCCAGCGCGGGCGGCTCGAGCAGCAGCAGCGCGAGCTGTTCGAGTCGGTGCGCGACCGCACTGTCGCCGACAGCGTGGCGAAGGCGGAGCGAAAGGCACGCGACGCAGCGGGCCTGCAGCCCATCTATCTCGCCGCGACGGAGCGGGTGGCCGGCATCGACGTCTCCCCCAACGGTCGCGCTGCACTCGTGCTCATCGGACAGCCTGCCGCGACGACGCAGCGGCAGGCCGAGGTGCCGCAGTTCGTGACCACCACGGGATACGTGGAGAATCTCCGGCCGCGCAGCAAGGTGGGCGACGACGTGGGCCGGCAGCGCGTGCTGTGGATCGCACTGCCGTCGGGACGGGCGACGCCACTCCGTGTCTTCGGCACCGACAGCATGGGTGGCAACGTGGCGCTCGCCGGCTGGAATGACGATGGGTCCCGCGCGGCGCTGTTCGCCTTCACGGCGAATCGGAAGACGCGATTGCTGCACAGCGTGCGCTCCGACAGCGCTGCATTCACGACGGTGGAAACGCTGCGCGACAGCGCATGGGTTGGCGGACCATGCTCGTCGTGCGCGGGTTGGTACGACGGAGGCCGCCGGCTCTGGTTCGTGTCGGAGAAGTCCGGCTACGCGCAGCTGTACTCGTCGCAGCCGAGCGGCGGCGATGGTCGCTCACTCACCGACGGCCGGTGGGAGGTGCTGAGCGTGGCGCTCTCACCCGACGAGCGCGAGTTCCAGCTCACCACCAACGAACCGTCCCCGTACGAGCAGCAGTTCTATCGGATGCCCGTGTCGGGCGGCGCGCGCACGCGCGTGACCGGTGCGTCCGGCGGACACACGGCGGTCCCGTCACCCGACGGCCGCTGGCTCGCCGACGTCCATTCGTTCGTGAATCAGCCGCCCGATCTCTTTCTCGTCGCCAACCGCGCGGGCGCCGAGCCGGCGCGGCTCACGACGAGCTCCAGCGCGGAATTCCGGAGCTTCCCATGGCTGAAACCGGAGATCGTGCGAATCCCGGCGTCGGATGGCATCGGCGTGCCGGCGCACATCTACCGTCCGCAGGACGTCGGCGCGCAGCCCAACGGCGCCGCGGTGATCTTCGTGCATGGCGCGGGCTACCTGCACAACGTCGGGAATTTCTGGTCGCAGTACCCGCGCGAGTACATGTTCAACCAGTTCCTCGCGAAGAAGGGCTACGTCGTGCTCGACCTCGATTATCGCGCGTCGGCGGGATACGGTCGCGACTGGCGCACGGCGATCTACCGGTGGATGGGCGGGCGCGACCTCCAGGATCACGTCGACGCATCGAAGTGGCTCACCACCACGTACGGCATCCCCGGCTCGCGCGTCGGCATCTATGGCGGCAGCTACGGCGGGTTCATCACGCTGATGGCGCTCTTCACGGCGCAGGAGCAGTTCGGAGCCGGCGCAGCGCTGCGGTCGGTGACCGACTGGGCGCACTACAACGAAGGCTACACGTCGGCCATTCTCAACCGGCCGCAGGACGACACGCTGGCGTATCGGCGTTCGTCGCCGATTTATTTCGCGAGCGGGCTCAGGAGCCCGCTTCTCATGGCGCACGGCATGGTGGACGTGAACGTCCACTACCAGGACATCGTGCGGCTTCAGCAGCGGCTGATCGAGCTGGGCAAGACGGACTGGGAACTGGCGTCCTATCCGGTGGAAGATCACGGCTTCGTGCGGCCGTCGAGCTGGACGGACGAGTATACGCGCATCTTCGACCTGTTCGAGCGGACGATCGCGAAGCGGGCGTGTACGGGCGATGCGACGAGCCGCTGAGCTGCTGGCGCGCGCGGCGTGGACGATTCGGCGCGTCATTGGCGCGCCGGACTACGCCGCGTATCTCGCGCATGTACGGCGTGCACACCCGGATCGTGCGCCGCTCACGCAGGCGGCGTTCGTGCGCGACGTGCTCGCGCGGAAGTATGAGCGGCCGGGCTCGAGGTGCTGTTGAGAGGTCGGCGAGTACCCTGCATGCCACTCATCGCCCAATGCTCACCGCTGCCTGCTCCAGGCTCCTCGCTCTCCTGCTGCTGTCGACTCGGCAACTTCAGCCGGAGAGCGATGAGCGGCAAGCCTGGGGCGGTGAGCGGTGGGCCGTGAGAGAAGGGCAGAACCACAGGCGGTGAGCGGGAAGGGGGAGTGGGGGTGGCGAAGCGGTGAGGTTTGAGCTTTGAGCCACATGAAGTGCGACTTCGATTACAGCCCGGCGCGTGCGGTCCGCGGGCCCAGCACCAGCATTCCCACCGCCGCCGCCATGGCGAGCGACGCGCCCATCACGAACGCCGTCGGCGCACCCGCGTTGTCCCACACCCAACCGAACATCAGGGACGCCGGCAGCGCGCCCAACCCGATCGACAGGTTGAACCATCCGTATGCGGTGCCGCGACGCTCGACGCTCACCAGGTCCGCCACGAGTGCACGCTCCGAGCCCTCCGTCAACCCGAAGTAGAGGCCGTACACTCCGAACAGCGCCCACGCGTGCCACGCGGCTGTCGCTTGTGCGAAGCCCACGTACACGAGGGCGTAGAGCATCCAGCCCATGACGAGCGTGGGCCGGCGCCCGATGCGGTCGGACAGGGCGCCGCCCGGTGTGCTCGCCAGCGACTTCACCACGTGCAGCGCCGCCCACAGAATCGGCGCCAGCGCCACCGGAACGCCCAGCTGATTCGCCCGCAACAGGAGGAACGCGTCGGTGGAGTTGCCAAGCGTGAACAGGAAGATCACGCCGAGCACGCGCCAGAATCGCGCGCCCAGCGGCACGGTGAGATCGGGTCCACCCATCACCGGCGCGGCGGCCGGCCGCTCGATGTCGCGCACGAACGCGACGAGCACCATGAACGACAGTACGCCCGGAATGGCCGCCAGCCAGAACACCGTGCGAATCGGCGCCAGATGATACGTGAGGATCACGAACGCGATGAGCGGACCGAGCACGCCGCCCGCATGATCGGCCGCGCGATGAAACCCGAACGCGCGGCCGCGTATGCTCGGGTCCACCGATTCGGCGATCAGCGCATCGCGGGGGGAGTTGCGAATCCCCTTGCCCACACGGTCCGCCACGCGGATGAACAGCACCTGCGACGCCGACTGCGCGATGGCCACCAGCGGGCGCATGAACGTGGCGATGCCGTAGCCGAGCACGACGAGCGGCTTGCGCTTGCGCACCCGATCGGACCACCACCCGCTCGCCAGCTTCAGCAGCGCCGCGGTCGTTTCGGCCGCCCCTTCGATGGCGCCGATGAAGCTGGCGTTCGCGCCCAGCACGCTGGTGAGAAAGACGGGAAGGAGCGGATAGATCATCTCGCTCGATACGTCGGTGAGAAAGCTCACCGCGGAGAGCGCCTTGACGTTTCGTCCGAGCGTGGGGCGCGCGACGGGGGGCATCGAGAGATTCGTGGGAGGAGGGAGCGGCCCTGCTCCGGGTCGCATGTGCTTGCGCGACGGGGCGTGCGCACGCCATAGATAACGGATGCGCGCCCCCTTCCGCGACCTGCGCCGTCTGGCCGAGCGGCCGTCGTACCCGAATGTGGCCGAGCTCTTCGAGCGGCTGGCGCCCGTGCGCGCACGGCTGGCGCAGGCGGACGAGCGCGTGCTCCGCACGCAGATCGCGTTGGCCGAGATTCCCGCCCCCACGGGCGATGAGCACGCGCGCGGTGCGTCGGTGGCTGCGCGCTTCCGCGCACTCGGCCTGCACGACGTGCTCACCGACGACGTCGGCAACGTGACTGGCGTGCGACGGGGTGAGACGAGCGACGCGCCGGTGCTGGTCTGCGCGCATCTCGACACCGTCTTCCCCGTCGGCACCGCCGTGGACGTCGCGCGCGACGGGCGTCAGCTCGCCGGCCCCGGCATCGTCGACAATTCGCGCGGCCTGGCCGCGATGCTGGCGCTGGCCGAAGTGGTGGACGGTTCCACACTGCGCACGAGACGCCCCATCATCTTCGCGGCCACCGTCGGCGAGGAAGGCGCTGGCGACCTGCGCGGCGCAAAGCATCTCTTCGCGCGGCGCGGCACGTCGCCCGCGGCGTGCATCGCGCTCGACGGCGCCGGCGACGACCGGATCGTGCACCGCGCGCTCGGCGCACGACGGTTCCGCGTGTCGTTCCATGGTGCGGGCGGGCACAGTTGGGC
>JAJAYP010000005.1 GCA_026786185.1 Gemmatimonadaceae bacterium
GACCGAAGTGCGACGCGAGTACGAGATCGATCTCCGGCAAAACGTGCTCGCGTTACTGCTGGATATCTTCGAGGCACAGGGCGATCCCGCCATTCGCGATGAAGTGGCGGGTATCCTCGACAGCTTCATGCTCCACATGCTCTCGGCCGGGCAGTTCCACAATGTGGCCTACCTGATCCGCGAGTCGCTGGTCGCGTCCCAGCGAGCGCTCGAGATTGCACCGGCGCAACGGGATCGGCTCGGCCAGATCCCCACGCGGTTGAGCGCGCCGGAGGCTCTTGCGCAGGTGCTGCAGTCCATGGACGAAGCCGAGGCGCTCCCGTCGCAGGCCGAGCTGCTCGAGCTGTTCGAGCAGTTGCGAGGCTCTGCACTCGAGACGGTACTCGAATGGCTCGGTCGACTCCAGAACCCGAAGCTCCGGCCACTACTCGAACAGGCAGCGGGGCGCCTCGCCGCGCAAAGCACCGGAGAACTTGTCCGACTGGTGGCGTCGCGATCGCGAAACGTCGCACTGGAAGCGATCAGGCGCGCTGGTGGACTCAAGACTACGGCCGCGGTGGCGCCGCTGGCGAAGGTGCTCGAGGGTCAGGACGTGGAATTGCGCGCCGCCGCCGTGCACGCACTCTCGGAAATCGGTTCGCCCAGCGCGCTTCAGGCGCTCGAGCGCGCGGTCGAGGATTCCGAGCGTGAGGTGCGTATCGCGACCATCCGGGCGCTGCAGGCCCGCGCATACCGTCCGGCATTGCCGCGACTGGAATCCATCGTCAAGGGCCGTGCGATACGGGACGCCGATCTCAGCGAGAAGATGGCCGCGTTCGAGGCGTTCGGAACACTGTGCGGCAACGCAGGTGTCGTGATTCTCGATGCGATGCTGAATGGCAAATCGATGTTCGGCCGGCGCGAGGATGCCGAGGTGCGCGCGTGCGCCGCAGTGGCGCTGGGACGCATCGGGACGCCCGACGCCCAGGCATCGCTCCGCCAGTCGGCCAATGAAAAGGATGTGGTGGTCCGCACGGCTGTCGCGCGCGCGCTGCGGGGTCAGTCGACATGACGACCCCGCGAGTCGGCGCTCCGGCGCGGACCGGTGGAACCCCGCCGTCGGTAGTCCGTCAGGGCGACCGGCCCGGCTCGCCATTCGCTGCCGACGCGAGCGGCGACGCGTACATTCGTCGCGCCGGCAAGGGACTCATCCTCGCCTTCTACGCCGCGCTTCGGGCGATCAGGATGTACCCGCTGGAGAATGCGGCGGTCGTGAAATCGGCCGAGGAGCTGGCGTCGCTGACGACGGAATTGCTGGCGCATGAGACCGAGCTCGAGATTCGAGTCTCGGGCGAGTTCGTATTCATCAACACGGTGCGGCTCCGGCTCGACCTCGACAACTACGCGAGCTTCAGCCACCTCCTGTCCGTGTTTCGCTCGTCGGGCGTCGGATCGATGCATCTTCGAAAAGCTCCAGCGGTGAAGGAGTGGTCCCGCTTTCTGGCGCTTCTTCTCGTGCCGTCCACCGATCCACCCGCGCAGCGCTTCCAGCAGCTCACGGGAAAGCTGGCGCAGCAGCAACTGATGATGTTCGACGTCGGCGAGCCACTCGAGCAGGCGGCGGACGATGAGACGCGCCAGAAATCGAAGGAGCTGGCGAAGCGGACGTATGCGCATTCGGTGGCGATCACGAAGGACCTGATGACGTCGGTGCGCCTCGGCGGCAGTCCGAACATCAAGAAGATCAAGCGGGTGGTGCAGGGGATCGTCGACCAGATCCTCAACGAGGAGACGTCGCTGATCGGCCTCACGACCATTCGCGACTACGACGAGTACACGTTCACCCACAGCGTGAATGTCTGCATCTTCTCCGTCGCGCTGGGCAAGCGGCTCGGGCTCGGCAAGATCCAGCTTTATGATCTCGGCATGGCGGCGCTATTCCACGACATCGGCAAGTCCCGCGTGCCGGCCGAGGTCATCAACAAGCCGGGCGGCCTGAGCGAGGACGAATGGCGCATGATCGCCGCACATCCCTGGCTCGGGGCGCTGGCGTTGTTCCAGACTCGCGGCTCGCAGGACTTGCCGTATCGGGCGATGGTGGTGGCGCACGAGCATCACATGAAGCTGGACCTGACAGGATACCCGCGGCCGATCCGCCCTCGCGCGATGAGCATGTTCAGCAAGATCGTGGCGGTGGCGGACTCGTTCGATGCGGCGACGTCTCGGCGGTCGTATCAGACGACGCCGCTGTCGCCAGCGCAGGTGATGCAGGAGATGCGGGACAACCCGCGGCGCGGCATGGACCCGGTCGTCGTGAAGGCGTTCATCAATCTCACCGGCATCTACCCCGTCGGCACGCTCGTGGTGCTCGACACGTTCGAGCTGGGAATCGTGCATGCCGTCAACGCGATTCCGGAAATGCTCTCGCGTCCCGTCGTGCGCATCATCAGCGACGACCGTGGCAACCTGATGCATCCCGGCACCCTGCACGACCTCGCCGAACAGGCCGCCGACGGCGTGTATCTGCGCACCATCATCAAGACGGACAACCCGGAACGCTATGGCATCACGGTCGGCGACTATTTCCTCTGACGCGATTGCGCTCCGCTTCGCGCGACTGAAGGAGGAGGGGCGCCGAGCGTTCGTCCCCTACGTGACGGCCGGACATCCCGATCGCGCACGCAGTGTCGCGCTGCTGCAGGGGCTCGAGGCGGCCGGCGCCGACATCGTCGAGGTCGGCGTGCCGTTCTCCGCTCCGCTTGCGGACGGCGTGGTCATCCAGGCCAGCTCACAAGCGGCGCTCGACCAGGGCATCCGCCTCGATCAGGTCCTTGAAATCATCGCCGAGGCCCGACTCGCGATTCCCGTGGTGCTGTTCAGCTACCTCAATCCGTTGTTGCGGGGCGGCGACGACGCGCTCCAGCGCGCGGCCGACGCCGGCGCGAGCGGCGTGCTGGTGACGGATCTGCCGCTGGGCGCCGATCCAGTTCTGGAAGCCTGGTTCGCCGACAGCCCGCTCGATTTCATCCGGCTGGTAGCGCCAACGACGCCGGCGTCGCGCATGGCGGAGATCGCCCGCACCGGCAGTGGCTTCGTCTACCTGATCAGCCGGCTCGGCGTGACGGGCGAGCGCGGTGATGTACCGGCGCATCTTCCCGCGACGGCGGCGCGCCTGCGTGCGGCCACGTCGCTTCCGCTGTGCATCGGATTCGGCATCGCTCGCCCCGAGCAGGCGCGTGCGGGGGCCGCGTTGGCCGACGGCGTCGTCGTCGGGAGCGCGATCGTCCGCGCCGCGGGCGAGAGTGTCGAGGCGGCGCTCGCGCTGGCCGTGTCGTTGCGACGCGCCATCGACGAGGCCTGATGCGCACGTTCCTGGCGCTCTACGCGCGCGGCCTGGGGGTGCTCGGGTTCGCGCTTCTCGTCGCCGCGCTCGTCGCCGACCGGGGATGGACCGCCCAATACGTGGGAATCGCCGTCTTCGTGGCGTTCGTCATCTTGTTGCGTGTGCAACAGATTCCGCTCACCAAGTACGGGGCGCTCAACATGCTCGGCATCCCGGCGCTCGCCGGCTCGCTCATCATCGGCGCGCCCGGCACCGCGATCGCGCTCTGGGTGGGCCTCGTGATCGCCGACGGCGTGCTGCTCCGGAAGGGGCTTCAGTTCGCGTGCATCAACGCCGGTCGAGAGGTCGTCGCGCTCATCGCGGCCTACGGCGTCTACGCGTGGGGTGTCGTCACGCTGAGTGGGGACCAGTCCGAGCTGAGCACCGAGACGCTGCCCGCGCTCGCCGTGTTCTTCCTCGCGTACTTCCTGCTCAGCCGGCTGCTCCTGTATTTCACGCTCCTGCTTCGCGACAAGCTGGTGGATGAGGAGAAGTCGTTGATGCTGCGCTACGAGGTGATCGCGTTCGGCGCAGGCGTGATCGCCGTCGCGATCATTCTCCTCACGGTCGTGAACATCCGGCCACTGGGCTGGGCGGTCGTCGGCGTCGGCCTCGTGGGAGCCGGCCTGGTCGTGAAGCGCATCCTCGAGGAGTCGATCGGCGCCGAGGAGTTGAACAAGCTCCTCTCGATGGAGCAGATCGTCTCGTCCGACGTGGAAATCGCCGACGCGTTCCGACGGATCCAGCTGCTGGCGCATCGGCTCGTGGACTGGCAGCAATTCCGGATCGCGCGACTCGAGAGCGGCGCATTGCGCACGATATGGCACGGAGACGAAGGATACCTCGCCGAGCCGCGGGCGCCGTCCAATGCGCTCGACCGGCTCCGCCAGGAAGCGCTTCGCACCAACGAGGCGGTCGTGGTGCGCGACGCGTTGACGGACGAGAGGATCGACGCGGGCGTATCGGACATGCGAAGCCTGATCGTGATGCCGCTGCGGTTCGGCGAGCGCACCGTCGGCATGCTCGAGCTCGAACATCACAAGCCGAACGCCTATCCGGACAAGGAAGTCGCGCTCATTCGCCGATTCGCCAACCAGCTGGCGACCACGCTGCACATTCACGATCTGCGGCGGCCGTTGCTCGAGGCGATGACGCGGGTGACTACGCAGCTGGCAACGCTCACCGACTCCGCCCGCGCCCTGCGCGGAGGCGGCGAGTCGGTGGCTCGCACCATCGGCGACATCACGCGCGCCATCGCCGAGGAGGGCGAACAGGTCGACCGCTCGCTCGAGGTGACGCAGTCGCTGCACGCGGCGACGCAGGACGTGGTGCGCGACGGTAGTGCCGCGGCGGCGCAGAGCCAGCGCGCTACCGAGATCGCCTCGGAGCACCGGCACACCATCGCGACGGCGATCGAGCGACTGGTAGGCGCGAAGACGTTCGTCGGCGAGAGCGGGCAGCAGATCCAGGCGCTGGGCCACAC
>JAJAYP010000006.1 GCA_026786185.1 Gemmatimonadaceae bacterium
GGCCGGCCGGGGATCTGCGCGGTGGTGATGACGAGATCCACTTCCTTGAGATGCGCGGCCAGTGCATCGCGTGTCCGCTGCGCCTCGTCCTCGCTCTGCGCACGCGCGTATCCGCCCGTGGTTTCCGCGCCGGCGCCCACCAGCTCGGCGGCGACGAACGTGGCACCGAGCGATTGTACCTGCTCGCGCGCGGCGGGTCGGACGTCGAAGGCCGAGACGACGCCACCGAGGCGGCGCGCGGTGGCGATCGCCTGCAGGCCGGCCACTCCGGCGCCGATGACGAACACGCGCGCAGGCGACACGTTGCCCGCCGCCGTCGTGAGCATCGGCAGGAACTTGGGCAGCGCGCTCGCGCCCACGAGGACCGCCTTGTAGCCGGCCACGGTGCTCTGCGACGACAGCACGTCCATCGATTGCGCGCGCGTGATGCGCGGTACCTGCTCGAGCGCGAGTGCCGTGACGTTACGCGCGGCGAGCGTGGCGAGCAGCGGGCCGTTCCGCGAAGGCGCGAGCAACGCCAGCAGCGTCGCACCGATCGGCAGCTTTTCCACCTCGGCGGGCGTGGGCGGCTGCACGCGGCAGACGAGCGTCACGTCGGCGTAGAGCGACGCCCCGTCCACGACCGCCGCGCCAACCGACTCGTACGCCGAATCGGGAAAGCCGGCGCGGGATCCGGCGCCGGCCTGCATGCGAACCTCGTGGCCGTTCTTTACCAGCCGCCCCGCGCTGTCGGGAGTGAGGGCGACTCGGTGCTCGCCCGATGCAGTCTCGAGAGGAACGGCAATGCGCATGGGCGGAAAAGCTAGCGGGTGATCAGGTGGATGCTAGGACGCGCGCGCGCAATCGCGTCAGCGTCACGCGCCAAGTTCCAGCACGACGCGCTCCATCTGCGCGAGATGCCGGCGCACGTGCACGACGTGAATGTTGAACACGTCGCCGAGATTGAATCGGAGTATCGGGATGGGCAGTGCTGGCGACGCCATGCGGAGTGCGCGCCAGTCCAGCGTCGCCGCCTGATCCATCAACGCAGTCATGCGCGTGTCACGGCCGAGGAAATCCTCCACCACGCCGGGCTGGGGTGTGGGTCCGGGCCGTAGACTCTTCGGCGCCTTCATCGGTCGCGGATTCTCGAGCATCCGTGCGACTTGCCGCCCGATGAAGGTGGGCGTCCATTCACGCGCAGGAGCTCCGGCATCGGGCCGCGCGCCGCGCACCAGCGCGGACAGCGGTTCGTGGTAAAGCTGGTCGCTCACGCAGAGATGCTGCAACATTTCGCCGACGCTCCAGCTGCCCGGCGCCGCTCGACGCACGAGGCGTTCCGGGTCGAGCGCTCGAGCGAGCTCGGCGATCCGCGCGTGGCTGGCGAGTGATTCGGTGCGGAGCTGCGCATGCAGCTCGCGTTGTGTCACGGTCATGGCGTATCCGGACTGGCCGCGTGCTGGGACGGCGGGAAGGAAACACGTCGGTGATTCCATGGCAACCGCGAGGACAACCGTGCGCTCGCGGCTGCTGTCCAATAGCTTCACGCCTTCATCCACGGAGAATTCGCATGTCGTCCGCTCGTCTCGCTGTCACCGTCGTGCTCGGTGCCCTCGTCGCCACAGTCGTCGCGTGTGCGACGCAGCTGAGCACCATGTCACAGGTGCCGACGACCGGCGCGCTCCCGCTCAAGCTCGCCCCTCGCCCCACCGCATCCGCCATCACCCCGGCGGATCTGATGACGCGGCTCTACATCTTCGCGGACGACTCGATGATGGGGCGGCAGGTGGGGACGGAGTACAACCTGAAGGGCACCGCATACATCGAGCGCGAGGTGCGACGCCTGGGACTCGTGCCGGCGGGCACCGACGGCTACTTCCAGAATCTCCCGTTGTACGTCTACTCGACCGACAGCGCGACGTCCATGCGCGTTGCCGGCCAGGCGCTGGCGCCAGGCACGGATTATCTGGTCTACACGCAGCGGGAGGGGCGCATTCCGCTCGACGGCACGCCGGTGGTGCATGGCGGATCGGCGGCGGATTCGGCGACGTGGATTTCCGGCGATGCGGCGGCAGGCAAGCTCGTGGTGCTCACCGTACCGTCGACGAGCACTCCGATCCGCGTCTTCTCCGGCTCGTCGCGCTACGGGCGTGCCGCGGCGCTCGTCATCGTCTCGCTCGATCGGCTCAATCCCAACGTGCAGCGCTTCGTCTCGCGACGCACGGCGCTCACGGCCGACGACGCGCCGCCCGCGGGACCGCCATCCGTGTTCGTGTCGCCGCGCGTCGCCACTCTCCTGTTCAGCGCCGCGGTCGACGGCGTCGCGCCGGGCACCGCTGGCAAGCCGCTCGAAGGCACGCTGGTGCTGCATCAGGCACAGGCTCCGGGCCGCAACGTGGTCGCGGTGATCCGCGGCAGCGATCCTGTGCTGCGGAACGAGTACGTCGCGATCGGCGCCCACAACGACCACATCGGATTCAACAACAGCCCGGTGGATCACGATTCCATCCGCGTGTTCAACATGGTGGCGCGTGTGCAGGGCGCCGACAGTCCGCGACCCGCCACCCTCACGGCCGAGCAACGGACGCGCATTCGCACCATGACCGACAGCCTTCACGCGCTCCACGGCGCGCGGCGCGACTCGATCAACAACGGAGCGGACGACGACGGCTCGGGCTCGATGACGGTCCTCGAGATCGCCGAGGCGCTGGCAGCGGCACCGGTGAAGCCGAAGCGATCGGTCATCTTCGTCTGGCATACGGGCGAGGAAGCGGGACTCTGGGGCGCCCAGCACTTCACCGACCATCCCACCGTTCCTCGCGAGTCCATCGTGGCGCAGCTCAACATGGACATGGTGGGCCGAGGCGCCGCGACCGACGTGACGGGCGAGTTGATGACAGGCGGCCTGGCGCGCGGCGGACCCGGATACGTGCAACTCATCGGATCGCGACGGCTCTCGACCGAGCTCGGTGACCTGATGGAGGACGTCAACCGCACCAATCGCCTCGGGCTCGCGTTCGACTACTCGCAGGACGCCAACGGTCACCCGCAGAACATCTACTGCCGGAGCGATCATTACGAGTACGCGCGCTACGGCATCCCGGTCGTCTTCGTCACCACCGGCGGCCACTCCGACTATCACCAGGTGACCGACGAGCCGCAGTACATCGACTACGGACGGATGGCTCAGGTCGCGACGCTCGTGCACGATGCCGCCGTGCGAGTGGCGAACCTCGATCATCGCATCGTGGTGGACAAGCCGAAGCCGGATCCAAAGGGTCGCTGCGTGCAGTGACCTTCGCGCGGGCGACGCTCTGCTCCCGCGCAGCGACAAAGCGCTTTGGCTGTTCATCTGTATATTGAGCGTCATGCGATTCTCGTTCGCCTTGCTGCTGCTTCCGCTCTTCGCCTGTGCGCCATTCCGACAGCGCGGGCCGGAGGCGCAGGCTCCGCCATCCAGCTTCGTCCGATCGACGGCCGAGCTGCGGTCGACGAGAATGATTCAAGTGCGCGCGGGGCTGGCCCGCGCCGACGCGATGAAGGCGGTGGCCGACGCGCTGGAAGTGCGGTACGTCGTCGAGGTGGCAGACGCCAATGCCGGCTTCACGATGACCGCCTGGCGCGCGAGTGCCGGCCGCGGGGGCGTGCCCGACCTCCGCTATCGCACTCGCATCGTCGCCCGGTTTCTCGGCGACGACTGGCGGCGGCTGCAGCTCCGGAGCGAGGCGAACTGGGCGCGCGGCGACGAATGGGAGATCGGCTACGACGTCGCGCAGCTCGATACGGCATCCCGGGAGTTGCGCGAGCGCTTGAGCACGAAGCCCTGACGCTGGCGCCGAGCGTCAGCGGATCGCGACGACCTGCCAGCCGGCCGATGTGCGCTTGAGACTCGCATGTGACCGTTGCGGCGCAATGGAGCCGCGGGTGCCATCGGCATAGTCGAACGTGACGTTGAGCAGGAACTCCGCTTCCGCTTCGTCCCGGTCAGTCGTGGCCTTCACGTCCTTCACCGCCGCCTTGATGTGCGTCGCGCGCGAGAAGACCGTGGTCTCCCAGACCTTCTGCTGATCTTCCGTCAGGCCCGGATACGCTTCCTTGAGCTTGTCGACGGTACCGCTCTCGATCGCGCGCGCGTATCGCGAGATCGCGTTCTCCACCGATCCCGGCGACAAGTTGGCGGCGGCGACGGCCGACGCGGCGATCGCCGCGCGTGTGAGGCTGCGCACGCTGTCCCGGCGCTGCCGGGCGAGAATCGCTCGTACGCGCGCGGCCGAATCGATTACCACTGTCCTTTTCACCGGAGGAGTGACCGCCGCCGGCACCACATCGGTGGGCGTCACGAAGGTCCGCGTCGCGACCGCGCTCGAATCGGGAACCCGGGCAACGCTGTCCTTCGAATCCGATCCGCGCACGGCGAACGCCGCGATGAGCAGCACCCCCACGCCGGCCGCGAGGGCGGCACGTCGCCGGCGCGATGGCCGCGCCAGCTCCGTCTGTTCGGTGGGGGCGAGCGCCGCGGATTCGAACGCCTGGGTCGGCGCGCTGCGCGGCGTGGGTTTCTCCAAGCGTGCAATTGCATCGACGCCGGCGCGACGCGCGTGGGTGCCGGACAAGGCGTCGCGAACTTCGGTGGCCGATCCATATCGCTCCGCCGGGCTGCGCGCGAGCAGCCGATGCACGATGCGATCGAGCGAATCCGGCAGGCCAGGATCCAGGTCCTGCACGTGCGGGGCCTCTTCACTGAGCCGACGCTTGATCATCTGCTCGCGCGTCGCGGCAGCGAACGGCGGTGCCGCGGTGAGCATCAGATGAAGGATGCAGCCGAGCGCATACAGGTCGCTGCGCGCGTCGATCGGATCGCCGAGCAACTGCTCGGGGCTCATGAACTCGGGCGTGCCGATCACCAGGCCGGTGCGCGTGAGCGCATCTCCGGCGTTTTCCTGGATGGCCTTGGCGATGCCGAAATCCACCACCTTCGCCACTTCCTTTCCAGCCTTGTTGCGGGCGACGAGGATGTTGTCCGGCTTGAGATCGCGATGCACGATTCCCAGTTCGTGCGCCGCGCTCAGCCCGTCGGCGATCTGGCGTGCGAGATCCAACGCCCGCTCCACCGACAGCGGCGCCTCCCGCGCCAGGATGCGCGCGAGCGCTACGCCGTCGACCTACTCCATCACGAGGTAGACCAGCCCCTCGCTTTCGCCATAGTCGAAGACTGCGGCAACGTTGGGATGGATGATGCGGGCCGCATTCGACGCCTCGCGCGCGAAGCGCGCGGCGGACTCGTGATCGTTGACGAGCGCGGGACTCATCACCTTGATGGCGCACTGGCGATTCATCTTCACGTGCTCGCCGAGATACACCCGCCCCATCCCCCCTTCGCCGATGCGCTTGAGGATGTGGTAGCGGTCGGCCATCACGCGGCCGATCAGCGAATCGGAGCCCTTCGGGCGGAGCGACGTGCCGTCGGACGGACAGAAGCGAGCCGCCGTCTCGTACTCGTTGCCGCACTGCGGACACACCTTGTGCACCGCGGGCCGCTCTCCCGTAGGCATGAGCGGCTGTCGAGCGAGCAGTCCGGATCCCAATCCGCTCTCCGCCAACGCACGCTCCTCCGCGTCACGCATTTCCCGTTCGGCCACGAGGTCGACGGACGGTGAGGCAGGCGGGGAGGTGCGTGACTTCAAGTCGTCATCCGGTGGATCGGCAGCCATCGCCGTAGAGTACGCAGAGAGAAGGGACCAGCGAAAGGAAGCACGGATTGCGAGGTACCGCCCGGACTCGATCCGCACCTGACCAGCGCCGCCGTCGGCCGCCTGACTTCAGTGCCAGATTAGTGCCCCTTAATACTTTGAAGCAAATCAGGATGCCCGGAGCGCCGGGCGAGCCGCTTGATCGCCCTGGCACCGGCTGCCGTCGACTGCGCCGGCACCTCGCCCCATAAGGACGAGCCACCCGGAGCATCGAAAAATCAGGGAGTCCGGATTCCTGTGACCAAGGTCACAAGCGTGCCTCCCTAAATGTCACCGCGACGAACCACGAGGTCGCGGGAAAGCGTGAGCCGCATTGCGCTGCCCTCCGGCAGGCATGCGTAACTCGCACGCGACGAACGCGCCGCCACCGTGCCAGCAGCGGCGCCAGCCGCTGCACCGATGACGGTGGATTTGGTGCTGCGGCCGAATATCTGGCCCAGTACCGCGCCGGCGACCGCTCCGCCAATGACCTTCGTCCGCTCGTTGCTCCCCGCGGTCTGCCCCGCTTCGAGCGACGCCAATGCGGCGATATCGCCATCGGCCTGCCGCGCCGCGCCGTTGACGTCGATGGTGCGGACACGGAACTCGATTCGACTGTTCTGCGCGGGATCGGCTCGTTCCACCGACGCCACCTCGATCACCACCGTCGCACCCGCAGGAATCATCGCACCGTTGCTGCCGACGGTCGCGGTGGTGACGGTCGCGGTGAACTTGTCACCAGCGAGCGCCGTGTTGGTGCACACGCGAGCGTTGATGCTCAACCCGATCCGGGCGCCGGCGCCGATGACGCCGGCCACGGGCCCGGGCGCCTGCGACGGTGCGGGTGCCGGCTCGTCGGCTTGCTGCGTCGGCCGGCGAGGCGCTTGCGCCACCTCGGCCGGTGGTCCCCGACGGCGTGGCAC
>JAJAYP010000007.1 GCA_026786185.1 Gemmatimonadaceae bacterium
GCGCGCTACGCGAACGTGGACCTGCTGTACGCGTCACTGCCGACGGAGCGTCTGCGTACCGCACCGCCCGCGCAACCAACAGTGAATGGAATGGCGGAGGCGCTGCTGACCGTGCGCGTGGCGTTCGAGGAGCGGGACCTCGCGGCGGGACGTGAGGAGTTCGCGTGCCATCGCAGCCAGTATGCGCCGGCGGAGATGGTCGCGGTCAACAAGTACCTGGCGCACGCGTGGAACGGTACCGTGTGGCTGCGTCCGTGGAATGGAGCGCTGCACGATCCCGGACTCTTCAGGCCGTAGGAACTCGAGGCCCGAACCGCGCTCGTGCGAGCCGCTGCTACCGGAGCTCGGCGGCCCGCTTCGCCCCACCAGTGACCAACCACTGGACCAGCGCAGTGCCACCGTGTTCGTCCGCTGCGTCCAGCGGCGTCATGTGATCATATCCAATCCAGTTATGATCGGCCCCGCGACTGAGCAGATACTCCGCGACGGCGCGCTGATCTCCGCGACACGCATGCCAGAACGCATTCGTGATCTGCTCGTGCGCCGGCGGCGGTGTCTGCATGCAGAATCGGTCGACACGATCGAGGAGCCCCAGTGCCGCGGCTTGCCAGAGTGTCGTCGTGGCTCCGCGCTCCAGTAGCCTCCGTGCGGCGCGCCACTGGGCAAAGACCACGGCGTCCGACATCGCCGCACCGCCCGTGAACACTGCGCCGAGTGCCTCGATGTCCGCCCCGTGGTCGAGGAGCGCGTCGAGAACGCCGACATCGTCGCTGCTCGCCGCCCAGTGCAATGCGGTCTCGGGACACCCGTGCGGCCCGGGGTGGATCACGCCCGCATTCACGTCAGCCCCCGCGGCAACGAGGGTCGCGACGATGCTCGGGCCGTTGGGGTAGTGACCGGGCCAGTCTGCCACCACGTGGAGCAGCGTGCGCGATACGCCGTGCTCGTCAACGATCCGTGCCGCCGCCAGATCCGGACTGTCGCGGAGCTGCCCCTGCAGGGACTTCACATCCCCGTTCTGAATCGCCATCACGATCTGGACGGCGCGCACATCGTCGGCCGGAATACTCAGCATCAGGTATGCTCGACTCCCCCGAGCGAGGCTATTGAAGTGTTTCCACGACGAATGCCGACGTCCTGGCGCCATCTGGCAACGTGGCCATCCAACGCCGTCAGCTTCCGCGAGTGTCGGGCTTCACGGAAGAAGGTAAGGTGATCCCGCCAGAACGCGCTGTCGATTGCGGCACGGTGCACATGATACGCGCGCGGAGTCCCTCGTCGGAAGAACGCGCGTCCCGGCCTCTCCTGCTGTTCGCGGTGCACATAGTCCGACTTCGTGAGCACACCGATGTATGCTGCGACGGCCGCACCCTGAGGATAACAGGCGAGACTATCGAGAATTGGCTTGGACGCCAGCCGACGAGCCGGAGGTGCGCTGGCTCCAGGTCGTTGTTTGACGATGACTTGGGAAGCGTAGCCGGATGTCGGACATGCAATGTCCAATTCCGGACTTTGTGTGTCCGTTAAACGGACTTGACATGTCCGCTTTACGGACACAGACTGTGCCATGCAGCCGCTCCTTCCCCGCGCCGCCTCGCGCCGCCTCGACGCCCTCCTCCGCGCCATGCCCGTCGTCGTCGTCACGGGACCGCGCCAGGTCGGCAAGAGCTCCCTCGTGCGGGACACCCCCGCCCTCGCGGACCACCAGATCATCGACCTCGACGACACCCAGATGCGCATCGCGGCCGAGCGCGACCCGGAGGACCTCGTGCGCCGCTGGCCGAAGGTAGTCATCGACGAGGTCCAGCGTGTCCCCGATCTCCTGCTCGCCGTGAAAGCCGCCGCCGACGCCGAGCGCCACGCCACCAAGGGACGGTTCGTGCTCACCGGCTCCGCCAACCTCCTCGCCATGCAGCAAGTGGCCGACTCGCTCGCCGGCCGCGCCGGCTACCTCCCGATGGCCCCGATGACGCGCGGCGAGCTGCTCGGCTTCGGCACGACGGGGAGATGGGATGAGCTGTGGCACACGCCATTCAACGCCTGGCAGGACCGGCTCGCGTCGAACGACGCCATCCCAGGTGACTGGCGCGACCTGGCGCGGCACGGCGGGTTCCCGGTGCCGGCGCTCCAGCTCGACGAGGCTGCGCGGCATGAATGGTTCACCGGCTACGCCGCGACGTATTTGGAACGCGACCTGCGCGCCGTGAGCGCCGTGGACAGCCTCGGCGAGTTCCAGCGCGCGATGCGCGCCTTTGCCCTCCGCGCCGGCACGCCCGTCAACCACGCCGACGTCGCCCGCGAGCTCGGGCTCGTTGCGCGCACCCTGCGCCGGTGGCTCGACCTCCTGGTCATCACCGGACAGGTCATCGAGCTCGGCGCATGGACGGTGCGGCGCAGCACGCGACTGCGTCGTCGTCCGAAGTTCTACTGGAACGACCCCGCATTCGCCATGCACGTCGCCGGCGTCCGGGAACCGGATGGCGTGCACCTCGAGACGATCGTGCTGAACGACCTCCGCGTCTGGGCGGCCGACGATCCCGACAGACTCACGCTGCACTATTGGCGCGACGATGCGGACCGCGAGGTGGATTTCGTGATCGAACGAGGAGACCACGTCCTCGCCGTCGAGGTGAAGGCGACGACGAAGCCCGGCCCGGACGACTGGAAGCATGTCAAGCACTTCGTGCGCGAGTACGGCGAACGATGCCGGGGCGCCCTGCTGCTGCACGGCGGGGACGAGACCTTCCGCGCCACCGACCGCGTGCTGGTGACCCCTTGGTGGCGCGTGCTATGACCAATCCCGACGTGAAACGGTCATCGCATCGCCCTTGACAGGTGACCGTTTGGTCACCTATGTTCTATTCATGTCAGACGACGACCGGGTCTTCAAGGCACTCGCCGACCC
>JAJAYP010000008.1 GCA_026786185.1 Gemmatimonadaceae bacterium
CGCCCCCGGCTGGGCAGCGGGGCCCGCTGGGGCCCCCCGCCACCCGGGGCGCCCCCGGCGGCAACCGCGCTGCCCCCCCCCCACCCGGGGGGCACGCCGAGGGTCGCAGGGGACGACAACGACTCCGCCGGACGCACCCAATCAACCCAGTCGACCCACTCGATTGCTGGAAGACCCCCACGCTCCAACGCATCCGCGCGTTGGGTAGCACGTCAGGACGCCAACTCACCGGCCGGGATCGGCTCGCCGCGCGCTACCCGCGTCGCGGCGGCGCGGTGGCCGGTGACGTTGGAGAGTGTCTTGAAGACGTCGGGAATCAGATCGAGCGCGATCAGGACGCCGACGCTCTCCGGTGGAATGCCGACGCCGGCGAAGAACGGCGCGATGATGAACAGTGAACCGCTCGGGATGCCCGGTACGCTGAAGCTCATCAGCACCGAGGTGACGGCGAGGATGGCGATGGCGGACGTACCGATGTCGACGCCGTAGAGCTTCGCCGCGAAGAGCGCCATCACCACCCACGACACCGAGCCGTTCAGCCGGAAGGTGGAGACCGCGAGTGGCAGCGCGAAGCTCGTCACCGATCGCGGCAGTCCGAGTGTGCGCTCGCCTGACGTGAGCATCGCCGGCAGCGCGGCCATGGACGACCGGGTCGTGGCGGCGATGATCTGCGCGGGCAGTGCGGCGCGCACGAACCGCGCGAACGGCACGCGCCCGAACAGTGCGACGATCAGATAGACCACGAGCACCGCGCCGATGAGGAGCGCGGAGTGCGCGACGAAATAGAATCCCACCGCGCCGATGACGCCGCTGCCGAGCCGGAAGGCGAGCGAGACGGACAGCGCGAACACGCCGATGGGCGCGAGGGCGAGCACCCAGCGCACGAGCACGGTCGTCGCTTCGGCGATGCCGTTGAAGAAGGCGAAGACCGGTCGTCGCGTCGCGTCATCGAGCCGGCCGAGTGCGAGGGCGAACAGCAGCGTGAAGACCACGAGCGGCAGCATGGCGCCATCAGCGGCGGCCTTGACCGGATTGACGGGGACCAGCGCGACCAGCCAGCTCACGAAGGACGGCAACTCGGGGCGAGGCGTCGTCGCGGCCCCGGCGCGAATGGCCTGCGCCGACGCCGTGTCGATGACGAGCCGGTCGAACACCACTGGCGCAACGAGCGCGGTGAGGGCCGCGATCACCGAGAGCAGGACGACGAAAACGAGGAGAGATCGCACGCCCAATCGTCCCACGGTACGCGGCGCCGTGCCGGAGACGGCGACGACGAGCGAGGCGACGATGAGCGGGATCACGGTCATCCGAATGGCGTTGACCCAGATCGTGCCGAGCGGCTCGATGAACGCGACGGCGCGCTGGGCCAGCGTTGACTCGGAGGCGGAGGCGGCGAGGCCCAGCGCCAGGCCGGCGACGAGGGCAACGAGCGCGCGAAGCGGATCGCTGCCAGCGAGGCGCCGAATGGCACCGGGAGGAATCACACGGACGGCGCCGGAATCGATTTCAGAAACGTGGGAGTCTTCCGCAATGCGGCCGCGAGGCCATACGGATCGTCCGAGATCCTGTCGACGACGACCGCGAGCCGATCGAGTCGTTCCAGGTCATCGCGGCGTACGGTCAGCCACGGCACTTCGTCGCGTCCAGTCATGGTTTCGTCGGGTCGAGCGTCGATCGACAGCATTCGCGCTCCGACGTCGGACGCGCATCCGGGGCCACGGTCCGCATGAAGCCTGGACGAGTGTCGGCCGCCGGGGCGGAAGATGTGCGCCAAGCGCGCGGCGCGCCAGCCCGTGGGTCGGTCCGTTCCCCGGCGCGCACGGATATCGCAAGTTGAGCCCTCGATGCCGCTCACCAACTTCCATCCTATCGTCAGCCACTGGTTCACCGAGACGCTGGGCGCGCCGTCGGCGCCACAGCGCGCGGGGTGGCCGGCCATCGCACGCGGCGAGGACACGCTGATCCTGGCCCCCACGGGGACGGGCAAGACGCTGGCGGCATTCCTCTGGGAGCTGAACGCGCTGATCACCGAGGGGCTCCATGCGCCGCTCGCCAACGCGGTCCACCTGCTCTATGTGTCGCCGCTCAAGGCACTCAACAACGACATCCAGCGCAACCTCGAGACGCCGCTCGCGCAGTTGAAGGAACGGTTCGAGCGCGCGGGCGAGCGCTTTCCGGAGATTCGCGTGGCGGTGCGAACGGGAGACACGCCGGCGAGTGCTCGCGCAAAGATGCTGCGCAAGACGCCGCAGATCCTGATCACGACGCCGGAGTCGCTGCACATCCTGCTCACGAGCGTGCGGGGCCGCACGATGTTCAGTGCCTTGCGCGCGGTGATCGTGGACGAGATCCACGCCGTGGCCGGGACGAAGCGCGGTGCGCATCTCGCGCTGACGCTCGAGCGGTTGGCGGCGCTGTCGCCTGGCGCGCCGCAGCGGATCGGGCTGTCGGCCACGCAGCGGCCGCTCGACGAAGTCGCGCGCTTTCTCGGGGGATGCGAAGCGACTGCGCGGAGCACCGATGGAACGTCGGGCGCCCAGGGGACTCGGTCAGCGCCGGGGATGAAGCCGTCGTTCCGGCCCGTGCAGATCGTGGACTGCGGGCTGGTCAAGCAAATGGAGACCTCCGTCGTCTCGCCGGTGGACGATCTCGCGAACGTGGGTGGGACGATCTGGACGTCGGTGGCACCGCTGGTGCTCGACCGGATTCGTGGCGCGCGCACGACGCTCGTGTTCGTGAACAACCGCGCGCAGGCGGAACGGATGGCCGCGCGCGTGAATCAGCTCGCTGGCGAAGAGATGGCGCTGCCGTATCACGGCTCGCTGTCGCGCGAGCGGCGGCTGCTTCTCGAAGAACGGCTCAAGGCCGGCGAGCTGCGCGCCCTCGTCACCACCAGCTCGCTCGAGTTGGGGATCGACGTGGGCTCGGTGGATCTCGTGATTCAACTCCAGAGCCCGAAGCGCGTGGCGGCCGCGCTCCAGCGTGTGGGCCGCGCCGGCCATTCCCTCGACGCAACGAGCCGCGGCGTGTTCGTGCCGACGTTCCGGGACGATGCGCTGGAACAGCTCGCGATTCTCGACGCGATGCGCACGGGCGATGTGGAGCCGACGCGGGTGGTGCAGAATGCGCTGGACGTGCTCGCCCAACTGGTCGTCGCGATGGTGGCGAGCGACACGCCAGAGTGGACGAGCGCCGGCCTGTTCGACTTCGTGCGGCGCGCGTATCCGTACCATGCGCTGACGAGGACGGCGTTCGATGAAGTGCTCAAAATGCTGGCGGGAAAATATCCGAGCGACGTCGCGACCGAGCTCGACGCACGGATTCACTGGGACCGGATCGCCGACACGTTGTCGCCGACCCGAGGCGCGCGGATGGTGGCGACGATTTCGGGCGGCACGATTCCCGACCGCGGGCTGTACACGGTGAACCTGGCCGACAAGACCCGGCTCGGCGAGCTGGACGAAGAGTTCGTGCACGAGTCACGCGTGGGTGATGCCTTCCAACTGGGCTCGAGCACCTGGCGCATCGGGGCGATCGAGCACGATCGGGTGATCGTCGTGCCGGCGCCGGGCGCGCCGGCACGGATGCCCTTCTGGCACGGCGAGTTCATGGCGCGATCGAGCCATCTCTCGTCGCGCATCGGCGCGCTGCGTCGCGAGCTCGATGAGGCGCGAACACTGGACGACCTCGCGGCGATTCAACGGACGCACCACGCCGACGAGCCGACGACGCGGTCGTTGGTGGAGTACGTGCAGGCACAGCGGGCCAGCACGCGCATCGTGCCCGACGACACGCATCTCGTGCTCGAGCATTTCCGCGACGAGGTGGGCTCGGTGCGCATGGTGCTGCACGCCCCGTTCGGCGGACGGGTGAATGCGCCGTGGGGAATGGCGCTCGGCCGCCGGATACGTGAGCTCCTGAATATCGACGTGCAGGTGCAGACGACGGATGATGGCCTCATGCTCCGCCTGCCCGACATGGGTGCACCGCCGCCAGTGGAGGCCATCCGGACGCTCGGCTCCGACGAAGCCGAGCGACTCGTGCTCGAGGAGGTGGGGCAGTCGTCGCTGTTCGGCGCGCGGTTCCGCATGAATGCAGCGCGCGCGCTGTTGCTGCCGCGCGGCAACCCGCGTCGCCGGATGCCGCTCTGGCTCCAGCGACTCAAGTCGCTCGACCTGCTGCAGGCCGTGCGTGGCTACCCGTCGTTCCCGATCCTCGTCGAGACGTACCGCGACGTGTTGCAGGACGCGTTCGACATGGCGGGTTTGCGCGACGTGCTCGCGCGCATCGCATCGGGGGCGGTGACGATTCGCACGGTGGAGACGGAGGTGCCGTCTCCGTTCGCGGCGTCGCTCCAGTTCGGGTTCGTGATCGACCACATGTACGGCAAGGATGCGCCGAGGGCGGAGGAGCGCGCCGCGCTGCTCTCGCTGGATCGCGCGCTGCTCGACGAACTGATGGGCGGGGCCGGGGCCGACGACACGACGCTGGCCGTGCTCGACGAGCTGCTCGCGCGGCGCCGCGGGACGGCGATGGGTCGTCAGGCGCGTGATGCCGACGAACTGGCGGTGCTGGTGGATCGCGCGGGCGACCTCACGCGAACGGAGATCGCGGCACGCATCGCGCCCGAGACGGAGTGGAGAGGGGGCGATCCGATGATCGCGCTGCTGGCGAGCGGACGGCTCATCGCCGCGGAGTTGCCGAAGTCCGCGGGCACCGAGCGACGATTCCTTCTCGTGGACAGCTACGGTCGCTACGCGGCAGCGTTCGGCGCCGATGCGCTGTCGCGCGTGAGCGCAGGCGTCGACCTCGCGCCGCGTGCGGCCGCCGAGGTAATACCCGAGGTGCTGCGGGCCGCAGCGCTGACGATGAAGGCGGCGCGCCGCGAGATACTGGCGCGATTCGTCGCCCTCGCCGGGCCGGTGACGGTGAACGATGTGCTGGCCCGCCACGGATTCGACGCGGCCTGGGTGCAGCGACGCCTGGAAGACTGGGAGCGTCGCGACGTGCTGGTGCGCGGCGTGTTCGGCGGCGCGCGCGACGAACCGCGCTGGAGCTCGCGCCGGCTGCTGGAGCAGGCGCGCCGCCGCGAGCTGGCGAAGGCGCGCCAGCAGATCGAGGCGGTGGGCATCGACCGCTTCGCGAGGTTCCTGCAGCGCTGGCAGCATCTCACACCCGACACGCGGGTCGAGGGGAGTGACGGCGCGGCGGAGGTGATGGCGCAGCTCTACGGCCTGGCGCGACCGGCCGAGGGGTGGGAGCGGGACTATCTGCCGGCGCGGATGGAACGCTACGAGGCAGACGCGCTGGGCCGGCTCGCGGCGTCGGGCGCGCTGGTGTGGGCCGCCGAGCGGAGGCCGGACGCGAAGGCTGGGAACCTGGCGACAATGGGACGCGTGCGGTTCTTCGCGCGCGGCACGGGCCGGCTCTGGATCGGGGAGGTAAACGATGACACGTCGCTGAGTGACAGCGCGCGCGCCGTTCGCGATGCGTTGCGCACGGGGGGCGCGTCGTTCACCGCGGACGTGTCGGTCGCGACGGGGCTGGGCGCTCGGCAGACGCGTGACGCGCTGCGCGAACTGGTCGCCGCCGGCATGGCGACCAACGATACCATGGACGCGCTCCGCGACGTGGTGCGCTGGACGCCCGTGTCGTCGGGTCGAGAGCGCAGCGCGCCGGATCCGACGCGCTGGTTGCCGGCGGACTTCGTGCCGTCGGCGCGACCGGTGGTCCAGCGTCGCGTCAACGCACGGCGGTTACCGAAGTGGACGCGCCCGGACCGCGAGACGGTCACGTCGTGGGGTGGCCGCTGGTCGCTGGTCCACAACGCGGGCACGCTCGGACCGGTCGCCGATGTGCAGACACTGGCGGAGCAGATCGCGAGGCAATGGCTCGCGCGCTACGGCATCGTGTCACGCGACTGGTGGCGGCGCGAGCGCCCTGTGGCAGGATGGCGCGAGATCTATCACGAACTGAAGCGGCTCGAGTTTCGGGGCGAGGTGCGGCGCGGGTATTTCGTGGCGGGCCTCGCGGGGGCGCAGTTCGCGCTTCCGGACGCGGTGGAACTCCTGCGTGCGCCGTCGGATGTGGAGGAATCGGCCGTGGTGCTCGCGTCGAGTGACCCGTCGAATCCGTACACGCTCCCGCTCGCGCCGGGTACGGCGCCCGATCCGTTGGCGCGGCCGCGCGGGGCGGGGGCGCTCCTCGTTACCCGCGGGGGCCGCATCGTGCTGGTGGCCGAGGGGCGTGGAGCTCGGTTGCGGGTCGCGGCGGGGGCGGCGCCTGCCGACGTCCGGGATGCGGCCGCGGCCCTGGCGGAACGCATGGTGGCGCGGACGTCAGGAGTGAGCGGTCGGCAGATGCGTGATCTGATCGTAGAAACGATCGATGGAGAACGGGCGGCGTCATCGCGGTGGGCGGAGGCGATGCACGACGCCGGGTTCAGAAGCAATGGAGCGGGACTGCGGTACTTCGCCGCCCTAAAGAAGCAATAAGAATTTATAGGAGAGCGTAGCCGGGGTGGCGGCGTTCGCCACCACCCCCATTCGGTGATCAGGGCCTCGCCTTCATTTCCACTCCCATCTGCGCCGCGGTAAACGCCCATTGATCCGCCAGCTCTGCAATACGCTTGTCCGTCGGGCGATATCCGTGGCTGCCCTGGGTCTCGACGCGGATCAGCGTCGGCTTCGCACAACCCTGCGCCTTCTGGAGCGCCGCGGTGAACTTGAACGAATGGCTCGGCACCACACGATCGTCATGATCGGCCGTCGTGACGAGCGTGGCGGGGTAGCAGCGTCCCGCGACGATGTTGTGCAGCGGAGAGTACGCGCGCAGATAGGGAAACGCCGTGGAGTCGTCGGCGGAACCGTACTCGGTGGCCCACGCGCCACCGCCGGTGAACTTGTGGTAGCGCAGCATGTCCATCACGCCAACGGCGGGGAGTGCGACGGCGAACAGGTCGGGACGCTGCTCCATCACCGCACCCACGAGCAGGCCGCCGTTCGAGCCTCCCATGATGGCGAGCTTCGCGGGCGAGGTGTACTTCTGCTTCACGAGATACTCGCCGGCGGCGATGAAGTCGTCGAACACATTCTGCTTCTTTTCCTTCATGCCGGCCTCGTGCCACGCTTCACCGTACTCACCGCCGCCGCGCAGGTTGGCTGTCGCCCAGACGCCGCCGAGCTCGAGCCACGCCGGCACGTCGGGACGGAAGGTGGGATTCGTCGTGATGTCGAAGCCACCGTACGCGTACAGCATCGTGGGGTTGGTCCCGTCGAGTGCGAGGCCGCGACGATGCGTGACGAACATCGGCACCTTGGTCCCGTCCTTCGATGGATAGAACACCCGCGTCGTCGTGTATCGTGATGGATCGAAGGTGAGTGGCGGCGGCTCGAAGGCGATGCTGCGCTTCCCCTGCGCGTCGTAGCGGTAGACGGTGCTGGGGACGAGCGGCGAGGAGAAGCTGTAGAACAGCTCGGGACGATCGAACCGGCCCGACACGCCACCGACGCTGCCGAGTCCCGGCAGCTGCACGGTTTCCTGCGGGGTCCCCGACAGGCGATAGAAACGGATCGCGCCCGCGACATCCTCGAGCGTGACGACGGCAATGCGACCTCCGACGAGGTCCGCGCTCTCGATGGTGTTCCGGCCCTGCGGCACCACGGTGCGCCAGCGATCCACCGACGGCGAGGCGAGCGGCGCCGCAACGATACGCCGCCGCTGGGCGTCGCGATCGGTGAGCAGGTAGACGACGCCATTCACGATGCCGAGTGGATCGTACGCGGCGTCATGTCCGGTGAAGAGGGGCCGGATTGGCGCCTCGAGTCTCGGCCGCATCGGATTCGCGAGATCGGCGACGAACAACTCGTTCTTCGCGCTCGTGCCCTTGTTCGTCGTCACGAACAGGTAGCGCCCCGTCTCGTCGAGGCCCGCGCTGATGAACAGCGCCGGATCCTCGGGTCGCTCGTAGATGAGGCGATCTGCTGCCTGCGGCGTGCCGACCGCGTGGTAGTAGATCTTCTTGTCGCGAAGCGCCCCGCTCAACTTCGACCCTGCGCTCGGCTCGGGATACCGACCGTAGAAGAAGCCGCGGCCATCCTGTGTCCACGAAAGGCCGGAGAACTTCACCCAGCGCACGGTGTCGCCTGTGGCGCGGCCGTTTCGCAGGTTACGGACGAAGTAGGTGCTCCAGTCCGACCCGCCTTCACTCTGTCCATACGCCACGTATCGTCCGTCGGGCGAAGGCACGAAACCCGAGAGCGCCACCGTGCCGTCGGGCGAGAGCGCATTGGGGTCGAGCACCACCTGCTCCGGGCCATCCAGCGCCGAACGCGCCACCATGACACTCTGCCGCTGCAGGCCCGAATTCCGCGAGTAGTACCATCGGCCGCCCTGCCAACGCGGCGCGCTCACCTTCGGGTAATTCCACAGCGCCGTGATGCGTGCCTTCAACGGCTCCCGCATCGGCAGGGTGGCAAGGTACGCGCTCGTCACCGCGTTTTCGGCCGCCACCCACTGCGCCGTTTCCGGCGCGTTGAGATCCTCGAGCCACCGATACGGATCGGCGACGACCACGGTGCCGAATCGATCGGTGTGGTCCACCGTGCGCGTGACGGGATAGGTGAGCGCGGGACGCTCGATCGTCGCTTGCGCGAACATGGGATCGGCGATCACGAGCGCGACGAGCACGAGCGGACGGAGATGACGGATCATCGACAAGGCCTCGGTAGGAGTCACGATGCGAACGTAGCGCCGAGCTTTCTCCGAGGCCAGCAAACGCCACCGTGGATTCGCCAGTACATGACGTTCGTGTCTTGCGTGCGCGGAGCCAGCCAGCGATGATCGGCCATGCCTTCACTCATCACGCATGTCGTTACATCCGGGATCGTGGCACTGGCACTCGCAATCGTGCCCCTGACGTCGGCCGCACCATGTCTGGGCGCGCAGGGCGCCCCCGCGTCCAGTGCCGCCGCACTTCGTTCGGCGGTCGATAGTCATCGCCGCTCGCACGAAGTGGAGATCCTGAACGAGTTTCGCGACCTGCTCGCGATTCCCAATCTCGCGAGCGACAGCGCGAACATCCGACGCAACGCCGCGGCGATCTCTGCCATGTTGCAGCGGCGCGGCGTGGTGCCGCGACTGCTCGAGTCACCGACGGGTGGGCCGCCGGCCGTGTACGGAGAGCTGCGCACGCCCGGCGCGACGCGCACGATCGTGCTCTATGCGCACTACGACGGGCAGCCGGTGGAGCCGGCGCGCTGGGCGACACCGCCCTGGGAGCCCACGATGCGCGACGGAACGCTGGAGCAGGGGGGTCGCGTCGTCCCCATGCCGACGGCGAACGGGCTGGCGGGGCCGGAGTGGCGGCTCTACGCGCGATCGGCCGGCGACGACAAGGCGCCGATCGTCGCGATGCTCGTGGCACTCGACGCGCTACGGGCCGCGGGCATCGCGCCCAGCGTGAACCTCAAGTTCTACTTCGACGGCGAGGAGGAAGCGGGCAACGGCCACACGCGCGCACTGCTCGAGCGGCACGCCGATTTGCTCGCAAGCGACGGCTGGGTGTTCGCCGACGGACCCGTGCACCAGAGCCGTCGCCAGCAGGTCGTGATGGGAGTGCGCGGCGTGACCGACGTCGTCATCACGGCCTACGGCGCCACCCGAGCGCTGCACAGCGGGCACTACGGCAACTGGTCGCCCAATCCCGCGGCGATCCTCGCCAACTTCGTCGCGTCGCTGCGCGACATCGAGGGCCGCATCCTCGTGTCGGGATTCTACGACGACGTGCGTCCGATCAGCGCGGCCGAGCGTCGCGCATTGCGCACCGTTCCGTCGGTCGATGCGGCGCTGCGACGCGAGCTCGGCCTCGGGACGGGTGCGACGGAGGGTCGAGGCGCGTTGCTGGCAGAGCGGATCATGGAGCCAGCGCTCAATGTGCGATCGCTGCATGCCGGTCCGGTGGGAGCAGCGGCCAATGCGATACCAACCGAGGCCACGGCGTCGATCGACTTTCGCCTGGTGCCCGATCAGCGACCGGCGCGCATTCGTGCGTCGATCGAGGCACATGCGCGACGCCGAGGATTCACCGTGCTCCATGCGGCGCCCGACAGCGCAACGCGGATGGCGGGTGGTCGCCTGCTGCGATTCGACTGGGGGAGCGAAGGCTATCCCGGCCAGCGCACGCGCCCTGACACGCCACTCGCGCGCGCCGTCGTCCGGGCGGTCGCGGAGGGTCTCGGCGTGAGCGTGATCGAGGTGCCGACGCTTGGCGGCAGTCTGCCGACGGCGTTGTTCGCTGACGTCCTGCGCGCGCCGCTGGTAGTGGTGCCCATCGCGAATCATGACAACAACCAGCACGCGGCCAACGAGCACCTTCGGCTCCAGAATCTCTGGGACGGGATCATGGTGTTCGCCGGCCTGCAGGCGCGCCTGGGCGCCGAGTGGAGTGTGACGCCGTAAATCATGAGAGCGGAGCGCCCGTTCGTATTACACATGCTGAGGACTTCCATGCACTCCACCGTTTCGTTCGTGAATCGCACGCACGCGCTCCCGCTGCTGGTAGCCCTCATCCTGATGGCGGGCGTGATCGCGTGCGACGCGCGCGCCTTCACGCTCACGGGGCCTGGCGCGAGCGTTCCGCGGGGTGCAACGATCTTCGGTGTCGACGATCGAAACACTCTCGTCTCCTTCGGCCGCGACAATCCGACGCGCGGTGAGGTCCGGCGCATTCCGATCACCGGACTCGGCACGGGCGAGACCGTTGTCGGCATCGACTTCCGCGCGAATGCGCCCGGCGTGTCCGACCGTCGATTGTACGCGATCACATCGGGCAATCGCGTCGTGACCGTGGATACCACGACTGGCGTCGCCACCATCATCGGCACGGCGGCATTCACACCAGTGCTGGCGGGCACGTCATTTGGTGTCGACTTCAATCCGCAGGCCGACCGCATCCGCCTGCACAGCGACGCCGAGCAGGATCTTCGTCTCAATCCACTCACCGGCGCGGTGGCGGCAACAGACACCGCGCTCGCCTACGCCGCCGGCGACGTGAACGCCGGACAAAACCCGACGATCGTGGGCACGGCGTACACGAACAGCGTGCCCGCCGCGACGGCGACCGACCTGTTCGCCATCGATGCCGACCGCGATGTACTCGTGCTGCTCGAGAGCCCCAACAGCGGCAAGTTGACCACGCGCGGCGCGCTCGGGGTAAACACGGCCTTGGCTGTCGGGTTCGACATCGTGGGTGCAGGGGCCGGAACGAGCTTCGCCGGAACGGCGTACGCGACGCTCACGGGGAACCCGACCCGCTCCCAGCTCTACACGATCAACCTCACGACCGGCCTCGCCTCGCTGATCGGTGACGTAAACCACGATCGTGCGCTGATCGGCATCGCGATCGCGCCGTAACACTTCCTCACCTTTCGCCTTCACGCATCGACATGCGCACCGTCCCACTCCTCGCTGCCGCGCTGGCAGGGCTCCTGCCCGTCGTGGCACCGGCGCAAGTGCCGAGCACTTCACGACGTGCGACGCCATCCCGGTTCGATGTCACCGAGACGACGATCGCCAGCGTGCACGACGCGATGCGCGCCGGCACGCTCACCTGCCGGGGGCTGGTGAGCGCGTACCTGGACCGCATCGCGGCGTACGATCATCGCGGGCCCGCGCTGAACACGCTGATCGTCGTCAACCCGACCGCGCTCGCCGTGGCCGACTCGCTCGACGGCGACAGGGCGCGCGCGGGCCGCCTGGGTGCGCTGCACTGCATTCCGATCATCGTGAAGGACAACTTCGAGACGGTCGACCTGCCGACGACGGCGGGCTCGTTGTCGCTCGAGGGCATGCGACCGGCGCAGGATGCGTTCATGGTGCGCCGTATCCGCGAGGCGGGGGCGATCGTGCTGGCCAAGTCGAACATGGCGGAGTTCGCGTTCACGCCGTTCGAGACGGTGAGCTCGATCCTGCCGGGCTACACGAAGAACCCCTACGCGCTGGACCGCGTGACCGCGGGCTCCAGCGGCGGATCGGCGGCGGCCGTCGCCGCCAACCTGGGCGAAGCGGCGCTCGGCACCGACACCGGGAATTCCATTCGCGGGCCGTCGGCACACCAGGCACTCGTCGGCATCCGCTCGACGATGGGGCTGACGAGCCGAACCGGAGTCGCGCCGCTCAACCTCGCCGCCGACATCGCCGGTCCGATGGCGCGCACGGTGGCCGATGCAGTGACGATCTTCCAGATCGTGGCTGGCGAGGACGTGGCCGACACGGTGACGGCGCGCTCGCGCGGACACCGGACGCCCGACTACACGACCTCCCTCGATCGGGCTGCGCTGCGCGGTGCGCGCATCGGCGTGCTGCGCCAGGCATACGAACGCCCTGGCACGGACTCCCAGGTCGTGCGCGTGTTCAGCGCGGCACTCGCCGACATGCGCCGGCAGGGCGCGGTCATCGTCGATTCCGCCACGATCAGCGGGCTGGACGAGCGGCTGCGCGCGTTCACCGGTTCGTGCAACCAGTTCAAGTTCGACATCGAAGAATGGCTCGCCCGGCAGGGAACGCGCGCGCCGGTGCACACCGTGGCGGAGATCATACGCTCGCGTCGGTTTCATCCCACGATCCAGCCGAGACTCGAAGCGGCGCAGGCGGAATCGCTTCCGCCCGCGCGCAATCCGGGCTGTCGTGCGCGAGACGACTTCCGCGCGTGGCTGCGCACGGCGGTGACGTCGACGATGGACTCGCTGCGCCTCGACGCGCTCGTCTATCCTACCTGGAGCAACCCGCCGCGCCTCATCGGCGACCTGAACACGCCCGCCGGCGACAACAGCCAGCTCTTTTCGCCAAGCACCGGGTTTCCCGCCATCACCGTCCCGATGGGGTACACACGCGGCGAGTTGCCGGCGGGAGTGACGCTGTTCGGGCGCGCATGGAGCGAGCCGACGCTCATCGGACTCGCGTACTCGTACGAACAGGCGACGAAACACAGGCGACCGCCGGCCTCGGCACCACGGTTGGTGAGGAGGTAGGCAGCGAGCCGCTTGCCCACGCCCGCACGGAGAGAAATGTTTGGGGCTCCCCAATCCCGACTCCGCCACGCGATGCGACAGCTCACCCGTACGCTATCTACCTCCCTGCTCCTCGCCGCGCTGACCGCCGCGGACGCCGGTGGGCAGGAGACATCTTCCCGTGCGTCGACCCCGCGCCCGATGACGTTCGACGATGTCATCGCGCTCCGCACCGTGAGCGACGCGCAGATCTCGCCTGACGGAAAGTGGGTGGCGTACACGGTCACGCGCGCCGACCTCGAGCAGAATGCCAGCGATGCCGACATCTGGCTCGCGTCCACGGCAGGCGAGTCGCCGAGCCGGTTGACGACACACAAGAAAAGCGACACGTCGCCGCGCTGGTCGCCCGACGGCTGGGGGATCGCGTTCATCTCGGCACGCGAGGAGAAGCCGCAGATTTTCCTGATGTCGGCGTTCGGGGGCGAGCCTGAGCGGCTGACGGAGCACAAGGGTGGCGTGCGTCAGATCGCCTGGTCGCCCGACGGCCGGTCGATCGCGTTCATCGCCGAGCAGGAGCCGACGGCGGAGGAAGAGAAGCGGATCAAGGACAAGGACGATGCGATCGTCGTCGACACGAACTACAAGTTCAACCGGCTCTGGGTGCTCGACGTCGCGACGCGGAAGGCGCGCCTGCTCGCGACGGGTGACGCGGTGGCGAACGATCCGCAGTGGTCACCCGATGGAACACGGATCGCCTTCAGCACGACGCCGACGCCTCGCGCGGACGACGGCAGCCTGAGCGATCTCCATGTCGTGGCCGTGTCAGGTGGTGCGCCGAGCATGCTCGTGAAGAATGCAGGCACCGACCAGTCACCGCGCTGGTCGCCCGATGGGACACGGATCGCATACATCACCAGCGCCGGGAGCGACGTACGGCAGTCGCAACTCGCGATGATCCCGGCGGCTGGCGGCACGCCCCGCCTGGTCGCACCAGATTTTCTGTATCAGCCGAACGCGCCGACCTGGTCGTCCGACGGTCGAACGCTCTACTTCGGCGCGTCGGTGCGTACGACGACGCAGCTGTTCGCCGTTCCATCGGCGGGTGGCACGCCGCGCGCGCTCACGGATGTGCGAGGCGTGATTGGCGGCGGCACCATGTCGCGCGATGGGCGGACTGTCGTGTTCACGATGTCCGACCCACAGCGGCCTGCCGACGTGCATGTCGCCACGATCGGCACCGGGCTGCTCACCTCGCGCCAGCTCACCGACCACAACCTGCAGATCCGGGATCTGGCGCTCGGGAAAGCCGAGGTCGTGCAGTGGAAGAGCAGCGACGGAATGGAGATGGACGGCGTGCTGCTCCGGCCAGTGGGATACGAGCCCGGCAAGCGCTATCCCCTCATCACCTCGGTCCATGGCGGACCAGCGGGCGCGTGGACGGAGAACTTCGCGGCGGGGTGGGGCAGCCCGGGACAGGTCGCAGCGGGACAGGGATTCGCGATCTTCTATCCCAATCCGCGTGGCTCGTCGGCGTACGGGGAGAAATTCCTGCGCGCGAACATCAGGGACTGGGGAGCGGGCGACTACCGCGACATCCAGACGGGCATCGATGCGCTCATCGCGCGCGGCATTGCCGATTCGTCGAAGCTCGCGCAGACGGGATGGAGCTATGGTGGCTACATGACGGCGTGGACGCTCACCCAAACGAACCGCTTCAAGGCCGTCGTCGTGGGTGCGGGACTCACCGACATGTATTCCATGTATGCGACGAACGACATTCCGCGCGCGCTCGACGGATACTTCGGTGCCGAGCCGTGGAACGACACGACGGAGTACCGCAAGCGCTCGGCGATGACGTACATCAAGAACGCGCGCACGCCGACGTTGATCCTGCATGGGCAGGTGGATCTGCGCGTGCCCGTCGGTCAGGCGCAGGAACTGTACACCGGGCTCAGGAAGAACAACGTGCCGGTGCAGCTCGTGTTCTACCCACGCGAGCCGCACGGCTTGCAGGAGCCGCGGCATCAGCTCGACAAGATGAAGCGGGAGAACGAATGGATTCGACGGTGGACCCTGGGCGGACAAGCCGTGCTGGTGCCGTGATGCGACTTTCGCGTCGCCGCTTCGTCGTGACGCTTGCATTGCTGCTGCTCGGGCGGCCGTCGCGCGCGCGAGCGGAGCGCATGCCGCGGGTTGGTCGCTGCGAGGCATCCGGCGAGCGATCGACGCCGGGTTCGGGGAGTAATCATCAGCTACAGACGCGCCCAGGCGCGCGGCCGCGACTCGCTGTTCGGCAAGGTGGTGACGAAGGGTGAAGTGTGGACGCCGGGCGCGAATGCGTCGACGACGATGCAGGTCTCTCGCGACGTCACCGTGGGCGGCAAGTCACTGCCGGCGGGGAAGTACTCGGTGTGGATGGTGAGCGATCCCTCCGCGCCATGGACGCTCTACTTCCACACGAACGCGACGCTCTTTCACACGCGGCACCCCAGGATCGCCGACATGGCGCTCGCCGTTCCAGTGCAGCATACGTCGACCGGTGAACACGTCGAGATGCTGACGTTCGACCGCCTGAGGGGAAGCGATCGCCGGAGATGAAGCTCGCCATCGTCAATGCGAAGGGCGCGTTGCGAGGGATCATGGACGTGCCGGGCGAGGCGATGGAGATGGAGTATCTGCCGACGTCCACGCCGCACCGCTTCATGCCCGCCTTCCTCAAGGACGGGAAGATCTTCGACGTGGAAGTGGCGCCGGTGGACTTCCGGATGGTCGACGGGCGTGCCGTCGGATTTTCGGCGATGTTCGAGGGAAAGCCGTGGATGGAAGGAACGCGGAAAAACTGACGCTGCGCGGGTCTACAGGGTGAGCGCCAGCGTGAGCGCCTCCACCAGCCCGCCCCGATCGACATCACCGACGTGGAAGTGTGCCGCCTCGCGCGCGGCGCGCTCGGCATTGCCCATCGCCACCGCCGCGCCGACGATGCGCAGCGCGGGGACATCGTTGGCGCCGTCGCCCACCATCATGACGTGCTCGAGCGGGACGTCATAGGCCCTCGCAACCGCGCGCACCGCCTCGCCCTTGTCCACGCCCGACGGTGTGACGTTGAGGAAGCTGGCGTCGGGCATGACGGGTGACAGTGAGTGCGAGAGGGTGAGTCCCTCATGCGGCTCGGACATCACCGCCTCGACCTCATCGTGCGGCAGCAGCCACTGCGCCCGCACCACTGGTGAACCGAAGGCGAGCAGGTCGCTGACCACGAAGGAAAGCCCGAGCAAGCGTGCATGCTCGCGGGCGCGCGGCACGTCGGTCTCCACCGCGTAGCCGGTGTCGCCATACAGTTCGAGCGAACGGCCCGTCGCGCGGGCGCGCTCGATCAGCGCGCGAACCAGCGCGGGCTCGATGGGCCGGGAGTGTGTGGTCCCGAGAGGGAGCCGGATCACGCTCGCGCCGTTCTGGAACATGTGCCACCCATCCGCGTCGAGCCGCTCGGCATAGCCGCGCGTCTTGCCGAAGGCGGGGCGGCCGGAGCAGATCGCGAGGCGCACGCCACGCGCGCGCATTCGCGCCGTGGCGGCCCACGTCTCCGACGCGACGTCGCCAGAGCTCCCAACCATTGTGCCGTCCACGTCGACGCAAATCAGCTCGATCATGCCGGCAGTCCAACCGGGGCGCCCCGTACCCGGCTCACTCGATCTTCACCCCGTCAATTTCGGGGTCGGCGCGCGGATAGCGCAGGCGAAGCTTCCCGAGCCGGTCGGCGATCGCGCGTGCCACGAGGTAGTCCCGCACATCGTTGTCGTCGGCGGGTACGACGAACCAGGGTGCCCACTCCGTGCTCGTGTGCGACAGCGCCCCCCGATACGCTTTCGTGAACTCGTCCCATTTCGCGCGGTCGTCCAGATCGCCGAGGCGGAACTTCCAGTTCTTCTTCACGTCGCTCAAC
>JAJAYP010000009.1 GCA_026786185.1 Gemmatimonadaceae bacterium
ACGGCACGCTCAGCTTCGCCTCGGAGATCAAGGCGCTCCTGGCCGGTGGGCTGGTATCGCCATCGCTGGAGTCCGCGGCCCTCCCCGACTTTCTCGCCAATCATGCCACGAGTGGCGAACGCACACTGTTTCAGGGCGTCTTCCGCCTGCCCGCCGGTCACGTCCTCATCTGGCGTGACGGCGCGGTGGAGCGACGCCGGTTCTGGGACCTGTCGTACCGGCGCCGGACGCCCACCGGACCGATGGACGATCGATCGATCGTGGCGGAATATTCCCGCCGTCTCGAGGAAGCGGTTCGACTGCGACTGATGGCCGACGTGCCGCTCGGAGCGTTTCTCTCCGGAGGCATCGACTCCGCGGCGATCACGGCCATCATGAGCGACCTGATGGACGCGCCAGTTCGTACCTTTTCCGTCGCGTTCGCCGAGCGGGAGGCGAACGAGCTCGCGTACGCGCGGATGGTGGCCGAGCGGTATCGCACGGATCATCACGAGATCGTGCTCTCGCCGGATGCCTTCTGGAAGGCGCTGCCGCGGCTCGTCTACCACGAGGACGAACCGCTCGCGCATCCGTCGTCCGTCGCACTGCATGCCGTGTCCGAGCTCGCCGCGGAACACGTGAAGGTCGTACTCACCGGGGAGGGAAGCGACGAGACGCTGGCCGGCTACAACCGCTATCGAGTGACCGTCGCCAACATGGCGCTTGGGCGGCTATGGGAGGGCATCGTCCCCGACGTAATACGCACGCGACTCTCCAGAGCCATCGGTGAGTCCGGCCAGCCCGGCATTCGCGGCAAGCTCTCGCGCACATTCCTCGCGCGGCGCGCGAACCTCGACGAATTGTACTTCGACAATTTCGCCGTGTTCGCGCCCGGCCGGCAGGCAGCGCTCCTTACGCAGTCCGTACGCGACGTCACCCGGGACATCGATCCGTACGAGGACTACCACGCCGCCTTCGCGGAAAGCGACGCGCCGACCATGCTCGGCAAGCTCCTCTACGTCGATGCGAAGACATATCTGCACGAACTGCTGATGAAGCAGGATCAGATGAGCATGGCGGCAAGCATCGAGAGCAGGGTGCCCTTTCTCGACCATCCGCTCGTCGAGTTCGTGGCAGGGCTGCCCGATCGCGTCAAGCTGCGCGGCATGACGACGAAGTGGATACTCCGCGAAGCGATGCGCGATCGCCTCCCTGCGGCGATCCTGTCCCGCAAGAAGATGGGTTTTCCCGTTCCTGTCGGTCGCTGGCTGCGCGGCGAGTGGCGCTTCCTGCTCGACGAATTCGTGCTCTCGGAACGCGTGCGCCGGCGCGGTATCTTCGAGCCCGCTGAGCTGAAACGAATCGTCGACGGTCATGGCGCGGGTGAGAATCATGCGGAGCGTCTCTGGGCGCTCATCACGTTCGAGCTGTGGACGCGCATCTTTCTCGATGGCGAAGATCCGGCGTCCATCGTGATGGACCGCGCACCCGCGCGGCGATTCGCGGGCAGTGCAGCGTCGGCGTAGCCGATGCACCTGCTCTGGATCAAGACCGATCTGTTGTATCCGCTCAATTCCGGCGGGCGGATCAGGACGTTCGAGATGCTTCGTGCAATCCGCCGAAGGCATGACGTCACCTACGTCGCGCTCGACGACGGCACCGTCACGCCGGAGGCGCTGCGGCATGCCGAGGAGTACGCGACCAGGGTAGAGCTGATTCCGCATGCGCCTCCAAAAAAGGGAACCGTCCCGTTTTACACGGCGTTGCTGGCGAATCTCGCGTCCTCGAGTCCGTACGTGATCGATCGCTATCGCTCCCCTGCCATGGCTGAACGTGTGCGCGAGTGGTGCGATCGGGACGTCGATCTGCTCATATGTGACTTCGTCTTTCCCGCGCCGGCCATTCCGCTCGTCGCCCGGATGCCACGCATCGTGTTCCAGCACAATGTCGAAGCTCGCATCTGGGCGCGACATGCGAAGGTCGGTGCGACGCCGCTGCATCGCGCGTACTTCGGACTGCAGCACCGCCGAATGCGGGCTACCGAAGCGGCGTTGTGCGCGTCGTTCGACGGGGTCATCGCCGTCTCGGAATCGGACGCTGCCGAGTTTCGGTCGGCGTACGCGCTCGCGAACGTCGAGAGCCTGCCCACGGGTGTGAACACGGAGTTCTTTCGAGTTACGGACCCGGCGGCGCGAGAGGCGAAGCACCTGATCTTCCTCGGCGCGATGGACTGGATGCCCAACATCGATGGGATCCGGTGGTTCGCGAACGAGATTCTCCCCCGCCTGCGACGAGACGAGCCCGACGTGCGACTCACGATCGTCGGTCGCGACCCCGTGGCGTCCGTTCGGGAACTCCACGATCCCGAGCACGGCGTCGTCGTCACCGGCACGGTGGCCGACGTGCGTCCCTATCTCGAGCGGGCATCCGTCTTCGTCGTTCCGCTGCGGGTGGGCGGCGGCACCCGGCTGAAGCTTTTCGAGGGGCTCGCCACCGGCATCCCGACCGTGTCGACCACCATCGGTGCCGAGGGCCTGCCACTGACGGACGGAGTCCACCTGCGCATCGCCGATGAACCGTCGACGATTGCGAGCGCGATCCTTTCGCTGATGCGAGATCCTGCCGCCGCCACGCGCATGGGCGAGACAGCGGCGCAATTCGTACGAGGCACGTTCGGGTGGGACAAGATCGCCCAGCAGTTTCTCGATGCCTGCATGCGTCTCGGTGTGCGGCCTTCTCAACCGGTCGCCGACCCCAACGTGGCGCGCTCCCGGGCATGACCGCGTGAGCCTGGCGTGGTGGATCGTCGGACTGGCCACGGGATTGGTCGGTTGGATCGTCGTCGGCTACCCGATGGTCGTCTTCGCGCTGGCCCGGTTTCGCCCGGGTCCCGCCATTCGACAGGCCGCGATCACGCCTCGCGTCACCGCGGTCGTGGCAGTGAGAAACGGTGCTGCCTGGCTCGGCGCAAAGATCGAGTCGGTGCTCGCGCAGGACTACCCGATCGATTTGCTCTCCCTGCTCATCGTGTCCGACGGATCGAGCGATGCGACCGTCGAGATCGCGCGGGAGTACGCCCGGCGAGAGCCGCGAGTCACCCTGCTCGAGCTGAACGCGGGCGGCAAGGCCTCCGCGCTGAACGCCGCGTTCTCGCATGCCGCCACCGAGCTGCTCGTGCTCACCGACGTGCGCCAGCCGCTGGCATCCGGCTGTGTCTCGGCGCTCGTCTCGTCGTTCGCCGATCCCACGGTGGGTGCGGTGAGCGGTGAGCTGCGCATCCGTCGCACCGATGGCCAGCTGTCGGTCGCCTCCCACTACTGGCGCTTCGAAACGAAGCTCCGCCACGCCCTCGCACGCGTGGACAGCACACTGGGCGTCTCGGGTTCCATCTACGCGATTCGTCGCGCTCTCGTTCGCCCCATCCCTCCGGGACTTATCCTGGACGACATGTATCTGCCGCTCGGGGCGTTCTTCGCCGGCTATCGTCTCGTCTTCGAGCCGCTCGCGATCGCGTGGGACGATCAGATGGATTTGAGCACCGAGTTTCGACGCAAGGTGCGAACGCTCGCCGGGAACTATCAGCTCCTGCGACACGAGCCCCGCCTCCTGCTGCCGTGGCGCAACCGCATGCTGTGGCACTACCTCTCGTACAAGATCGGACGGCTGCTGCTGCCGCACCTGCTGATCGCCATCTTCGTCGCGAGCTTCTTTCTACCGCCCTCGATCAGGTGGCCCCTCGTCGGGCTGCAGCTGCTGGGTTACCTTCTCGCTGCCGCCGATCCCTGGGTCCCTTCCGCCTCACCGATCAAGCGCGTGTCCGCGCCGGTCAGCTCCGTTC
>JAJAYP010000010.1 GCA_026786185.1 Gemmatimonadaceae bacterium
CGGGTGAGGTACGCAGCGTGTACTGCCAGTGTTCACGCAGCAGCGCGTTCAGCGCCGCGACGCGCACCGATACAGAGGGACGTTTCACGATGGTCTGCGGTTTCTGCAGCGATCCCTGCGTTCCCGGTGTGACCCGCGTTCCCGGCGCGACCTGTGCCGTCGCCACGTGAGCCGCTCCGACCAGCAGCGTCGACGCGACGAGCGTGGCGATGACCGATGCGAAGCGGGTCATTCGGGAAGCGCGTAGGCCACGTAGGTTCCGCCGGACGGCGCGCCGTTCTTGCCGCCGCCGCAGGCGATCACCAGAAACTGGCGCCCGTTCACCATGTACAGCGATGGCGTCGCGCTCCCCGCCGACGGTAGCACGGTCTCCCATAACAGTCGCCCCGTCATCTTGTCGTAGGCGTGCAACTTCTTGTCCCAGCTCGTCGCGCCGATGAACAGCAGCCCGTTCTCCGTCACCACGGGCCCGCCGTAGTTATCGGTGCCGGTGTTCCTGATGCCCTTCGCCACGAGCTCGGGATACTCGCCGAACGGAATCTTCCAGCGAATCGTCCCCGTGTTCAGGTCGATAGCGTTGAGTGTACCCCATGGCGGCGAGATGGCGGGATACCCCTCATGGTCCAGGAAGATGTTGTAGCCATCGTTGCGATACCGGAGGAAGTTCGGATTCGTTTTTCCGGTCTCGGCCACATCGCGGCCGGTGATGAGGAAGTTGGCCAGATCGTTGATCGCACCTCCCTCCAGCGTGCCCCCGAAGCCCGGCATCCGGCCCTGTCCCTGCCGGATGATCGTCACGAGCTCGTCGCGCGAACGACGCGTGCCGATTCCCACCAGCGACGGGATCTGTCCGGGAGTGCCCTTCAGGTCGGAACGATGACAGCTCGCGCAGTTGCTCTGGTACAACGACTTGTCGCTGCGCGGCTCCATCTTCAGCAGCCACGCCATCTCGTTCGAGTTCACGTACAACAGGCCGGTCGCCGGGTCGAACGCCGGACCACCCCATTCCGCGCCGCCGTCGTAGCCAGGGAAGACGATCGTCCCCTTGCTGCTCGGCGGCGCATAGAGCCCGCGCGTCGCGTACTGACGGTAGGTCTTCAGCGCTGCGGCATGCGCGGCCGGCGTCCGTCGCGTCAGCATCGCCTCCGTGAGCGTCTGCCGTGCAAACGGGGGAGGCTTCGTGGGCAGCGGCTGCGTGCGGCTCGCGCGCTCGCCGGGCAGCCGTGATGGCGGCACGGCGCGCTCCTCCACCGGAAAGAGTGGCACCCCCGTGCGACGGTCGAACGTCCAGACGTGACCGGTCTTCGTGATCTGGGCGAGCGCCTCGAGCGTGTGACCGTCGCGCGTCACCGTCACGAGCGCCGGCGGCGACGGAAAGTCGAGATCCCAGAGATCGTGGCGAATGCCCTGATAATGCCAGATGCGCTTGCCCGTACGCGCGTCCAGCGCGAGCACGGTGTTGGCGAACAGGTTGTCGCCGTGCCGGTTGGATCCATAGAAATCGAACGACGCCGACCCCGTCGCGCCGTACACCATCCCGAGTGCGTGGTCCACCGTGAGTCCCGCCCACGCGTTCGCGCCGCCGGCCACCTTGTACGTCTCCTTCGGCCAGGTGTCGTAGCCGTACTCGCCCGGTCGCGGGATCGTATGGAAGATCCAGCGCAGCTCGCCCGTCGTCACGTCGTACGCGCGAATGTCGCCCGGCGACGACGGCAGGCTTTCCGCCACCGTGCTCCCCATGATGAGCAGTCCGTCGTGCACGACGCCCGGCGTGCTGGCGCTGATCGTCACGCCCTCGATGGGTCGGTCGAGCCCCTTCCGCATGTCCACTCGCCCGGAGTCTCCGAACGAGGTGATCGGCTTTCCCGTCGCCTTGTCCAGCGCCCACAGCCAGTTGCGATGCGAGAAGAACACGCGGTCGCCATGCACGACGACACCGCGCTGGCGGAAGCGTTGCGTCGTGGGCTTGCCAAGTGTCGGATCGAAGCTCCACCGCTCGCGGCCGGTGGCCGCATCGAGTGCGAACACGCGCAGCTTGGGCGTGGTCGCGTAGAGCACGCCGTCCACCACGATCGGATTGGCCTGCATCTCCGACCCGGGAAATTCGTCCTTGGTCGCGTACGTCCAGGCGACACGCAAGCGCCCGACGTTCTGCGGCGTGATCTGGGAGAGCGTGGAGTAGCGGGTGTTGTCGGAGGTGCCCCCGTACACGGGCCAATCGGCGGAGCGCGATTGGGCACCGAGCAGTGCGGGGACACAGAGGAGGATGGCGGCGCGAAGTGTCATGGCGGGCGAGTATACGGAACGCATCGGAGTGTGGCCAGCCTTCCTGTGCTCGCGAAGCGGCGCTAACCTTGGAGCATGAAGCTCACCCCGGTCACCGGCAAGCACTCGATTCATCTTGGTGACGACGACGCGCGCGTGCGTCGCAAGGTATTGTCGGGAAAGGCGCTCGACGACGGCACCGCAGAACAGGTGGACCGGATCTCGGACCTCCAGCGCGTGCTGTACGCCGACGCGCGCTTCGCGGTGCTCATCGTGCTCCAGGGGCGCGATGCCTCGGGAAAGGACGGCACGATTCGCAAGGTGTTCACCGCGGTGAATCCGCAGGGCTGCAGCGTCACCGGCTTCAAGGCGCCCACCGATCTCGAGCAGCACCACGACTTCCTCTGGCGCATCCACCTGCAGGTGCCGCCTCGAGGAATGATCGGCATCTTCAATCGCTCGCACTACGAGGATGTGCTCGTTCCCCGCGTGCATGGCACGATCGACAAGCGGGAATGGATGGCGCGCTACGACCAGATCAACGAGTTCGAGCACATGCTCTCCGCCAACGGTGTGGTGATCATGAAGTTCATGCTCCACATCTCGCACGGCGAACAGAAGCAGCGGCTCGAGGACCGGTTGAGCGACGTGAAGAAGAACTGGAAGTTCCGCCTCGGCGATCTGGACGACCGCGCGAAATGGGACGAGTTCACGAAAGCGTATCGGGGGGCGCTCTCGCACACGAGCACGGAGTGGGCACCCTGGTTCGTCGTGCCCGCCGACGACAAGGATGTGCGGGACTACCTCGTGGCACGCGCGATCGCTGACCGGCTCGGGAAGCTTCGCCTGCGCTATCCGCGCGCCGACCCCGAAATCGTCGGGGTGAAGATCGAGTGAGCCGGGCACGGAGCGCCCCGGTTGGACTGCCGGCATGATCGAGCTGATTTGCGTCGACGTGGACGGCACGATGGTGGGGAGCTCTGGCGACGTCGCGTCGGAGACGTGGGCCGCCACGGCGCGCGTGCGCGCGCGTGGGGTGCGCCTCGCGATCTGCTCCGGCCGCCCCGCCTTCGGCAGGACGCGCGGCTATGCCGAGCGGCTCGACGCGGATGGGTGGCACGTGTTCCAGAACGGCGCGAGCGTGATCCGGCTTCCTCTTGGCACCACACACTCCCGCCCCATCGAGCCCTCGCTGGTTCGCGCGCTGATCGAGCGCGCCCGCGCGACGGGCCGTTCGCTCGAACTGTATGGCGACACCGGCTACGCGGTGGAGACCGACGTGCCGCGCGCCCGCGAGCATGC
>JAJAYP010000011.1 GCA_026786185.1 Gemmatimonadaceae bacterium
CACACGGATCCGCGCCTTCATGCCGGAGGTGCGTCAGCACGTCGAAGCACACGGCCGGTTGATCGACGTCCGGTCGCCCGACGAGTTCACGGGCGCGAAGTTGCACATGCCGGATTATCCGCAGGAGGGCGCGATGCGCGGTGGACACATTCCCGGCGCACGAAGCGTCCCGTGGGCGCGCGCCGCGAATGCCGATGGCACGTTCAAGGACGCCGCCGCGCTCCGCGAGATCTACGAAGGGGATGGCGGACTCACGGCGGGCGACGACGTGATCGCCTACTGCCGCATCGGCGAACGGTCGTCGCACACCTGGTTCGTGCTCACCTACCTGCTGGGCTTCGACCGCGTGCGAAACTACGACGGCAGCTGGACCGAGTGGGGGAATGCCGTTCGCGCCCCCATCGAGCGGTAACCGGCATGGCGCACCCGCCCAACGTCGTCCATGCCGCATGGGTCGGCGAACAGCGATTCGATACGGGCCGACCAGGTGGTCCCGTGACGCGACTGGACGGCTCGGCGCAGTCGGGACAGTCACCTCCCGATGCGATCCTCAGCTCGCTCGCCGCGTGCTCCGGCATCGACGTCGTGGATATCCTGGCCAAGCGACGTACGCCGGTGGAGCGACTGACGATCCACGTCGAGGGCGACCGACGGGAGACAGCACCGCGGCGATTCATCGCGGTGCGAATCACCTTCCGCGTGGACGGTGCGGGGATCGAGGCCGTACACGCGGAGCGCGCCGTCGCCCTGGCGCTCGAGAAGTACTGCTCGGTGGCGTCGTCGCTGGCGCCGGACATTGCCGTGGAGACGACGGTGGTGCTGAACGGAGTCGCGGGTGCGCCGGTGCGTCAGTCGTTCGCGTGACGGCGCATCGCGCTGCCCCGGCGTATCGCTAGGCGTCGGTGCGGACCTTGTTCCAGCATCCGCATCCCTGCTCCTTCAGGCTGTCGGCCAACCGCTCACGGAGCGGACCGGACGCACCCAGTCGGGAGCGGAGCTTTTTCACCGCCTCGAGAAAGCACGACTGATACACCTCGTACGATTGACACTCCGGACACCCGGCGATGTGCGTGCGCAATCGTTCGGCGCCGTCCGGAGTGAGTTCGTCATCGAGATAGTCCCAGAGATGGTGAATGACGTCGGCGCACGAGGATGAAAGGCCGAGCCCCTCGAGCTGGTCGCGAGCGGGCGCGCTCATCGTGCACCCGCGGTCGCCGGCACGAAGCCCATGTCCTGGGCGACGGTGAGCAGTGTTTCCTGCAGCAGCCGCCGTCCACGAAAGAGGCGCGAACGGACCGTGCCGATGGGCACGCCCATCACGTCGGCGGCCGATTCGTAGGTGAGATCCTCGACGTCCACGAGTATCACGGCCGAGCGAAAGGGCTCCGCCAGATCGTCGATGGCTTCGCGAAGCGCCGGGGCCAGGTCGAGTCGCGCATAGATGTCATCATATCCTCGTTCGCGCGCTGCGGCATAGACCGAACCTGCCGCCACGGCATCCTGCTCACCGTCCTCGAGATCCACCGTCGGCCGCTGACGTTCGCGCGACCGGAGAAAGACGTTCCGGCAGATGGTGAAGAGCCAGCGCCTGCAGTCGGTGCCGGGGATGAACGTATGCCAGGATCGGTAGGCTCGGAGGAAGGTCTCCTGCACGACATCGTCCGCGTCCGATTCTTCTCGCGTGAGGGACAGCGCGAATCGATACACGTCGTCCAGCCAGGGCAACGCGTCCCGCTCGAATGCGGTGTCGCGCTCGACGTCGCCGGTCGGGAACTGCGCGCGCGCGGTGTCGCCGAATGTGGGCGGACGACCGGAAGCTGAAGCGGCAGGGAAGTGCGGGGGTGAAACGGCCGTCGTCATGATGATCTCGAATAATTGACTAGTTAACTGTACAACGATCGAACGGTACCGGCAAGAGGGGGCTATGTTGCGAGCGATGCGCGTTCGACTCCTGGCCGCTTTTGCCGCTGTTTACACGATCTGGGGCTCCACGTACCTGGCGATCCGGTTCGCCGTGGAGACGCTCCCCCCTCTGCTCATGGCAGGCGCGCGGTTCGTGCTGGCGGGAGCGGTGCTCCTCATCTGGTCGCGGACCCGAGGTCGCGCTGGACCTCCCTCGCGGCGCGACTGGATCACCGCGGCCATCGGCGGTGGATTGCTGCTGCTGGGAGGCAACGGCGCCGTGGTCTGGGCGGAACAGAGCGTGCCCTCGGGCATCGCCTCCCTGCTGGTCGCGATCGTGCCGCTCTGGATGGTGCTGCTCGACTGGATGCGGCCGGGCGGACGCCGGCCCGCCTGGCTCGTGTTCGCCGGCCTCGGGCTCGGCCTGGCCGGTCTGGCACTGCTCGTGGGACCCGCCGCGCTGCAGGGCGCGGGAGCCATCGATCCGGTCGGCGCGTCGGTGCTGATTCTCGGGTCGCTGTCCTGGGCCGTGGGTTCGCTCTACACGCAGCGCGCGCCGCGCCCCACGTCGGCCAACAATGGCGCGGGCACCCAGATGATGGCCGGCGGGCTCTGGCTCGTGGCGGCTGCCCTCTTGAGCGGTGAGGCCGGACAGCTCGATCTGGCGAATGCGTCAGCCCGATCCCTTCTCAGCTTCGCGTACCTGCTCACATTCGGCTCGCTGATCGGCTTCACGGCCTACTACTACCTGCTCGCGCACACCTCGGCAGCCAAGGCGGCAACGTATGCGTACGTGAACCCGGTGGTGGCCGTGCTGCTGGGCTGGGCGTTCGCCAACGAGCCCGTCACATCGCGCACGATCGTCGCGGCGGCAGTCATCCTGGGTGGCGTGGCGATCATCACCCTGGCGCGCGATCCTGCTCCCCCGTCGCGGGAATCCGCTACGTCGTCGGCCGGATGATGGCGCATGACCGACCCGGCCGGCGCTGCGCTCAGCGCCGCCGGCCGGATGCCCACCCGTCGCGGATCTCACGCTGCGCGGGAGTGGCATCCGCCAGTTCCTCGATGCGCCAGGAATCGCCGCGCACGAGGCGCAGTCCAGCGAGCGCGAGCAGGCTGTCGTAGTCGGGATCGTCGGTGCCGCCCACGTGACGGTCGAACCACGAATGCAGGTCTTCTCCCGCCACCTCGCTGGCCGCCCGTTCCACATCGAGCTCCGTGTAGCCGCGGCCCTGCAGGTAGTACGACGCAGTGGGTGCATCCCACGTGCGGCGCTTCAGGCTCGCGAACACGTCGTCGAGCGAACGGGGATTGCCGGACCGGGCCCGGATCCACAGGTCGAGATACAGGGCGCGGCCCGCGCCCGACGTGTAATAGCTGAAAAACGTATTCGCTCCGTTCGCGGGTTGCCCCTGTGGCGCGCCGTCCCAGAACGGCGCGTTGAACGACGCCATGCGCGGCGAGACTTCCTTTCGGCCGGGCGCAGTGAGGTTGGATCGAATCGTCTGCGCCATCGTCCGATAGAACTCGGCGCGATCGGTCACGCCCGCGCGATGGAGCGCGGCGAGGCCGTAATACTGCGTCCACCCTTCGGCCACCCACAGGCTGGGCTGGTACTGTTCGCGCGTGTAATCGAAGGGTCCGAGCGCCACGGGTCGCACACGCTTCACGTTCCACACGTGGAAGTACTCGTGTGCCGCGGTGCCGAGTCCGGGCAGCACGGTGAACGTGTCGGAGAACACGCGCCTGTCGATGACCTGGGTGGAGTAGAGATGCTCCATGCCGTCGCCGCCGGCATATCCGATGTTGAAGAGGAAGGTGTACTGCTCGAGTGGAGGTGCGGAGAACACGGTGTTCTCGTAGCGCACGATCTTCTCGACGTCGCGGACGAATCGCTCGCGCACGCCGGCGGGCGCCGGTCCGTTGTGGTGAATCACCGTGCGATACTTTCGCGAATCGACGTAGAACGAGTCGATCATCAGGCCGCTGGCGATCTCGGTGGGCGTGTCGACCAGCCGATCGTAATTCTCGAATCGGTAGTCACGCTGCCCGGCCGTGCGGGTGTCACCATTGATGATCGTCCAGCCGGCGGGCGGAGTGATCTGCAGCGTCACGGGATGCTGCTTCCTCCCTTCGACGTACATGAACAGGGACGCCCCGTTCCAGTTGGCGTGCGCGGTGTCGAGCACGCTGTACGTGCCCGAGAGCGCATTGTCGTACGATCGGTAGCGAATGCGCGCGGGCCGGCCACCCGTGGTGACGACCCATCGAGCGCCGTCCGACTTGGTCCAGCGAAGCGGCGCACCAGCCGCATTCGTGGCGCGAAAGTCCTGGATGTTCCGGGCGAAGTCCATCTTCGCGTAACGCCCGGGAGACCACACCGGCAGCTGGAGGGCGAGGGTGGAGCCGGACACGCCGTCGACGTCGAGCTCGATCTCGTAGAGATGCGTCGCCGGTTCGGGCATGGCGATCCGGTAGGCGATGCGCGGAGCGCGACGCGCCTGCGCTTGGACCGCCGAGCCGACAAGCGCGGCGCATGCAGCAACAACCACGAAAGAACGAAAGGCAATCACGGTGACTCGGCGTTGAAAACGTGATGTCGGATGGCGAACATGCGGGTCAGCTACCGCGAAAGAGCGGGGACCGCTTCTCGCGAAACGCGGTCATTGCTTCAGCTACATCGCTCGTGGCGAAGCACTGCTTGATATGCACCAGCTCGTCGCGCAGCGTGGCGGCCAGCGGACGATCGAACGACTCGGCCAGGAGTCGCTTGGTGAGCGCGAGCGCGATGGGCGGACCCGCTGCCAGCTGCGCGGCGTACGACGCGCACGACGCAGCGAAATCGGCATCGGCGACGACGAGTGCCGCGAGGCCGATCCGTTCCGCTTCGGTCGCGTCGACGTCGCGACCGGTGAGCAGAATGTCAGCGGCGCCCCCGAGTCCGACATGGCGCGGCAGAAAGTGGCTCACCCCGGCGTCGGGGCTGAGTCCGCGGCGCACGTAGCCGGCCGTCATCTTCGCTGATGCCGAGACGAGCCGGATGTCGCAGGCGAGCGCCAATCCGAAACCAGCGCCGGCGGCCGGTCCGTTCACGGCAGCGATCACGGGCTTCTCGCACGCGAGCACGCCCAGCACCCAGCTCCCGACCCACGCGTAGGGATCGAGCCGCTCGGCACGCGTTCCGCTCGGAAGCTCGGGGGGCGAGGAGAGATCGAGCCCCGCGCAGAAAGCACGCCCCGCGCCGGTGAGCACGACGATCCGCACTCCGTCGTCACGGCCAGCGTCCGCGAGCGCAGTCACGAGCGACGCCGCGAGGGCGCCGTTCACGGCGTTCAAACGGTCGGCGCGGTCGAGCGTGATGGTACGCACCCCGTCGGAGGTGTCATCGGTGCGGAGGTGCGCGTAGTCAGCCATCGATCGAAGATGCGCTGAGGCGCGTACGCTGTCGAGCAGAGCGAAGGCCTGGCCCGGGCGACCGGACCAGGCCTTCGGGTTCATGCGCGCACGATCGTGGGTCTACGGCTCCCGGTCATTCCAGGTTGGTCCACCCGGGCTCCTGGCGATGCCGCGGCTCACCGACGCCGCAATTTCCGCGAGGCGGATGAAATCGGCTCGATAGCCTTCCGGGTCCGTGCCAACGGCTCCGCGCGCAAGCGACACGACCTGCGGCCACGTGAGCGAGCCCGCATGCGGCGAGTTGCGCAACAGCATTCCGAAGCCGGCCACCGCACTCGCGAAGCGCATGGACTCCGATGGCCGTTCGAACTCCAGGCGTCGCTCGCGAACCGGATGCGTGCGCAGCACGCTCCGCTCGCCGTCGGGCGACTTGTAGCGCAGCGCCACGTGGAGCAGTTCGCCTCCGCGCTCGCGCTGCTCCGTCGTCGGACGCTGGTAGCGAAGCGGCGACACCGGCGGCAGGGTCACGTCGAGCCGCTCCTCGGTGCGGATGATCTCGTACAGTGCGGTGACCGCGTGTCCGGCACCGACGTCGCCGGCGTCCTTCACGTCATTCGCGAAGTCCTCCTCGCGCAGCAGCCGGTCTTCATAGCCAAGCAGTCGATACGCCTGCACGCGCGTCGGATCGAACTCCACCTGAAGCTTCACGTCCTTCGCGACGGTGATCAGGGTGCCGCCCATCTCCTTGACCAGCATCTTGCTCGCCTCGAGGAGGTCGTCGATGTACGCGTAGTTGCCGTTTCCCGCGCCGGCGAGCTTCTCCATCTTCTGGTCCTTGTAGTTGCCCATCCCGTAACCGAGGATCGTGAGGAACGAGCCCTCGCGGCGCTTCTCCTCGATCAGGCGTACCAGCTCGGCATCGCTGGATTGGCCCACGTTGAAATCCCCATCCGTGCAGAGGATGACGCGGTTGGTGCCGCCGCGGATGAAGTGCTGTCGCGCGACGTCGTAGGCCAGCCTGATGCCGGCCCCGCCGGCGGTGGATCCTCCCGCCTGCAATCCATCGAGTGCGGCAAGAATGCGCGTCTTGTCGCCACCGGACGTCGATGGGAGCACGAGTCCGGCGCTGCCGGCGTACACGACGATGGCAACGCGATCCTGTTCGCGCAGCTCGTCCACGAGCAGCGCCAGCGACTGCTTGACGAGTCCGAGCCGATGCGGACCCTGCATGGAACCCGAGACGTCGACCAGGAAGACGAGGTTGCTCGCCGGCGCGCGCCGCATGTCCACGTCGCGTGCGCGAAGCCCGATGCGCACGAGGTCGTGCGACGGGTTCCATGGCGCAGGCGCCACCTCGGTGGTGATGCGGAGTGGATCGCGGCCCGTGGGAGCGTCGTCCGCATACGGGAAGTAGTTGACCAGCTCCTCGATCCGGACGGCGTCACGCGGTGGCAACGTACCAGCCGTGAGGAATCGGCGCACATTCGCGTACGACGCCCGATCCACATCCACGGAGAACGTCGACAGCGGGGCGACGAGCGGCGACCGGAACGCATTCTCGTCGATATGCTCGTACGCTTCGGTGTTGCCGCTGTCCGCGGGAACGGGATACGGACGACGGCGGGGGAGTGATCGCTCGCGCATGCCCACCTGCGCACGCATCATGATGGATGACGGACCTGGCGCGATCGTGGACTGTGTTGCGTAGCCGCCGGCGCGTTCGGATCGCGCATCGCTGCCGCGGATCACGATACCGCCCGTCGCGGTACCGCCCGGCGCCTTGCCGATCGTCGCGGCTCCGACGGTCGCGTCCCGCGGAGCGGTGCGGCCGGCGACCGTCGTCGAGTCCACGAGTGTCGATCGCGGGACGAGCTGCGCGTCGAGGCGCACGGTGTCGCCGCGCACGGCGAGCGGAAGATCACGGTTGGCGTATCCGGTCCGGCGGAAGTGCACGACGATGCGCTCGATGTCCAACTGCCGATCGACGAGGAGCGCGTACCGTCCGTCCGCGTCGGTCGCTGCGGCCGATGTCCGCGCCGCGATGGTGACGCTGACCCCGGAGATCGGTCGCCCCGCCGGATCGGAGACGCGGCCGACGATCGTCGTGGTTTGGCGGAGGCCGCCCCGCTGGGGTGCGTGTGCGCCCAGGGTGGGTGAGAGCAGGGCGAGTAACACCAGGATGGCGCGAAGACGGACCGGTGAACGGGGGACGCGCATGCGTAGCCTCACGAGTGAAGAGTTGCATAGGAGACGTGCGTGCCGCCCGAGTTTGCACATGGGCACGATCCGGGACGCGCCCCGTACTCATTTCCCGGTATATTTCCCCGGTCCGTCACCCCGCCCATCGATGCCCGCGCGCCGTTCATCAGCCTCGACCCGTTCCGCCGCGACCGACGCCGCACGCACGCGTGCGGAGGCCGATTCCGGCGCGGCCGGTGCGCCGCATGGCTCGCGTCCCGAGCAGGTGTACCTTCGCCTGCGCGACCTGATCGTTCAGGGACTCCTCGCGCCGGGCAGCAGGGTCGTCGAGACGGAGGTGGCGAGCCGGCTCGGGGTGAGCCGCACGCCGGTGCGTGAAGCGCTGCAGCGGCTGCAGCAGGAAGGATTCGTCGTCGGCGCTCCCGGCGCGCAGCAGGCCCGGCTCACGGTCTCGCCGCTCACGCGCATCGACGTCCACGAGCTGCTGAACATCGTCGGCGAGCTCGAAGGACTCGGCGCACGGTGGGCCGCAGAGATGCCGGTCGCCGACCGTCACGCGTTGACGGCGGAGCTTCGCGCGCTCAACACCGACTTTCACGCCACCGGACGCAGCGTGCCCACCGATCATGGCCGGATGTACGAAGCCGACGAGCGCTTCCATCGGCAGATCGTCGTGGCGGGCGCCGGCCCGCGGTTGATCGCGCTGCACGACAGCGTGAAGCCGCAGGCGGAGCGCTACATCCGCATGTACATCAGCATGCTCACGAGCGACATCGCCGCCTCGGTGCGGGAGCACGATGCGATCATCGACGCCATCGAGAGCGGATTCGTGAACGAGGCCCAGGCCGCCGTACAGACGAACTGGCGCCACGCCGCGGACCGGATCGGCCGCGTGATCGAGGTCGCGGGCGAGCGGGGAAGCTGGTAGGAACGCTGGGCGCGGTGTCGCAACTCAGCTCATCCGCTCACGCGACCGGCTGCTACCAGGTCGGCTTCTCGCCTTCCAGCTCATCGCGAAGCTTGATGAAGCTCTCGTACCTCGCTCGGCTCACGTCACCGTGTTCCACGGCCGCGCGCACGGCGCAGTGCGGCTCGACGCTGTGCCGGCAGTCGGCGACTCGACAGCCGGTGAGGAAGGGACGCAGCTCGGGAAAGCATTGATCGAGCTCGGTGGGCGAGAGCGCCCACATGCCGACTTCGCGGAGACCGGGCGTGTCGGCGACGTATCCCCCGCCCGCGCCGGGCAGCGGGTGCAGGAATCCGCCCACCGTCGTGTGCCGTCCCTTGTTCACCGACTCGCTGATCTCGCCGACGCGCAGATCGAGCCCCTCGTACATCGCGTTCAGCAGCGACGACTTTCCGACGCCGGATGGACCGGTGAGCACGCTCACCTGACCGGCAAGAGCCTCGTGCAGCGCGTCGAGTCCCTCGCGCCGCTTGACGCTCGTGTAGTGCACGGTGTAGCCGGCGCGCTCGTAGTCCATCCACCGCCCACGCGCCGCCTCCGCGCCACCCACCAGTTCCACCTTGTTGATGACGATACGCGCCGCGAGATCGTTGGCTTCGGCGATGACGAGAAAGCGGTCGAGCATGCGTGGATGCGGCTCGGGATTCGCCGCGGCGAAGACCATCACCACCTGATCCACGTTGGCGGCGACCACGCGCTCGCCCCGTCCGCCTCCGGGTGCCCGGCGCGCGAGCCGGGAGCGACGCGGCAGGATCTGCGCGATCGCGACATCACCGTCCGGCTCGTCCTGCTCCAGCAGCACACGGTCCCCGATCGCGAGCTTGAGCGTCGCAGCCGCGGACGATATGGTGTCGCGACGCAACGAACCGTCGGCGCGCCGGCCCGAATTCGCCTTCTTCACGCGACCGCGCAACGACGCCTCGATCACGTCCCCGTCGTCGCGCTGCACGCGCCAGATACCTCCGGTACCGCTCAGCACCACGCCGTGTCGCGTCGGGTCCGACGTGTCGGCGTCGGTGCTCACGGCTGTCCTCCCGTGTCGTCGACGTCTTCCTTCATGGCGTCCCACCACCGTCGGCCCGGTGCTCCGCCGGCGCGTTCCACGATGAGCGCATCCAGAGCGGCTCGAACCTGGCCAAGCGAGAGCGCTCCCACCACCGCACGCGCATCGGATTCGTTATCCGCCTCGGCGAGAAACTCCGTCTCGAGGTGGCCGGTCGGGGACGCCCCACCGATACGGGCCCACTGCACGAACAGCAGGTATGCGCCCCACGGCCTCTCGGGGTCGCCGGTAGGCGACGAGACGATCTCGACGCTGTACGAGACTCCGTCGCTCCCCTCGAATGCGGCGGGCCGGCCGTGCGCGGCTGCGTAGCCGCCGATGGTGTTGGCGTCTCCGCGCGAATGGTCGGCGGGCAGATGCTGGCCTGGCATGGCGAACGGCCTAGCGGCGACCGTTGAACGCCTCGCGCAGGACGCTGCCGGTGATGAAGGCGACGTTGGCCGGACGCTCGGCGAGGCGGCGCATGAGGTATGGATACCACTGGGTGCCGAAGGGCACGTAGCAGCGGACGCGATAGCCTTCCTTCACGAGCGATTCCTGCAGGTCGCGGCGGATGCCGTACAGCATCTGGAACTCGAAACGATCCGCCCTGATCCCCTGCTCCTTCGCCCAGCGCTTCGCCTCGTTGATCATCGCAGGGTCGTGCGTGGCGATGCCGGGGTAGTTCCCCTTGAGCATCAGTTCGCGCATGCACTTGATGTAGTTGGCGTCCACGTCGCGCTTGTCGGGATACGCGACCTTGGCCGGCTCCTTGTACGCGCCCTTGCACAGGCGCACGCGGGCGTGGAGCGTGTTCATGTGCTCGACGTCGGCAAAGGTGCGATAGAGATAGCTCTGGAGCACGACGCCCACGTTGGCCTTGTACGCCGGATACAGCCGCTGCTCGAACAGGTCCAGCGTCACGTCGGTGTATGAGCTTGCCTCCATGTCGATGCGCACGAAGGTGTCGTACTGCCGTGCGCGACCGAGAATGTCCTGCATGCTCGCGACGTTCAGCTCCTGGTCGATGTCGAGGCCCATCGCCGTCAGCTTCACCGAGACATTGGCATCGAGCTTCGACTCGTGGATCCGGTCGAGCAACTGCAGGTATTCGTCCCGGGCGTTGCGGGCCTCGCGCTCCGTGCTCACGCTCTCCCCGAGCAGATCGAGCGACGCCGTGATCCCCTTCGCGTTCAGCTCACGCACGGCGGCGAGTGCCTCGGTCACCGTTTCGCCAGCCACGAAGCGGCGGGCGAACTGCTTGGCGAGCCGATTATTACGGACGAACTTGAAGACCCGCGGTTGATCGGAGAGATACAGCAGGGTATTCCGAATCATGAGCTCCCTGTACGACGGAGGCCGACGCGAGCCGGCAGGCGAGCCTAAATGTAATCCCGCCGTTTGGCGGCTGTTCTACAAACGCCGTCAAACTCCAGGGCCGGCGGTACAGGATTCGGTTGCTTCGATGAAATCGACGAGACCGTGCAGGACAATGCAGCCCCACGGATCGCGCCCGCCCCAGAGCCGGACGAGCCCGATAACCTGCCCGACCGCGCCGGTGAGAAGCGCGCCACCGAGGCCCTGGGGCAGCGCAAAGGTAACCATGTTGGGGTCTTCCGGCATTTGTGTGGGCGTGCGCTTCATGAGCGCATTCGCATGACGCGGTGAGGACGAGCCTTGACCACGGAGGCCGCAGAGGGGCCCGGAGGACGACAACGACTCCGCTCGACGCGCCCAGTCGACCGCTCGATTGTCGGAAGATCCTCCATGCTGAAGAGCGACTCGAGGTGAGCGCGTGCGTCGCGCCGTTCAGTTGGGGCTGGCCGACTCCGCCGGCGGGCGCAGCACGGGATACGTGCGCGCCATCACCAGGATGGCGAGCGACGCTCGCCGTCCTCGTGCGAAGTATGCCGCCACGGTCAGAGGCTCTCGAGCAGGAATCTCGTGAACGAATTGTACAGATGCACCGAGGTGTTGCCGCCCGAGATCGAATGCGTGCGGTTCGGGTAGAGCAGCATGTAGAACGGCGTGCCCGCCGCCTGGAGCTTGTTCGCGTACTGCACCGTGTTCTGCACATGGACGTTGTCGTCGCCCGTCCCGTGCACGAGCAGCATCCGGGCCTTCACTCCCTTCGCGTACGTCTGCGGTGAACCGTCGCGATATCCCGCGGCATTTTCCTTGGGCGTCCACATGTAGCGCTCGGTATAGATGGTGTCGTAGAGGTTCCAGTCGGTGACCGGCGCCACGACGAGCGCTGCCTTGAAAATGTCGCCGCCGCGACCGGCCGCGAGCGCGCTCATGAATCCGCCGTAGCTCCAGCCCCAGATGCCGATCCGTCGCGCATCCGCCCAGCTCTGACGCCCGATCCACTTGGCGGCGTCGATCTGATCCTGCGATTCCTTCACGCCGAGCGTGTACTGCGTCGTCTTGCGGAAGTCACGCCCGCGCCACGCAGCGCCGCGGTTGTCGACGCAGACCACGACGTAGCCCTGCTGCGCGAGGCTCTGGTGCCACAGCAGGCGCGTGCCACCCCATGCGTCGTTCACCTGGGGTGCGGCCGGACCGCCGTACACGTACATGAGCACGGGATACTTCTTCGTGCTGTCGAACGCGGTGGGCACGATGCGGTAGCCGTCGAGCACCGTGCCGTCCGGCATCGGCACCTTGATGAACTCCGCCGGGCGCATCGAGACCTGCGCCAGCCGCCCCTTGAGTGGCCCGTTGTCCTGGAGCACGCGGATCACGCGCATCGACGGCAGCGAGTAGAGTGTCGCGACTGGCGGCGCGCTGATCGTGGAATGGATATCCACGGCGTAGCGCGCGTCGGGACTGATGTTGAAGTTGTGCGTCCCGGACTGTGGCGTCACGCGCTCCATTGCACCGCCGGCCACCTTCACGCGATAGGTGTTGCGCTCCATGGGAGTGGGCGCCGCGGCGGACACGTACACGAATCCGTTGGCGTCGTCCACGCCGAGCACGCCGAGGATGTCCATGCCGTCGGTGGTGAGCTGGCGAACGATCTTGCCATCCCGGCCGTGGAGATAGAGCTGTCTCCATCCGCTGCGATCCGAGAGAAAGAGGAACTGACGCTTGCCGGCTCCGATCCAGCGCAGGTCGCCATTCTCGACGTCGACGTACGCGTCGTCCCGGTCGGTCATGACGATGCGGCCGCGGCCTGTCGTGGCGTCGAGCAGCATCAGGTCGACCTGATTCTGCTTGCGCGGCATGCGCTGCACTGCCACCGAATCACTGCCCACCCACTCCATGCGCGCGAAATACTGCCCGGTATCGGGCCCCACGCTGAGCCACGTCGGACGGGTGGTACCCAGGTGGATGATGCCGAGCGTGACGCGCGAGTTGGACTCGCCCGCCTTGGGATAACGCAGTGTCGTGACCTTCGGGTAGAGCCCGAGCTCGTCGACGATCGGCATGGCCGGCACGGCGCTCTGGTCGAACCGCCAGAACGCGATGTGCCGGGAGTCAGGGCTCCATCGAAATGCATCGCGCAGCCCGAGCTCTTCCTCGTAGACCCAGTCGGTGGTGCCGTTGATGATGTTCTCGCTGCCGTCGCTCGTGAGCTGCGACTCCCGGCCGCTTGCGAGCTCGGTGACGTACAAGTTGTTGTCGCGAACGAACGCCACCTTCCGTCCGTCCGGTGACACCTTGGCGAACATCTGCAGGCCACTCTTCCGCGACACGGGCGTCAGCTTCCCGGAGCGGAAGTCGTAGACGGTGAACAATCCGCGCGTATTGGTGCGCCACACCTGCACCGAATTGTGAAAGAGGATCGCCATCTGTTCGTCGCCGCTCAGCGAGATCTCCTCGACGTCGAGCTTCTTTCCTTCCGCCGCGAGCTGGTCCGCCTTTGCGAGCACCGTCTCCTGCCCCGTCGCCACATCCACCTTCACGAGCTCGGTGCCGCCATCCTTCGCTGGCCGCGGAATGATGTACGAGCTTCCCGAGTTGAGCCATGACGGCTGGGGGATCACGCCGCCACGGAAGTCGGGCGACGCGAAGATGCGTTCCACGGTGATCCGGCTCGGGTCGCCGGTGGTCTGGGCACCGAGCGGCGAAAGCGCGCCGGCAGTGAGAGCGATGGCGCTGAGACGATTGAGACGCATGGGGACGGTGAATGGTGAACGGTGAACGGTGAAGTGTAGGCGGGAGGACGGGAAAGGGGCCCCCCGCCACGGGGCCGGGTGGCCGCGCCCGGGCCAACGGGCCTGTGAGCCCCGCACCGGATAACATTTGAAACAGTGTCTTTTAAAAAAAAAC
>JAJAYP010000012.1 GCA_026786185.1 Gemmatimonadaceae bacterium
CGAGCCGGCGCCCCTCGCTCATCGTGGTCAGTGTGCGCGCGAAGAGCACGGCGAGCAGACCCACCACGGGCAGCAGCGTGTCCAGGAGCGCCATTCTCGCGTTCTGCTGCATCCGGACCATCAGCCAGGTGATGACGAGGATACCAATGAAGGCAAGCGACAGCGCCGACAGCTCGCCGGCGAACAGGCGGATGGGCAAGGGGATCTCGGGCTCGGCCAGCTGCGCGGCATCGATCTCCTCGACCAGCGCCTCGGCGGTAGGAAACCGGGCGGCGGGATCCTTCTCCATGCATCGATCGATCGCGCCAGCGAGCGCCGGCGGAAGGTCGGGTCGCAGCTGCATGAGTGGCGCACTGCGCTCGGTGAGCTGCCGGACGAGAATCTTCTGGGAGCTTTCCCCCGACATCGCCGTGGTGCCGGTGGCGGCGTAATACGCGGTGAGACCGAGTGCGTACAGGTCGCTCCGCCCGTCCACGACGTCGCCCGACGCCTGCTCGGGGCTCATGTATTCCGGCGTGCCGACGACCTCGCCCACGCGGGTGAGATTCGAGGCGCTGACGACATGCGTCATTGAGCGCGAGATGCCGAAGTCCAGCACGAGCGCGCGACCGGTGGCGCGCTCCAGCATCACGTTGTCGGGCTTGATGTCCCGGTGCACGACGCCGCGGCCATGTGCGTAGGCGAGTGCGTAGCCCACGTCCTGCACGACGCGCACGAGCTCGCGCACGGGAAGCGGGCCGGCGCGCGCCACGCGCTGCGTGAGTGTCTCGCCCTCCACCAGTCCCATCGCGTAGGCGAGGTAGTCCTCTCCCTCCTCCACCGCGTACACCGGCACGATGTTGGGGTGTGAGAAGCTGGCCGCCGTCCTGGTCTCCTGCAGGAATCGATCGCGAAGTCCGGATTGCGACGCGAACTCCGGCAGCAGCACCTTGAGCGCGACCGGCCGATCGAGCCGGAGATCGCGCGCGAGATAGACGGTGCCCATCCCGCCTCGGCCCAGCTCACGTTCCAGCGCATATCGCTCACGGAGCGAGAGGCGGATGCGATCGATCGTCGTGGTGGTGGTCACGCGACGAATATGAATGCGGGGCGGGGAAGCTCAATGGCGGTCGCCGCGCGGGGCCCCGTCACACGATGCGCCGTTGCTCGATCCGTCGAACCGCTTCTGCCCCGAGCGCGCGCAACGTCGCCATCTCATCCTCCGAGAACGTGCGCGCCTCCATGCCCACCACACACAGGTTGCCGAGCACGAATCCGCGCGACGAGATGAGCGGGACACCGGCGTAGCACCGCACGCCGTCCTGGGTCACGAGTGGATTCGTGCGATGGTCCGGATGCACGGCGGCGTTCTCCACGGTGAATGCATCGCGCGTGCGCACGGACGTGGCGCAGAACGACCACTCCACGGGATGTCCGCCCGCCTCGTCGAGCCACATGCCGGTGATGCCGTGCGAGGCCGCGACGTGCAACGCCTCGTCGAGCACGACGCTCACGAGCGAGACGGGGAGATTCAAGTGCGCCGACGCGCGCGCGGCAACGTCCTGGAGGATGGGATCCACATCGGATGAGAGAAGCCCGAGATCCGCGATCTCCTGGAGCCGAGCGGCATCGTGCAGTGCATCGTGCGTCGGCGTGGTCATGACCTGGCTCCGGTGCTCGGTGCAGACTGACGCGCCGCGATCTGCGTGTACGTACGCGCACGAATCTCGATGGATCGGGCGATCGTGGCGGCGGCACCGCCTTGTGCAGCGAGCGCCTGCGTCACTCGTGCGAGCGGAGCGCCAGGCTGCGCCGTGCCGGGTGTCACGCCCGCCATGCTGCACGCATCCGACCACACCGCCCGCCCGCGTACGGCGCCGAACACGCGTTCCAGCGCCGCGATGGCGTCGGCCTCTGTGGGCGCGGCCAGATTATAGCCGGCGAGCTTCTTCGTGCTGGATGACGATGTGGACATGTCGTGACGCTCGGGGGACCACGATGGCACGGCCTACCTGCTGAGTATGTCACCAGACAGCCGCGCGGATTCATCCAGCAACCAGGCAGGCACCCACCAACTCACATCTTCGGCACGAGCATGATGTGCGCCTTTGGCGTCCCCGGAAACATGAGCCAGGGCGTACCCTGCGCCGGGGCGACCGAGAGTCCCGTCGACGCCGACGTGGCGCCGGCGATGTAGATGACGTTGAGGGCGCGCGCTCCGGAGACGGAGTTCGTCGTGGCGTCGTAGCTCCCCACCGGACCGGTGAGCGAATACAGCGCGGCCGGCTGCTTCGGCATGGCCAGCGTTCCCTTTCGTATCTCGGCAAAGCGCGCCGTATCGACCTGGTCACCCTTCACGCCTCCTGCCCGCAACGAGCGGCCACGCGCCATGAACGGCTCGAGCGACCGGTGATAGCACGCCACGTGAAAGCGCTCGGCCGCCGGATCGCTCGCCAGGCAGACGAAGGCTCCGCTAGCGTTGCGGAGGCTGACGAGGCTTCGTCCACCGTCCCGATAGCCAAGCACGCGCGCATCGGCGCGAAACTCCGCGGGGAGCGGGAGCACGGCGGACGCGATCTGCTGCGCCTCCGTCAACGAGGCAGCGTTCGCCGACGATGACGAACCCTGGGCACCGAGCGATGCGGGCAGGGCGGCGAGGGCCAGGCAAACAGTGAGGCGGCGCATGGAAGAACGGGCTCCGATACAGGGAGCATCGAACATGCGCTCCCTGCCGCCCGCTGGCAAACCGCATTGGCCGTCACCGTGTGCACCATTCACCTGCACACCGGACCGGCCGCCAGGCTTTCCTCGCGCCGCATCGGCGTGACTTCCAAAAACTGCACACCCGCTGGCTCGGTCGGCGCGAGGGTGATGTTGACGCGCAAATCCCCGTCGCGACACCGCATGCGCCACCGCCCACGCAGCGCATTCTCCACAACGAAGGGTCCCTCGGTACGACAGTCCGATCCCGCAGCCGCACGCACGGCGTCCATCGACGCGCGCCGCCGTGCCTTCGACTCGTCGAGAAAGAGGTTCATCGCGGCGACGCTATCGGCCAGCCGATCGTTCCACTGCGTCACCAGGCGCGCGACCTGCGCTCGGCGCTCCACGAGAATGGGTGCCGGCTCCGGCTCGCGCTGCACGAGGCCACCGCTGCGCGCGAGCACCTCGAGCGCCTGCGTCGTGGGGCCGCCCCATCCCGTGTACGTGAGATTGCCAAGTGCGACGATGCCTACGCCATACTCCGGCAACCAGCGCATGAGCGAACCGAATCCCGGCAGTCCACCGCTGTGCGAGACGATGGTGGGGAACAGGCAGGTCTGACGCACGCCGAGTCCGAAGCCGTACCCGCCCGCGCTGAGCGACACGGTGCCGTTCGTGGTGTCGCGGATCGCCGAGGCCCCGTTGAAGCGGACGACCTGCTGCATCTCGCGCACCGACGCGCGACGTACCGGCCCACGCTCTGCCCCGTCTCGCGGCGGCCATGCGTCGAGCATGAAGGCCACCCACTTCCCGAGATCGCTCACGGAGGTGAGCATGCCGCCCATGGCACCGAACGCACCGTCGGGAAGCTGCGGTTCTTCGAGCCATCGTCCGTCCTGCCGGCGATACCCGAGCGCGAGGCGACTGGCCGAGACGTCGCGTGCCTCGAGTGTGGTGGATGTCATGCCGAGCGGCAGGAGCACCTGCTCGCGGACGTAGCGGGTGTACGGCATGTGCGACACGTTGGCGACGATGCGTCCGAGAATCGCGAAGCCGAAGTTCGAGTACTCGTAGCTCGTGCCGGGCGACGTCGAGAACGGAATGCCGCGCCGCATCATGGCCGACATCTCGGCATCGGTGGCGGCGAGCTGCTGGTCGCCCCACGGATTGTCTTCCGGGAATCCGGCGGAGTGCGAGAGGAGGTGGCGGATGGTGAGCTTCGGCGAATCCGACGTCGGGTATCGGAGTTGCGCGAGCTCCGGCACGAACTTCTCCGCCGGATCCTCGAGCGACAGCTTGCCGTCGTCGCGCAGCTTGAGAATGGAAAGCGCCGTGAAGCTCTTGGTCATCGAGGCGATGCGGAACACGGTGCCGGTATCGACCGGTGCGTTCATCGCGACGTTTCGGACACCGGCCACCCCGATGTGCATCACGCGTCCGTCGACGACGATGCCGTACGCGATGCCGGGCACCTTCGCGTTGGCGGCGAAGGTGGACATCAGGCGATCGATCTCGGGCAGTGCCGCGGTGAGCCTGGCGAGACGCGGCGAACTGGCGGTGCGAGCGACCTGCGTCCGCGCCGTCGTCGGCGTGAGGGCGAGGGCGACGCTGGCCACGAGCCACGAGGTGCGTGCCTGTCGCATCGGAATCATCTCCTCACTGCGGTGATATCCATCAGTTCGCGGCGGACCGATTCAGCCTTTCCGGCGCGGGTCAGCGCGGCCCAGAGCCGTTCCACCGTTTCACGATCCACCAGACCGGCGGGTGATCCGAGGCGTGGTCCGGCGAGCTGCTCCGCCGCGCGGAACGCGTCCACCGCTGCGATTGCCTCCGCCGAGTATTCCGTCGCGACCGAGTCGCGCACCAACTGACCCGTGACCGCTGGCCGGTAGAATCCCAGCGCGTGCAGCATCACCTTGAGTTGCCACACGTCGTTTCCGTTGAACGACTGCAGCTCGCGGTAGCCGAGCGTCTGCGAAATCGCGTTGTAGATCCGCCGCATTTCGGACACCGGCTCGGCGTGCTCGCACACGTTGATGAACGCCGTCACCTTGTCGGGCCGGCGCGAGCGGCCTGGCCGTGGATCGGCAATGATGACTGCCGCGGACTGCGATCGGCCCTTGCGCGCATCACCGCCTGCGGCATGACCTGCCGCAATCGCATCGATGAGCCGATCGGCGAGATGTCGCGGTGCGCCCTCCGACGCCTCGAAGCTCGCAGCCACCGCGTCGATCGTCGCGCCCGAGACGAGCAGGTTTCCCTGCGTGACGTAGTTCCGGCCCTGCCGTCCACCCGCCCACTGCGTCGTGCCGGTGCCGGTATGCGTCGCCGATCGCCCATCCATTCCGATGACGCCGACCTGCCGGCTCGCGCTACCGGTATCCGCGGCAAGCATCCGGCGGAGCGCCGAATCTGGAGACAGCCCGGTCGCCATGAGATCGAGCAGGCCAGCGCCGTACTCGGTGCGCGTGTTCGCCTGCGTGGCCACGGCGCCGACGCCAGCCCGCACCCAGGGCACGCCGTTCCCCACGCACGGCACGCGCGTCGTCACGGCCACACCACTCTCGCCAGTGCGCGGATCGATGGCCGCGATGGAGAAGGTGGAAAACACGAGCGGGTGCGTCCACGCCACCGGCTCCTGGGCGAATGCGAACGGTGCGGCGAAGGGCATCGCGCTCAGGGCAACGCCGATGGCCGCTTTACGAAACGCCAGGCGAACGCAACGAAGTACATCGCGAGCGGAGACCATGTACGCTGTCCAGGTTCGTGTGAAAGTCTTCTCGGGAAGTCGTGCCGCCTCACTCATCGAACGCTCTCGTGGGATACCACCTTCAGGCATTCCTGTGCAACGGCCCAATTCTCCTCCGCGTGCACGACGAGCACCGCCACCTTCGCGTCGTTCGCCGAGCAGACAGCATCCGACATGATCCGCGCATTGATCGCCGAATCGAGTGCGATGCCGAGAAAGGCGAGACCTTCGCAGACCAAGGCACGAACGCGCGGCGCGTGCTCTCCCACGCCACCGGTGAAGACGAGCGCATCGAGCCCGTTCATGCTCGCGGCCATCGCGGCGATCGCCTGCCGGATGTGGTGGACATACACGTCGAGGGCGAGCCGTGCGCGCTCGTCGCCCGAATCCATCGCCGACAGCACGTCGCGCATGTCGCCGCTGGTGCCGCTCAGCCCCGCCAGACCAGAGTCGTGATTGAGCAGGCGGTCCAGCGAATCAGCGGTGTGACCTTCGTGCCGGAGCAGATGAATGAGAATGCCGGGATCGATGGCACCCGACCGGCGACTCATCACCACGCCGTCGAGTGGTGTGAACCCCATCGTCGTCTCCACCGAGCGCCCATCGAGCACGGCAGCGAGCGAGCATCCACCGCCGAGGTGGCAGGTCACCACCCGCAGGGCGCCGACGTCGCGCTGCAGCAGGTGCGCGGCGCGATACGCGGCATACCGATGGCTGATGCCGTGGAAGCCGAAGCGGCGGATACCGCGCGCGAGCCACTCGAACGGGCCGGCATACGTGTAGGCGGCCGGCGGCAGCGTGACGTGAAACGCGGTGTCGAACACGGCAACCTGCGGCACACGGGCTCCGAGCAGCCGCGAGACTTCGTCGAGCGCGTGAAGGGCACGCGCGTTGTGATCCGGCGCATGCTCCGATGCGCGCTCGATCGTGGAGCGAACGTCAGCCGTCACGCGCACACTCTCCACCAAGGTCGCGCCGCCGTGCACGATGCGATGGCCGACGATGTCGATCGCATCCAGGCCGCGCAGGGCCGGCATGTCGCCCCGGGTCAGCGATCTCACCAGGTCTTCAACCGGCTCATCCGCCTGCTGCTCCCCGAGCCAGAGCGGCTTCGGTGGTGTGCTTCCCTGTTCGGTCAGTTCTGTCACATCGTAGAGCGCCGCCTTCACGCTGCTCGATCCCGTATTGAGCGCGAGCACGATCATCGGCGCGCGGTGACAGCGGATGTCGAGACCAGCTCGCTCCGGGTGCGACGGCGGGCCGCCATCTCACACCTCATGCCGGCCATCGCCAGTCGCGCACTTCAGGCATGTCGTCGCCGTGCTCGCGGATGTACACCGCGTGACGGGCGAGCATCGCGTGACAGTGCTCAGCCGCGGCGATGGCATCGCGATCGGTGGCCAGATCCGGAACGCGAGCGATCACGTCGAGCACGAGATGAAAACGATCGAGGTCGTTCAGGACGGTCATGTCGAACGGGGTCGTGGTCGTTCCCTCCTCCTTGTAGCCGCGCACATGCAGGTTGCCGTGGTTGGTGCGCCGATAGGTGAGCCGGTGGATCAGCCAGGGATAGCCGTGAAAGGCGAAGACGATCGGCTTGTCCGTCGTGAAGATCGCGTCGAACGCCTGGTCGCTCAGTCCATGCGGGTGCTCGCGCTCCGGCTGCAACGTCATCAGGTCCACGACATTCACGACGCGCACGCGCACGCCGGGCAGCCACTGGCGGATGATCGCTGTCGCGGCCAGCAGTTCGAGCGTCGGGACGTCGCCGGCGCAGGCGAGCACGACGTCGGGATTCCGGCCGCTCTCGGTACTTGCCCACTCCCAGATGCCGAGTCCCGCCTGGCAGTGCAACGCGGCGGCTTCGATGTCGAGCCACTGTGGCGCCGGTTGCTTCCCCGCCACGATCACGTTCACGTAGTTGCGGCTGCGAAGGCAATGATCCGCCACCGACAGCAAGGTGTTCGCGTCGGGGGGAAGGTAGACGCGGACGATGTCGGCCTTCTTGTTCACCACCAAGTCGAGGAAGCCCGGATCCTGATGGCTGTTCCCGTTGTGGTCCTGCCGCCAGACATGCGACGTGAGCAAGTAGTTGAGCGAAGCGATCGGTTTGCGCCAGGGAATGTGTCGCGTCGTCTGGAGCCACTTGGCGTGCTGATTGAACATCGAGTCCACGATGTGGATGAACGCCTCGTAGCAGGAAAAGAGGCCGTGACGTCCGGTCAGCAGGTACCCTTCCAGCCACCCCTCGCACATGTGTTCGCTCAACACCTCCATCACTCGGCCGTCGCGTGACACGTGGTCGTCGGTCGGCAGGATGTCAGCGAGCGACACGCGGTCGGTTGCCTCGAAGAGCGCATCGAGCCGGTTGGATGTGGTCTCGTCCGGCCCCATGATGCGGAAGTTCGCCGACTGCTCGTTGAGACGCATCGTGTCTCGCAGCAGCTTGCCGAGCACGCGCGTCGCCTCACCATCCACGGCGCCCGGTCGATCGACCGTGATGGCATAGCCGCGGAAGTCGGGCAGCTCGAGATCGCGCAGCAGCATACCGCCGTTCGCGTGCGGGTTCGCGCTCATGCGCCGATTGCCCCGTGGCGCGAGCTCCGCCAGATCAGCACGCAGCGCACCGTCGCCATCGAACAGCTCTTCCGGCCGATAGCTTCGCATCCACTCCTCGAGCTGACGGAAGTGCACGGGGTTCTCGGCCAGCCCGGCCAGCGGAACCTGATGCGAGCGAAAGGATCCCTCGGCCGGCTTGCCATCCACGCTCGTCGGTCCGGTCCACCCTTTGGGCGATGCGAGGACGATCATGGGCCAGCGCGGCCGCGCCGTGACGCCACGCTCACGCGCATCCCGCTGAATCGCGTGAATGCGCTCCACCACCTGATCGAGCGTGTCCGCCATCAGCTCATGCATGGGCCGCGCATGCTCGCCCCTCACATAGAACGGCTCGAATCCGTAACCGTGCATCAACGCCGTGAGCTCCGATTCGGCGATGCGTGCGAGGACCGTAGGGCCGGCGATCTTGTAGCCGTTGAGATGCAGGATCGGCAGCACCGCGCCATCGCGGGCCGGATTGAGAAACTTGTTCGAGTGCCAGCTCGCCGCGAGCGCTGCAGTCTCCGCCTCGCCGTCCCCGATCACGCAACACACGAGCAATCCCGGGTTGTCGAACGCCGCGCCGTACGCATGCAGCAGCGAGTATCCGAGCTCACCACCTTCGTGAATGGACCCCGGAGTTTCCGGCGCGACATGACTCGGAATGCCACCGGGATAGGAGAACTGCCGGAACAGCCGCGTGAGGCCGGCGACATTCCGCGATACCTCCGGGTACACCTCGCTGTACGTGCCCTCGAGATAGGTGTTCGCGATCACGCCAGGCCCGCCATGGCCCGGACCGGCGATGAAGATCGCGTCGAGATCGCGCGACCGGATGACCCGGTTCATGTGCGCGTAGATGAAATTCAGGCCCGGAGTCGTCCCCCAGTGACCGAGCAGTCGCGGCTTGACGTGCTCGATCGACAGCGGCTCGCGCAGCAGCGGGTTTGCGCGCAGGTAGATCTGTCCCACGGACAGATAGTTCGCCGCGCGCCAATACGCGTCGAGAAGGGCGAGCGCATCGACGCGCTCGGACGAAGCGTTCGGTGAAGGCAACATTGTCGGCATGGAACCGCCCTGTTCGTGAAACCTGCACCTCGCCGCGGCTGCCGCCGATGGCGGCACGCGTTGCGGCTTCTACACTTCGTTCAGCATCGTCGCGGCCGACGCCATTTCCGCTTCACCCATCGTCACCCGCACCACGCGCGCGGCACCGTCATCAACCAGCTCGATCTCGCCATCGATGCTCGCCACGCCGTCCACTTCCACGAGCCGCGCGCCCGTGGACACGCCGTCCGGGTTCACGATCGTGATCGCATACGTGCTCGCGCCGTATCGATAGTCGATCGTCACCTCGTCCCACGATGACGGAATGCAGGGGACGATGCGTAGCCGGTCGCCCCGCTTGGTGAAACCGAGCAGCCCTTCGAGCGCGACGCGATAGCTCCAGCTCGCCGACCCGGTATACCAGGTCCATCCCCCTCGACCGACGTGCCCGCGCGCCGTATACACATCGGCGGCCACCACGTACGGCTCCACCTTGTAGGTGTCGGCTTCCTGCGGCGTGCGCGCGTGCGTGAGCGGGTTCAGCAGATCCAGCAGATAGAAGGCGCGATCACCATCACAGAGGCCGACAGCCGCGAGCACGGTCCAGAGCGCGGCGTGGGTGTACTGCGCCCCGTTCTCGCGAACGCCCGGCAGGTAGCCCTTGATGTATCCGGGGTCACGATCGGTCTTGTCGAAGGGCGGGGTGAGCAGAAGGATCAGCCGGTCATCGTCGCGCACGAGGCGCTCGCCGACCGAGCGCATCGCCGTCCGCGCGCGCTCGGGATTGCCCGCACCGGACAGTACCGCCCAGCTCTGTGCGATGGCGTCGATCTGTGCCTCCTCGGACGACGCGCTCCCGAGCGCGCTCCCATCGTCGAAGTAGGCGCGCCGGTACCACGCGCCATCCCACGCCTCCCGCTCGACCGACGCAGCGTAGTCGTCAGCGCGCGTGCGGCACCACACGACGACGTTCCGGTCTCCGCGCAGCTCGGCGTGATCGGCGAAGCGGCGCAGCGTGGCGACGAGAAACCAGGCGAGCCACACGCTCTCACCCTTGCCGTCCATGCCGACGCGGCTCATGCCGTCGTTCCAGTCTCCCGTACCGAAGAGCGGCAGTCCGTGCGCGCCCTCGGTGCATGCGTGGGTGAGCGCGGCGAGGCAATGCGCGTAGAGCGAGTCCGTCCGCGCGCTGCGGATCGGCCGGTCGTACACCTCGTGCTCGTGCGGCTCGAGCGGGCGCATTTCCAGATACCCCACCTGCTCGTCCCACACGCCGGTATCCCCCGTGACGCGCACGTAGTGATCGGTCGTGAAGGCGAGCCACACGAGATCGTCGCTGAACCTCGTCCGCACCCCGCGACCACTCGGCTCGTGCCACCAGTGCTGCACGTCGCCCTCCACGAACTGGTGGCTGGCCGACCGCAGGATGTGTGCACGCGTGACATCGGGATCCGTGTAGACGAACGCCATTCCGTCCTGCAGCTGATCGCGGAACCCGTATGCGCCACTCGATTGATAGAGCGCGGAGCGCGCCCACATCCGGCACGAGAGCGCCTGATACAGTGTCCACCGATTCACCAGCGCATCGAATTCGGGCGAGGGCGTGCGGACGCGGATCGTCGACAGGCGATCCTCCCAGCGCGCCACGGCCCGCTGCTGCACCTGCGCCGCCAACGCGGGAGCGCCACACCGCTGGATGATCGCCCGCGCTTCCTCTTCGCTCGTCGCGGCGCCGAGCAGCACGACCAGCTCCCGCGTCTCGCCGGCCTGCAGCACAATTGCGCACCGAAGCGCGGCGCACGGGTCGTCGCCGGCGCCGAGTACGTCGTCGTCGAGATTCGCCACGGAGAGCGCGGCGGGATTGGCGAGGTCGCCGTTACGACCGATGAAGGCGGCACGCGACGCGGTGGCACTGGTGACCGGCTCGCTGATCCACGAGAACGCAACGCGCGACGCGAACTCCTCCATGAAGAAGTTCTGCGCGAACAGGGCGCCCGTCGTGTCGTCACGGCTCGTGTGCAGCTGGTGTCGCGTGTTCTGGCGATCGGTGCCGAGCACCCACTCAACGAAGCTGGTGACGACGATCGTGCGCGCCGAGGGGCCATCATTCCTCAGCCGCAGGCGGGTCACCTTCACCGGGTCGAGGACCGGCACCGCCATCGTGAGCTCGGTCGTGATGTCGTGGCGCGCGTGCTCGAACGTGGTACGTCCGGGCGCGTGAACCACGCGATACGCGGCGTCATCCTCGCCGTCCATCGCGGGTGCGGGACCGGGTGTCGGTGTCCACGAGCGTCCCGACTCGGCGTCCTGCAGGTACAGCACCTCACCGCCCGGGTCGCTGACCGGATCGTTGAACCACGGGGTGAGCCGATAGAAATAGCTGTTCTCGGCCCACGAAAAGCCGCCGCCGCGCTCGGTGACGCAGAAGCCCGCGTTCACATTCGCGATCACGTTCGCCCACGGAGCCGGCGGAACGTGCGCGCCATCGACGGTGATCGCGAAGTCGTTCGCGGCGGTGAGCGCGCCGAAGCCGTTGCCGCTGGCCGGCGCGGGCCGCGCGGCGCGGCGCACTGTCCGCCGCGGCGCCGCGGCGGGCCGCGTGGTGTAACTGAAGTCGCCCTCAGTGGCCCCGCCGCTCTCGCCCCGCCCGCCGCCGGCGCCCCCGCCG
>JAJAYP010000013.1 GCA_026786185.1 Gemmatimonadaceae bacterium
GGCTTGCCGCGCACAAAGCGGTCGACGGCGAGCGGCGTGATGTCGAACGTGCTGCTTCGTCCGGTGACGATCAGTTCGGCCACCGCGAGCCCCGCGGCAGGGGCCATCATCAGTCCATGTCCACTGAATCCGGCGGCGACGACGAAGCCGGGGAGCTCGGGGTGCTCGCCAAGCAACGCGTTGTGGTCGGGCGTCATTTCGTAGAGGCCGCTCCATCCGTCCACGACGGATCGCACGCACGCGGCAGGAAATCGGCGCGTGAGGGTGGGGAGCATCTCGCGCTCCAGTCGCGTGTGATCGCAGGTGAAGTTCTCGCCGACCGGCTCGTCCGTGCGCGAGCGACCGATGATGAGGCACTCCTCGTCGCCCCCCGACCGTGCGTCGTCGAGCCGCCAATGCGTGCCGTCGGGATCGAAGATCATCGGGATTCGATTCGGCAGCTCGTTGGCGAGTGACAGGCGAAACAGGTGCTGGCGCACCGGATCGATCGGCAGCACGAGACCCGCTGCGTGCCCAGCCGCCGCAGCGTACGCACCGGCTGCGTTCACCACGACAGGCGTCGCGATCTCGAGGGTGCCGGTTGGCGTCGTGACGTGTACGCCCGACACGCGACCTCCGGCACGCTCCACGGCGGTCACGTCGCCATGCACGAACTCGACGCCGGTAGCCTTCGAGATCGCCCGCATCCCCGTGACCACCTCGCGCGGATCGAGATAGCCGTCGTCCGGACCGAAGACGCCGAGCACGATGTCGTCGGTCGCGAGCCCATCCACGTGGTTCGCGACCTGGCGTGTCGTCCACCGCTCGACGTTCGCCCCGCTCGCCTTCCGCGCCTCGTATCGCGCTTCCATCTGGTCGGCATTCGACGCGTCGGCGAGAAACAGATACCCGCGCTGCCGAAACCAGGCACGCGACCGATGACCACAGGCGGCGGTGAGCTGGTCGAAGCGGCGGTAGAACGCCGTGCCGTACTGCGCCATGGCGACGTTGAGCGGTGACTCGAACTGCTGTCGAATGCCACCCGTGGCGAGCCAGGACGACGCGCGTGCGTACGTCGGATCGCGCTCCACGACGACGACGCGAGCGTCGCCCAGCTTCTGTCGGAGCCGCGAGGCGACGCTCGAGCCGATCACTCCGCCCCCGATGACGACGACCGCCGCTGTCCCGACCATCCGCGACTCCATGGAGAGGTTGACGTAATAAGTCGTGCGCCGAGCCCAGCCGCAATCTGCGAGCAGTCACGCACCCTTGACGGAGTTCAGGTCGTCGCGGACGTTGGACTGACGCCGATGTCCGCCGGACCGGCGCCACCGTATCCGTGGTGTGTCGTCCACAGAGCGCATTCAATCAGCCAGGGAGACGACGAATGAAGACGTCCGCCATGCTCGTGCTGTTGTCGGGGTTGGGCGCGTGTGCGATGCCGGCGCGCGGGGGCATGGAGAGCTCGCGCATGAGCTTCTTCATCACGAGCGCCGGGACGGGCCGAGGAGCGGATCTGGGGGGAGTGGCGGGCGCGGACGCGCACTGTCGCTCGCTCGCCGAGGCGGTGGGCGAGGGGAACCGCACCTGGCACGCGTATCTCAGCACGAGCGCGACGGGTGGACAGACAGCGATGCATGCGCGTGACCGCATCGGCTCGGGTCCGTGGTACAACGCGAAGGGCGGGCGGGTGGCGATGAACGTGGCCGACCTGCACGGCGCAACGACCGGATTGGGGAAGACCACGTCGCTCACCGAACGTGGCGACGTCGTGAACGGACGCGGGGATACGCCGAACCGGCACGACATTCTCACCGGCTCGCAGCTCGACGGCACGGCGTTTCCCGGAAGCGCCGACAAGACATGCTCCAACTGGACGAGCAGCGGCGAAGGCAGCGCGCAGGTGGGCCATCACGATCGGCAGGGCGGCGGCGAGAATCCCACGTCGTGGGGCTCGGCGCATGGGTCGCGCGGCTGCAGCCAGGCCAACCTGATCGCCACCGGCGGGAACGGCCTGTTCTACTGCTTCGCGATGTGATCGGAACGCTCAGCCTCGGCGCTCGCCTCGCACGTCGTTCTGTTCCTTGAACCACGCCAGCAGATTGTTGGGGCAGTAGCCGGGGTCGTTGTCCCACCGCGCGATCGCACTCGCATGCACGGACTGCGTACCGGACGTGTCGATCGCGCGATCGATGCCGGGCGTGAGCGTGTAGAAGCCCGTCTTGGAGTGGTGGATGACGCCGGCGGGGTCGGGGGACAGGGGATGCGCCGCGATGGCCTCGGCATCGAGCATCAGGCCGGCGTCGCGCGCCCGGCTCATCATCCACTCGAGCGTGATGTCGGAGAGCGCGGACTCCGCGTATCCTCCGCCGATGTCGCTGTGGACGCCCGGGAACCAGACCTGTTCGATCGTCTGGTTGGGCTTCCGCTTCTCCATCCAGAGCGAGGGCCGGAACGGTTCGCGGTGTTCGTCGAGGGCCAGTGCGTGATACGCCAGTTCGACCGTACCGCTGAGCGCCGTATCGTGAAAGGTGTAATCGCGCCGGCTCACCCACCGCAGGCCACGTAGCGGAATGCCGAGCGCACCGACGGTGTCCCAGACGCCGATGAAGCGGATCTTGATCGGGTCGTTTTCGCAACAGGAGAACAGGCGCCTGAACTCCACCGCTGTGGGATCGTCGGGGTGGACGTCGGACAGCTTGTACAGCTCGACCGCCTTGATGTAGTGCTGCACGGCAGCGCGCGAGAGGATGCCGCACTTCCGGATGACGCCCGCGACGCTCCGCGCGGTGAAGGCCCCGCGGCTGAACCCGAACAGCCAGATCTCATCGCCTGGCTCGTAGTTGGCGATGAGAAAGCGGTAGGCGCGATAGATGTTATCCTCGAGCCCCTCACCGAACGCGCCGCCGGTGAGCCGGTCGAGCGAGTTGCCGGTGCCGACGCCCTGATCGTAGTGGACGATCTGCGGCATCCCCGCCGCGTCGCGCTTCGCGATGCGATACGCGAGCTTCACCACGTTCGTGGGGCAGGGCGTGCCGTTCTTCACCTGGTCGGCGCTGTTCCAGGTGCCGTCGCAGCAGAGGATGAGGCGCTTCATGACGCGGCAGACGTTACGGCATGGGGGCGTGCGTGGCAACGCGCGCGCGTGGCCAGGCCGTCGTTACCCGCGAGAAGGTGATGGTGAACGTCGATCCTCGTCCGACGAGTAGTGGCGAGGTGGATTCAACGCGTGTGCGCGGTCAATGGAGGGCCACCAGGACGATGCGCTCACAGGACTCGCAGACACCGTGGGTGATGGGCTGCACTGGTTTGGTCAACAGCGTGGGACGGCGCTCGAGTGCCTCGTCGATCTCGCACCAGCCGTCCACCTCGACCCGCTTGCACCAGCTGCACACCGTGAGTGCGTTGACCACATGCCATTCGCTCGCGCCCACACCCATGGCCTCGTACAGCGCCCGCGCCGCCGCGGGTTGCAATTCCTCCCGGAGCAGCGTGACCTGGCAGTCCAGGGTTCCACGCTGTGCGTCCGCCGGACACACCGCGAGCGTCATGAAGCGCCTGACCTCGGGTGAATCGCACCGAAACGGCACGTCCACACGCTGTTGCGACGTTCGCACCCGACGAAAGACGGACCGGTACAATTCGCGGACAATGGGGTTGGAGACGAACATCCAGATCGACCGGCCGATCGTGCGCTGCGGAAGTCCGGGGGCTCGATTGGCTTCCGCGAACGCGATCCAGCCAGCGTCGACCGAGACGACGCGGTCCACCGGGTCGATCCGATATGAACTGTCCATTGATGAAAGTGGCGAAAAGATGATGCCCGCAGCAACGGTTGCCGGCCGCTCACAGTCAAGTATCGGCTCAGGTGCGCAAAGCTGTAGTCCGACTTCCGTCGTGAGAGACGTCGCCTACGCCTCGTGCTCGCGACGCCAGCGTTCGAGCTCGCGGACGCGCGCCTCCAGCGTGCGCAGCGGATCCGCAAGCATCGGGCTCGCGGATGACGACTGCGGAACGGTGGCCACGCGCGGGGCGGGCGGTGCCGCCGCGCGAGCGAGGTGCATGGACGTCGGGCGTGACGACACACCACGCATGGCGAGCCAGACGAACAGCCGTCCCACCGGTCCGAGCCAGATGAGGCGGAACAGTCGCTCGCCGGGCGACATGCGGAAGGGACTCCTCAGCAGCAGTACGAGGCTGATGCCCAGCATCGCGAGGCCCGAGAAGACGAGCAGCAATCCGGCCGGAGGCGTCGCGAACTGCCCGGGACGGATGGGCACGCGCATCGACCACGCCGCGCGCATCATCACCATCGAGGTCACGAGCATCACCGCGCCCTGAATGATCGTCCTGCGCCGCCGCCGCCGCGTCTTCGGATCCGCCTGCAATTCCTCTCGGCGTCGCGCCCGCTCCGCCATCACGCGCGCGAGGCCGTCCCCCACGTCGCTGGCCGAGAATCCCATCTCGCCGAGCCGGCGCCCCTCGCTCATCGTGGTCAGTGTGCGCGCGAAGAGCACGGCGAGCAGTCCCACCACGGGCAGCAGAACGTCCACGAGCGACATGCTCGCGTCCTGCTGCATCCGCACCATCAACCACGTGATGACGAGAATACCGATGACGGCGAGCGACAGCGCCGACAGCTCGCCGGCGAACAGGCGAATGGGCAAGGGGATCTCCGGCTCGGCCAGCTGCGCGGCATCGATCTCCTCGACCAGCGCCTCGGCGGTGGGAAACCGGGCCGCGGGATCCTTCTCCACGCATCGATCGATCGCGCCAGCGAGCGCCGGCGGAAGGTCGGGGCGCAGCTGCATGAGTGGCGCAATGCGCTCGGTAAGCTGCCGGACGAGAATCTTCTGGGTGCTCTCGCCCGTCATCGCCGTCTCGCCAGTGGCTGCGTAGTACGCGGTGAGACCGAGCGCGTAGAGATCACTCCGTCCGTCCACGACGTCGCCCGATGCCTGCTCGGGGCTCATGTATTCCGGGGTGCCGACGACCTCGCCCACGCGGGTGAGGTTCGAGGCGCTGACGACATGCGTCATCGAGCGCGAGATGCCGAAGTCCAGCACGAGCGCGCGACCGGTGGCGCGCTCCAGCATCACGTTGTCGGGCTTGATGTCCCGGTGCACGAC
>JAJAYP010000014.1 GCA_026786185.1 Gemmatimonadaceae bacterium
AACGCCCGTGACCGACGGAATCCTTGCGGCGCTATGGCAACCGGCATAGCATGCTTGTCGCGAGGAGCGAAGGCGCACTGCCGTCGGACGCCACGCGCGTTGCGTGGCGGGCCCTTCGCATACCCGGGACGAGACTCGAACTCGTATAACACTCGCGTGTTGGGGGATTTTGAGTCCCCTGCGTCTACCGATTCCGCCACCCGGGCGAATGCGGGTAATGTAGCCGCCACGAGGCGAGCGCTCAACGCTTCGCGTGCAACTACCGGCGTCGGGGCGGAACGGAGTCCGGACGGTCGCGTCGGAGCGCTTCTACCCGTCGCCGCACATGTTCCTGCAGGGCGGCGTATCGGGCGCGCTGCACCGGCGACATGAACGCGGCGAATGCACGCTGCTCCTCGATCTGCAGGTCGACCCGCTCACGCTGCAACTCGTGCACGCGATCCAGCGCTCTCGCGACGACAGCCTGATCCGCGTTTCGCGCGGCCGAGCCGTCGGACTGCGCCTCGGACGACAGTTCCTGACGCAGCGTCGCGCGCAACGTCCGCTCCTCCACGGCAAGAGCGCGCCTGCGCTCATCGAAGCGACGGCTGGTCTGCTGCAACCGCGTCATCTGCTCGTCGGTCAATCCGATCTGATGTTGCGCGATCTGCCAGAGATTCCGCTGGAACTGTCGCTCCATCTGGGCGCGCCGCGGCGCCTCGCCGCGCCGTTCGCCCAGCGGACGCTGCCCGTCGGCGACACTGGCGAGGCACGGGACCATCAGCGCGATGAGCAGGCGTCGCAGCCACGCCATCAGTCGGTCCCCGCCGGTGAAGGCACGACCAGGTCGGCGGAACGATCCTCATCGGGAGATGGAAATGCCTCGAGCGTCTCCAGTTCGGCGAGGAGCGTCGCGAGCTCGCGGTCGTTCAACTCGTCGATCGCGGGATTCCCGAGCGCCAGCTCGGGAGCGGGATGCTGGATCGCCGGCAGGGTCGGTGCCCGACTCGGCTGGGCAATCGGAGAAGTGCCCCGACCGGATGGTGCAACAGCTGATACTCCACCGTCGCGAGCAGCGGTGTTCTCCCGCTGCAGCACGGCGACCGACGTGCCACCCACCGCCAGCAGCATGATGGCGGCTGCAGCGCGCCATCCGCCCCACGAGCGCCGCGGAGCACGATAGGCCGGAATGGCGGAGACGATTGTGCCGACGTCCATCACGGAAACTCTCCGCAACGAGGCGCGTAGCGCGCGTAGCAGCTCGACCTCCTGCTGGCAGTCTGCGCAATCGCGCACGTGCGCGTCCACCCGACGTCGGACGTCGGGTGCGAGCCGATCGTTCACCAGCTCCGGCAACAGATCGCGTACGGCTCCGTCAGGACAATCAGTCATCGAGCAACTCCTTGATCGCGCGCATCGCGTTGTGATAGTGCACCCGCGCCGCCCCCTCCGTCGTGCCGACGGCGTCGGCGATCTCCCTGTACGACATCCCCTCCCCCACCCGCAGGCCGAACACCTGCCGCTGCGTCGGCGTGAGACGGGCGACGGCGCCGTGCATGCGCCGCTCCGCCTCATCCGCCACCATCGCGTCGAGCGGATCGAAATCCGTCCGCGCATCGCCATCCTGCACCTCCACCTGCTCCCCTCTCCAACGCTCCGATCGCCGTGCGTCCAGTACCAGCCGTCTCGCGATCGTGAAGAGCCAGGTACGCAGCCGGCTTTCGCCACGGAATCCATCGATGGACGCGAAGGCGCGGACGAAGGTGTCCTGCACGACATCCTCGACGTCGTCCCGAACGCCAAGGCTCGTGACGAACCGCGCCACGGAATCGGCGTGTCGCCCGACAAGCAGGGTGGCGGCCCGTTGCTCGCCGGACTTCCATCGTCGAATCAACTCGTCGTCGGTCCCCTGATCCGCCCGACTATCGGCCCTGTCCGCAACGTCAGTCATTCGGTCAGCCAGTAGGACGGCCGCGCCGGTGCAATGTTAAGAGCGTGACGCGGGAGGGTCATTGGCCTAAGATATCAGGAGCGCCCTCCCCCCCTTCGCCTCCATCGCATGCCGTCCACCCAGCCGCTTCGGATTGCGCATCGCGGCATGCCCCGGGAGGCGCTCGAAAATACGCTCGACTCGTTTCAACGGGCGCTCGACGAGGGCGCGGACGGACTGGAGCTCGACGTCCATGCGACAGCCGACGGCGAGATCGTCGTTCATCACGATGCCATGCTGCGGAGCGGTCCGGCGATCGCGACTTCGACGCTGGCCGAGTTGCGGCGACACGAATTGGCGCCGGGAGTGCCGATTCCGACACTCTCCGAACTGTGCGCATTGGTGTCCGGGCGCGCCACCCTGTTTGTGGAGCTCAAGGGCGCCGGCATCGAGCGCCAGCTGTTGCGCGCGTTGGACGGGTACGACGGGGCGGTCGCCCTGCACAGCTTCGACCACGGGATGATCACGCGTGTGGCACGGATCGATTCCTCGTTGCGGCTGGGCATCCTGTTCGAGGACTCGCCCGTGCAGGTCGCGCAGGCGATGGCCAAGACCGGGGCGCTGGACGTGTGGCCGCACTGGACGCTCGTGACGGCCGATCTCGTCGCCGCGGTGCACCATGCCGGCGGCCGGGTGATTCCGTGGACGGTGAACGACGAGCGGAATGCCCACGTGCTCGCCGCACTTGGCGTGGACGCGCTCTGTGGCGATGACGTTCGCCGCTTGGTCATCGAGTGAATGCGTCTGGCCTTCGCTCCGGATGGCGCATACCTTCACGCCCTCTTCCGCGGTACCACTCTCCTCTGATCCGGATCGTTCGCCCGATGCGTTCTTCCGTTTTCGTGCTCGCCGTGAGCCTCATCAGCACCGCCTGCGCATCTGGCCGGGCGCAGGAAGCCACGGCACCAACGCCAGCCGCGCCGGCCCGCGCCAGCGATACCGTGAAAACGGGTCCGATGCTCGGAGCCCTCTCCACGCCGAACGACGATCCTTTTCCGAGCACGTATCGACCGTTCCCTTCGCGCACCACGGTGATCCGGAACGTCACCATCATGACGGCCGCGGGCCCGACCATCCGGAACGGCAGCATCCTGCTTCGCGACGGCAAGGTGGCGGAGGTCGGCGCATCCGTGTCCGCCCCCGCCGACGCACTCGTCATCGACGGCGCGGGAAAGTACGTGACGCCGGGTATCATCGACACGCATTCACATGTGGGTGCGGGTGGCGTGCCGAATGACAATGGGGCGCAGACCAACGACGTGAACGAAGCGACCGCGCCGGTGACGGCGCACGTCTGGGTGGAGCACTCCGTCTGGCCTCAGGATCCGCAGTTTCCGCGCACCCTCGCTGGCGGCGTGACGACGATCCAGGTGCTTCCCGGCTCCGCCAACCTGATCGGCGGCAGGAGCGCGACACTCAAGGTCGTCCCGTCGCGCACGGTTCAGGGGATGAAATTCCCCGGCGCCCGATACGGATTGAAAATGGCGTGCGGCGAAAATCCGAAGCGGGTGTACGCGCAGCGTGGCCCCTCGACCCGCATGGGCAACGTGGCGGGCTACCGCGCGGCATGGATCCAGGCCGAAGGCTATCGACGCAAGTGGGACAAGTGGAACGGCAACCGCACGGGCGACGCGCCCGCGCGGGATCTCGGGCTCGAGACACTGGCCGAGGTACTGCGCGGCAACATCCTCGTGCACAACCACTGCTATCGCGCCGATGAGATGGCGCAGATGCTCGACATCGCGAAGGAGTTCGGCTACCGGATTCGGTCATTTCACCACGGCGTGGAAGCATACAAGGTGGCGGATCTGCTGGCGAAGGAAGACGTGTCGGCCTCCGTGTGGGCGGACTGGGGCGGGTTCAAGCTGGAGGCGGCCGACGGGGTCCGCGGCAACCCGGCCCTGCTCAACCGCGCCGGCGTGCGCACGATCATTCACTCCGACGACGCATCCGGCGAACAACGACTGAATCAGGAGGCCGCGAAGGCGATGGCGGAGGGCAACCGGATCGGCGTGCCGGTCACCGAGGAGGACGCGATCAGGTGGCTGACGATCAATGCCGCCTGGGCGCTCGGTCTCGACGATCGCACGGGGTCGTTGCAGGTCGGAAAGAATGCCGACGTGGTGCTCTGGTCGGGCAATCCCTTCAGCGTCTACACGCGCGCCGAGAAAGTATGGATCGACGGGTCGATGATGTACGATCGACTCGATCCGGATCAACAGTGGCGCACGGACTTCGAGCTCGGATTCGTGCCGGTCAATCGCGGAGACGCACGATGAACCGCTCGCTGAGTCGTACCCTCGTGCTGCTCGTCGCCACTGCTCCCGGCGTGCTGGCGTTGCGCGCGCATGCGCAGACCGTCGCCATCACCGGCGGCCGGGTGCATCCGGTCAGTGGCCCGGTGAACGAGAACGGCACCGTGCTGATACGCGATGGGACCATCGTGGCGGTCGGAGCCAACGTCGCCATTCCCGCCGATGCCCAGCGTATCGACGCCACTGGCAAGATCGTGACACCTGGTCTCGTGAACGCGGCCACCCAGCTCACGCTTGTGGAGATCGGCGCCGTGACGGGCACGCGCGACGCCCAGGCGCGGGGCCGCGACGGTATTGCCGCGGCGTTCCGACCATGGGAGGGACTCAACCCGACGTCCGTGCTCATTTCCCCGGCGCGCAACGCTGGAGTAACGACCGTGCTCGTGGCGCCGTCGGGCGGATTGATCTCCGGTCAGGCCGGGGTCATCCATCTGGTCTCTGGCACGGCGGCGGAGATGGTGCTCCGCGCGCCGGTTGCGATGGTTGCCGCGCTCGGTCCGGCGCGTGGGCCCACCGGCATGCCGCGCGCGGAAACGATCATGCGCCTGCGCGAAATTCTCGATGACGCGCGCGTATATCGCACGCGGCGCGCGGAGTTCGAACGCGCGCAGACGCGGACGCTCGCCGCGGGAAGGCTCGATCTCGAGGCGCTGCTCCCCGTGCTGGACGGTCGGCTGCCGATGCTCGTGCAGGCCGACAAGGCGAGCGACATCGAAGCCGCAATGAAGCTGGCGACCGACTACGGTTTCCGGCTCATCATCCTTGGCGGCGCGGAAGCTTGGCAGATCGCCGGCAAGCTGGCCGCGGCACGCATCCCCGTGTTGACGGGGGCGATGAACAACATTCCTGAAAGCTTCGTCGCGCTGGGTCAGCGACAGGAAAACGCGGGCATCCTGAGCCGGGCCGGCGTGCCCGTGAGCGTCATCGGGAACGCCGGGGGTGGAGACGAGGAAGCCTTCAACGTCCGGAATGTGCGCTTCGAGGCGGGCAACGCGGTGGCGTACGGCATGGAATGGAACGCGGCGTTGCGGTCGATCACGCTCACGCCGGCAGAGACGTTCGGCGTAGCTGATCGTGTCGGGTCGCTTGCGCCCGGCAAGATGGCCGACGTCGTCATCTGGAGCGGCGATCCACTGGAGTTCGCATCGCAGCCGGAACGCGTCTTCGTGCGTGGTCGCGAGATTCGTCAACCGTCGCGGCAGGACCTGCTCGAGGAGCGGTACAAGACGGTGCCGCCGAACTACCGAAAGCCGTGACGGCGTCGCTCGGGTGAGCGGTTGGACCCTTCGCCGCTCACTCGATCGAACGTCTCGTCATGATGCGGAACTCACGCACGCACCGGGAGCTCGAGCGTGAATGTCGAGCCCGACCCCTGCACACTCTCGACCGTCAGGTCTCCGCCCATCGCGCGAGCGAGTTGACGGCTGATGGCCAGACCAAGGCCAACGCCGCTATCTCGTGATTGCAGCGCGCTGCCAGCCTGGACGAACGGTTCGAAGATGGCCTCGAGCTGTTCCGAAGCCACGCCGATCCCGGTGTCGCGCACCGCAATGAGTCCCACGGGACCAACGCGCGTGACCGTGATCGTGATATGTCCGCCCGTCGGTGTGAACTTGAGGGCGTTCGCCAGCACGTTGAGCAGGACCTGTCGAGCCTTGTCTTCATCGGCGCGGAGCACGAAGTCGCGGTTCCCCTCGACGGGATCCAGTATCAGCTCCCGCTCTGCCAGCTGAGGCGCGATCATGTCGAGCACACTGCGCAGCAGGCTGTCCACGCCCACATTCCGCGTCTGCAACTCGATGCGACCGGTGCCCCCCTTGGCGAAGGCGAGCACGCCGCCCACCAGCGTGTTCAGGTGCTCCTTGCTTCGCTGGATCTTGCGCAGGTCTTCGACCATCGCGTCGGTGACGGGGCCACGCACGCCCATTTCGATCAACTGCGCATACCCGCCGATCGCGTTGAGCGGGGTGCGCAACTCGTGACTCATGGCCGCGAGGAAGTCGCTCTTGGCTCGATTGGCCTCCGTCGCCTCCATCGTGAGCCGCTGCAGCTCCGCTTCGTTCCGCTTGGCCTCCTCGATGTCCGTGTTCGTCCCGAACCATCGCAGCACGTCCCCGTCGGTGGATCGCTGCGCCGTACCGCGCGCCAGATGCCAGCGATACTCTCCCTCGGCACCACGCAACCGGAATTCGACCTCGTATGGCGCACCTGTGGAAAGAGAGTGCGCGCAGCGAGCCCCCGCGAGTTCCAGATCCTCGCGATGCACGTATGACTGCCACCCGGTTCCGATCAATGCGCTTGCTGGTGCGCCGAAGTAGGTCTCGGCTCTCAGGTTGACGTAGTCGAGGAGGCCGTCGGTCGTTGCGGTCCACACCTGGACGGGGATGGAATCCGCGAGGAAGCGGTACTGCGACGCGTTCTCCTCGATCACCGTGCGTGCGGTGACGGCGTCGGTGACGTCCGAACCGTGGGCGACGATCCCTTCGATGCTGCCGTCGGCTCCGGTGAGCGGCTGGTACACGAAATCCACATACACCTGCTGTGGTGGCTCACCGTGCAAGCGCTCCAGCATCACGGGAATGGCACGTCCCACGAATGGCGACCCGGTGGAGTACACCTGGTCGAGCAGGTCGATGAAACCTTGCTCTCGTACTTCCGGCAACGCATCCGCGACAGGCTGGTCGATGATCGTGCGATGCCCGACGAGACGCCGATATGCCTCGTTGGCGAACTCGAACCGATGCTCCGGACCTCGAAGCACGGCGAGAAACGCCGGTGCCTGGGCGAACACATCATGAATGCGGCGCTCGGCCCGCTCCGCCGTTTCGCGCGCCCGGTCCAACTCCCGCTCGACCATGACTCGGCTCGTGGTTTCCGTCGCGGGGTTGAGGAATGCGACGATGTCTCCCGACTCATCACGAATGGGACTGACAGCGTAGGTGAACCATGCCTCGCCCAGGGTCCCGTCGGCACGATCCATCTCGAAGCATGCGTTTTCGGCGTAGGTCGTCCTCGCAGCAGCGCCTCGGCGAAACATCACCTCGATGGTCGGCCAGATCTCCTTCCAGACCGCGTGGCCTGGTCGTCCGAGCGCGGACGGATGCTTCGAGCCGAGCACGGCGCCGTAGCCATCGTTGTAGATCAACGTCAGCGACGGGCCACACCAGAGGGCGATCGGGAATGGCGACTCGAGCACCATCCGGACGGCGATGCGAAGCGTCACCGACCAGTCTTCGGTGGGACCGAGTGGCGTGCGCGACCAATCGACGCCGCGACAGCGGCGTGCCATTTCTCGTTCGCCCGGGAAGAGCGACAAAGTCAGGTGGTGCCGGTTCGCGTCGCCTTGGCCGCGTCGATTTCGCGCTCCATGCGCGAGATCTCGGCTTCCGCCGTCATGATGTTCGCAGCAAGTGACGCATAACGCTCGGCCTCCAGCTCTGCGCCACCCGCCTTCGCGCGATAGACCGCGAAGCCGAGAGATGCCGCGGCCTCGTCGGCCCGCTGTTTCGCCCGATGCAGCTCGAGCCGCAGCTTGCCTTCGTCCAGCGCGCCTTGCGCCACCTGTCCCGCCTTGTCCAGCTCGCGCTTCAGTGTATCCCAGATCGCCATGCATTCCTCCATGAGGGTTCATCCGCCAGTCTCGGTGTCGTGCGCACAAAGGTGCGGGACCGACCTCAGATAACGCAAAGGGCGCCCCCGACTCGCGGGAGCGCCCATGCTGTCGATCATCGTGCCGAGAACTCAGGCAGCCGACGTCGCCGTCTCCTTCGTGGCCGGATACACACTCACCTTCTGGCGCGTCTTGCTCTTGTGCTCGAACTGCACGAAGCCGTCAACGAGCGCATAGATGGTGAAGTCGGTTCCGAGCCCCACGTTCTTGCCGGGGTGCCAGACGGTGCCGCACTGACGAAGGATGATGTTTCCCGCGACGACCTTTTCACCGCCGAACTTCTTGATGCCGCGATACTTCGGGTTGCTGTCGCGGCCGTTGCGCGACGAGCCGACGCCTTTCTTGTGAGCCATGATCTCCTCGCGTCAGCCGAGCGTGATGTCGTTGATCTTCACTTCCGTGAAGCCCTGTCGGTGTCCCTGCTTCTTGGCGTAGTTCTTCCTGCGCTTCATCTTGAAGACGATGATCTTGTCGCCCAGGCCGTGCTTGACGATCTCGCCGGTGACCTTCGCGCCACTGAGCGTGGGGATGCCCGTCATGACGTTCTTGCCATCGTTGCCGAACAGGACGTCGTTGAACTCGACCGACCCGCCTGCCTCGCCCACCATGGTGGGAAAGCGATATTTCCTGCCAGACTCGACGCGGAACTGCTTGCCGCCCGTCCGGATGATTGCGTAGGACATGTAAGTGGCTCGTGAGCGTGTGACGTAGAGCCTAAGAAGTTAAACGGCGCAGGGTTAGCTGTCAACGGAGTGGGGGTGCTCCTGCCATGGCGACTCCCGCGTCCGATGTGACCGTCGAAGGTCACACGCGGTTCAGCCAGTCGACACGCACCGTCTCTGCACCCTTTCCACTCCACGTGACTCCGCCTCTTCGTCTCCTGCCCACCGACGCCGGCGCAGCAGCCCTGACCGGCGCGCCGCCGAGCACCGCCGATTCGCGCGCGCGCGTCGTGCGTGAGGCGCGTGCAGGCGACGTTCGCGCCTTCGCGACGCTCGTTGACGACTATTACGCCAGGTGCCTTCGCTTCGCGCTGCACATGCTGGAGAGTCGCGCGGATGCCGAGGAGGCGGTGCAGGATACGTTCGTGCGCGTGTACCGGGCGCTTCCGTCCTATCGCGAGCAGGACGCGTTCGAACCGTGGCTGTTCAGGATCCTCGGCAATCGATGCCGCACGGCTGGCGCCAGCGCAAGGCGCCACGCCGCGTTCATGGAGTATGGCGACGTGCCGGAGCGCGCTTCCACCTCGGCCAGGGACGCGGACATCGCGTGGCAGGACGAAATCGGTCTGGCGCTGCGCGCACTGCCCGCCGAGCAGCGGGAAGCGTTCCTGATGCGACACGTGGAAGGGATGACGTACGAGGACATGTGCGCGGCGACCGGCGCCGGGTTGTCCGCACTGAAGATGCGGGTGAAACGCGCATGCGACACCCTGCGCGTTCGGCTGAGCGAGGTGATCAATGAGTGATGACGTGGGACAGGACGAGTCGATCGAGCGCGTCGCCAGCCGACTCCGGGCGATGCCCTCCGTCGATCCGGAAGCCAAGGCGCGCGTCCTCGTCGCGATCGCGGCGGAGCGCGCGCGCGGCCCCCCCCGGGGGGGGGGTTGTGGGCGCGCCCGCGGCGGGG
>JAJAYP010000015.1 GCA_026786185.1 Gemmatimonadaceae bacterium
ACCGACGGCGGGCGCGCCCGCGATAGCGGGCGCGCGCTGCAGCGCATTCCAGGGAAGGGATGGTACAGCTTCACCCGCCACGACAGCGCGAAGGAGATGTGGATCGTCGGGCAGCCATTTGAAGGCGGACCGATCGCGCCACTCGTGCCCGCGCCCACCGACAACGAGTATCACGCATGGACACCAGGCGGGGCGCTGTTATCGGCAACCGAGGGAGACATCGTGCGGTGGAACGCGCACACGGGCGACGATGCAGAATGGGTCACCGTCGCGACGATCCCGGGCGTGAAGAACATCAGCCGGCTTGCCGTGAGCCCTGACGGCCGCTGGTTGGCGTTCGTGGCCGAGCCGCTCTCGCCCTAGTGCTTTCTGCCGGGCGCGATCGCGTCGCGCCCGAACCGGGCACGCACCGCATCCATCGCGCGTGACACCGCCACGTCCTTCCGCGTTTCCAGCGGCGGTGTCGACACGTCGAACAGCGCGAGTTGCCGCGGTCCGGATGCGGTGAACGTGGAGAGGCTCACGCCGAGCAGCCGCGCCGGCATCCGGCGTGCCTTTCGGAGCTTGTACAACAGGGCTCGTGCGATGGAGAACAGCGCACGGTCCGACGTCAACGCGTCGTCCACCGTGCGACTGGCCTGGCGCGTCGTGAAATCATTGTCGCGGATGCGCACCGTGATGGTGCGCGTGGTGAGTCCATCGCTTCGAAGTTCCGCGGCGGCGCGGCCCACGAGTTCGGTGAGCTCGCCTTCCAGCAGCAGGTCGTCATGGATGTCCGCGTCGAACGTCTCGTCGCGACTGATGCTCTTGGCCCCATCGCGCTCCTCGACGGCTCCGTCGTCACGGCCGCGTACTCGCTCCGCGAGCCAGCGTGCATCTCGATCGCCCACGAGCCTGGTCAGCGCATCGGCGTCGAGCGCGAGCACCTCCTCCACCTGCCGCAGGCCTCGCTCCGCCAGCCGTGCCGTCGTCTTCGGACCGATCCCGGGAATGTCGGCGAGCGCGAGCTGGCGCATGAAGTCCAGTTCAGCGCCGGGTTGCACCACGAAAACGCCCGTCGCTCCGGTCTTCGGCTTCGCCCGTTCGCCCGCCAGCTTCGCAACCAGCTTGGACGTGCCGCCGCCGCGCGAGACGGAGAGCGTGGTCGCAGCGCGCACGGCGTCCCGGATCCGATGCGCGATCGCGTCAAGCGACGCGTCCTCGTACAATCGCTCCGTTCCCGCAAGATCGAGGTACCATTCATCGATGCTCGCCGCCTGCACCACAGGCGCCCAGCGCTCGAGGACGGCGCGAATTGCCCGATGCATCCGCGAGCACGCGCCTCGCGGCACTGGAACGCACATCGCATCCGGGCACAGGCGCAGGGCGCGGGCGATCGGCATCGCGGAGCGCACGCCGAACTTGCGCGTCTCGTACGATGCCGAGCAGACCACGCCGCGGCTACCGGCCGCCCCGCCGACGATCAGCAGGGGCGCTCGGCCGGCGCCTTCGGGATCTTCCATGCGCGCCACGGCGACGAAGAACGCGTCGGCGTCGGCCAGGAGGATGCGGCGGGCGGGCCGAGGAGTATCGAGCACGAGCGAAAGATCGAAGTCGGACGCGCGCGCGCGCTAGTCGCCGCGCGGTGATGGCCAGCGCGAGAGAGAGCACGAGCCTAACCGATTGTGAGTGCTACGGTTGACCAAGAGGCCGAGTCTGCCTAAGTTGAGAGTCTGCCCCAAAACGCCTTCGATGGCGGCCGAGACCCGGGTTGCATGACGCACCGGTGAGGCGAAGGACTCATTTCGCGTTGTCATTCTCATGTTCAAGACGTTCAGCGCAACGCCGACCGACATCCGGCAGGACTGGTATGTCGTCGACGCCGAGGGCATGGTCCTCGGGCGCCTCGCGACCGAAATCGCGCGCATCATCCGCGGCAAGCACAAGCCGATGTTCACGCCGCACATGGACACCGGCGATGGGGTCATCGTCATCAACGCGTCCAAGGTTCGCGTCACCGGCCGCAAGGCGGAGCAGAAGGAGTACTTCCGCCATACCGGCTACATGGGCCACGAGCGGTTCACGCCGTTCGCGAGCATGCTCGCCAAGCACCCCGAGCGCATCATCGAGAAGGCGGTGTTCGGCATGCTCCCCAAGACAGCGCTCGGGCGGCAGGTGCTGCGTGGCAAGCTTCGCGTCTATCCAGGCGCCGAGCACCCGCACATCGCCCAGAGCCCCAGGACGCTGACCTTCCCGAAAGCCGAGGCGAAGTAGGACATGCTCGATACGCAGATCACGCACACGATCGGCCGCCGCAAGGAGGCTGTTTGCCGCGTCTACATCAAGCCCGGCTCAGGCAAGTGGGACATCAACGGACGGACGCTGGGCGACTATTTCCCGCGGCCCGCCCTCGTCACGAGCATCCAGCAGCCGTTCACGGCAACGGATCGCCTCGGCCAGTACGACGTGAAGGCGAACGTGAATGGCGGTGGCCAGAGTGGTCAGGCTGGCGCGCTCCGCCTCGCCGTCGCTCGCGCGCTCGTGAAGATCGACGAGACGCACCGGCGCAAGTTGCGCGACCTCGGCCTGCTCACGCGCGATGCGCGAGCCGTCGAGCGCAAGAAGCCGGGCCGTCCGAAGG
>JAJAYP010000016.1 GCA_026786185.1 Gemmatimonadaceae bacterium
CCCCCCCCCGCCCCCCCCGGGCCCCGGGGCGCCCGGGGGGGTGGTTTCCCGGGGGGGGGGGGGCCCCCGCCCGCGGGGGGGGGGGCGCCGCCGCCCCCCCGGGGGGGGGCGGCGGCCCGCGGGGCCCCCCGTCGTGCATCGAGGTGGCCCGGTCTCTGGCTACCGGTCTCTCGCTGGGTCAGCGGGCGCGGCGCGCCGTTTGGCTGGGCTTGGACGCGCGACCGGTCGTCGTCCTTCCGCCCGATGACGAGACCACGATGCTCTGACCCGGGAAGATCACCGCGCGCTTCATCCCGTTCAGCTTCATGATCCGCTCGGGCGTGGTGTCGTACCGGCGTGAGATCGTTCGCACCGTTTCTCCCCGGCGAACGGTGTGCACCTTCAATCGCTTGCTCCCGCCCGCGTACTTCTCGATGGAGGGATCGGGCACGTCGACCGCCGCAGACGCCACCGAGGGGCTCGGAATGAGTATCGACTGTCCGGGGACCAGTCGTCCACTGGGCTTCAGTCGACGCAGGTTCGGGTTGAACGCCATCAGCGACCGCGAAGAAATCCGATGCTTCTCAGCCAGGCGATCAACGGTCTCGCCCTTCCGCGATTCGACCAGGCGAGTTGCGACCTTGGCCGCTGCCGGGATCGCATCGAACAGGCTGTCGAATCGCTCGGCACTGCCGGTCGGGATGCGAATGGAGAAGCGCGCGCGTGGCGGCGTCATGCCCCGCAGCAGGTGTGGATTGAGATCACGGATCTCCGCGATCGAGCTGTTCGCCGCCTTGGCGACGACCAGGAGCGGTGTGCTTGCGGGCACACGCACCGAATCGTAGGCGAACGGCTCCCGGGGGTGCAGCGTCATCCCGTAGCGTTTTGGCTCCTTCGCGATGAGCGCGGCCGCGATGAGCTGCGGGACATACTCGCGCGTCTCGTTGTGCAGGTAGTCCTTCTCGGCCAACACGAAGAAGGCATCGTCACCCTTCGCGTTCTCCAGGTCGTCGGCGTAGCGCGCGAGTCCGCGCGCGACGCGGCCCGGACCTCCGTTGTACGCCGCGGCGGCGAGGTACAGCGAGCCGAACTGGTCACGCATCCCCTTGAGAAAGCGCACGGCGGCTCTCGTCGCGCGAACGGGATCCCGTCGCTCGTCCACCCACCAGTCCACACGCATGCCCATGCCCCGCGCCGTCGACGTCATGAACTGCCACATCCCCACCGCGGCTGCGCGGGAGTACGCATTGTTGTCGTATCCACTCTCGATCAGCGCCAGGTAATACATGTCTTCGGGCAAACCGCCGGCCTTCATCGTGGCGCGTATCATCGGCTCGTAGCGCGTACCTCGCTCGAGCTGAGCCGCGATGCGGTCCTTGGACCGGCCGGTGAACATGGTCACGTAATGCGCCACCCGTTCCTGCGTCTCGTAGCTGCGGACGTCCATGTCCCACGTCGGCTCGGCGGCGGACGAGTCGAGGACGGGCGGAGTGAGCAGGATGAGCGAATCGCCGAACACGTCCACCGCCCTGCGTGATACCTCGCTCCGCGAGACCGGGCTGCTTCCCAGCGCATCTCTCGGGGCTCCGGCGGGGATCACCGTGGGACGCATGGCGGGATCGACGACGCCAGCGCTCTGCGTTGCCTGAGGGCCCGGAGTCTGCGCATGTAGCTGCGCGGGGAGCAGGAGGCATCCCGCGAGCGCCAGCGAACCGAAGATCGTGGGACGTGATCGCAACAGCGGTCTCCGGTGACGGCGCCGGCCGGTCAGGTGCGACCAGGAGCGGTGCGAGGAAAACGTAGGAACGGCCGAGGTCAGGCGGCGGCGTGCAGTCGTTGGCGGGTAGCGAATTACGCCAATGCGACGATCACGAGCTCCTGCGCTCAGGTGGTCGTGCGTTCAGGAGGTCGTCGGTCAGCGGGCTGCAATGTAATTGCCGAGAATTCGGTTGGTCGCGTTGAGTACAGCGAGAGCGGCGCCGCGCACCATGTCGCCATCGGCGAGGTAACAGCCGAGCAACCGGTCGGGCCCGTCGTCGCCACGCTGGAGGAGCGACGTGATCACGACGTTGGCATCGAATGCTCGCACCACCTTGACGCCCACCAGCTCGAACGTGATGGCGCGTTCCGTGAACAGCTCCAGCGCGCGGATCGCGGCCTCGGCGCCCAAACGACTGTCGCCGGCGGGACTCGCCTGCCCCTCGGCCCGACCCGTGATGGATTCGCCCGGCGAAAACTCCAGCGTCACCTGGCAGGAGACGCGTCCGGAGGGCGACCGTTCCAGCGAGAACCCGGTGAACCGGAGACGCTCGCGTCGGATCACGGCATTGCTGGCCGCGCGGGCGGTGCCAGGCTCGCGATCGGGCATCGCAGGCATCGCGGAAGGGGTCGGAGGGCCGAAAGATCGGGAGAAGGGGCGACAATGCCCCGCGTCAGATAACGACCGAAATCACAAACGGTAACGCTCGCTAGCTTTCCGCATTCGACGCCCTGCCTATATTCGATCTGCATGCGCGTCATGGGTCGTAGACTCCCCTGCTGGCTGTTGCTGTCGTGCTCCCTGGGGTCCGTGGCGGGCGCCCAGCGGCCTACCGAGCGCTCGCTGGCCGCCCGATTGGCCGAGCGTGTTCGCGCCGTGCCTGGGGCGGAGGTGGCTGTGAGCTATCGTGACCTCGCCACGGGCGATTCGATCGACCTCGGCGCTGACGTGGACTTCCACGCCGCGAGCACGATGAAGATTCCGGTCATGCTCGAGGTGGTCCGGGCGGCTGAACAGCAGCGGCTGGGACTGGCGCAGGAGATCCTGCTGATCAATCGCTTCCACTCCATCGTGGACGGATCGCCGTATTCGCTCAACGCGGCGGACGACGGTGATTCGTCGATGTACGCGCGCGTCGGCCATCGTGTCGCCGTCCGCGAGCTGCTCGAGCGCATGATCGTGCGGTCCAGCAACCTGGCGACGAACGCCCTGATTGCCCTGGTCGGAGCCGATCGCGCCACCGCCGCCGCCCGCGCACTGGGCGCGTCCCGCATTCGCGTGCTCCGCGGGGTGGAGGACCAGAAGGCATTCGACGCGGGGCTCATCAACACCACGACGTCGGCCGACCTCGCCGTGCTGCTGCGGCGGATCGAGCGTGGGGAGGGACTGCGCCCATCGTCGGCGTCGCTCATGAAGGACGTGCTGCTCCGTCAGGAGTTCAACGACGAAATTCCGGCAGGGGTGCCGGCTGGCACGGCGGTAGCGCACAAGACGGGATCGATCACGGCCACGCTCCACGATGCGGCTATCGTCTATCCGCCAGGCCGCGCACCGTACGTGCTCGTTGTCCTGACGCGGGGAATTCCCAGCGAAGCGGTGGCGCGCGCCCTGATCGTCGACGTCTCACGCCTCGTGTGGCAGCACTCGAGCGAGTCCGCCGGCGCGGTGGCGCGATGAGGGTCGCCTTCGCCGCCGATCATGCTGGATGGCCGCTCCGCGCCCGCATCTTCGACGAGATGGCGGCAGGCGGTCACGAGGTGGTGGATTGCGGGAGCTCCGAGCCGGTGCCGGGTGACGACTATCCGGACGCCGCGGCCGCGGGGGCTGCCGCGATCACCGCGGGCCGCGCCGAGCGGGGCATTCTGGTGTGTGGCAGCGGGGTGGGCGCGGGCGTTGCGGCGAACAAGGTCGTGGGCATCCGGGCGTCGATGTGTCACGACAGCTTCTCCGCTCGCCAGGGCGTCGAGGACGACAACATGAATGTGCTCTGCCTCGGCGCGCGCGTGATCGGCGTAGAGCTGGCCGCGGAGCTGGTGCGGGACTATCTCGGCGCGCGCTTTTCCGGTGCTGAGCGCCATCGACGCCGGCTTGGCAAGATCGCCGCGATGGAGCGACGATAGGGCTCGGAAGGGTTGGCGCGCTCGGCACTGGGCATCAGGCTTGCGACTGTGCGGTGGGTCACGTCGGCCTTCCTTCTCGCATCGTTCCCGTGCAACCATCCGCATCGGTGGGAAAGACCGTGCTCCTCGTCGAGGACAACGAGGATAATCGCATCATCTATTCGACGGTGCTGCGTCACACGGGTTTCGAGGTGGTCGAAGCGCTGGATGGCCTGCAGGCCGTGGAGCTGGCGCGTCGGCTGTTGCCCGATCTCATCCTGATGGACATCTCCATCCCCGAAATGGACGGATGGGAGGCGACGAGAATCCTCCGCGAGGACCCAACCACTCGCAATATCCCGATCGTCGCGCTGACGGCGCACGCGTTGGCGGACGATCGCGAGCGGGCCAGCGCCCTGGGGTTCACGGCGTATCTCGCGAAGCCCATCGAACCCCGCGCAGTCGTCGCGGAGGTGCGCCGTTGGATCGGCATGAGCACTGGGGCCCCTCCTGCTGCCAACTGAGAAGTCGGGCAGCCTGCCGCGTGGCGGCGCGCGGCACCGCCTCGTTCTTGGCCTGCTCGCGGCCTATGCCGCGTCGTGGGCGATCGGCATCGGATTCGGCTACGGCCTGAAGGGCACGCACTCGTGGGACCACGGCGCGCGCTGGGAGGTCAGCCTGCTGCGCGCATTTCATCAATCGCTGCCGGAATGGCTCGATTTCGCACTGCGCGGATCGGTTTATCTCGGAACCAATCTGGTGATCCTGCCGGCCATCATCGCGTTGGGTCTCTGGCTCTGGCGGGTGAAGGGCGAGCCGCTGCTCGCCGTACACCTGCTGGTGGTCTGCATCGGCGCCCTCACGATGAACGTCAGCATGAAGTCGTTGCTGGACCGCGAGCGGCCCACGCTGTTTCCGCCGCGAGGGCTCTACGCGTGGGCATCGTACCCGAGCGGCCACCTCATCCTCACGACCGCACTCTACTTCACGGGCGCGCTCATGCTCCGACGCGCCTTCGGCTGGCGGTGGCCGTTCGTCGTCGCGAGCCTGATGGTCGCCATCACCTGTTACTCGCGACTCTATCTGTCGGTGCATTGGCCCACCGACCTGGTGGGCGGGATGCTCATCGGCCTGGTGTGGCTGATCGGCAGTTGGAAGGCGTTCACGAGCTACGACGCGCGACGCCGGGCACGGCGCGCCATCGCCTAGGCGCGGGCCTGCGGGCCGGCGATCGCACGACGCAGCAGGGTCCAGCCGACGAGCCCCGCCACCACCGATGCGATCAGGGTCCCGAGCTTGGCTGCGGTGAGAAGTTCCGGATGAGCCGTATAGGCGAGTCCGCCGATGAAGAGCGACATGGTGAAGCCGATACCGCCGAGCCACGCAACGCCGTGGAGCATCCGCCAGGAGACCCCTGCGGGGCGCGTGGCGAATCCGAAGCGCACGGCGATCCACGACGCCAGCGTGATTCCCAGCGGCTTGCCGAGCACGAGGCCCGCGACGACGCCGAGTGTTACTGCATTGCCGAGGAGCGATGACGCCCCGCGCAGCGACACGCCCGCGTTGGCGAGCGCGAACAGCGGCATGATGCCGAACGTGACCACGCCGTGAAGGCTGTGCTCCAGACGCGCGAGTGGGGACTGCGCCTGCTCGGTGAGTACCTCGAGGCGGCCGAGCGCCGCCTGATGCGCGCCGCTGGAGAGCACCGTCACTTCCGGCGCGCGCGCGTCATGAAAATCCGACAGCGCCGAGCGCGCACCACGCAGGAATGCCGCCTCGTCGATGCGCGTGCGGGATGGAATGGTGAGCGCGAGCAACACGCCGGCCACCGTGGCGTGCACGCCGGAGAGTAGTACCGCCACCCACAGGGCGACACCGATGAGCGCGTAGCACCAGGTCGCGCGCACGCCCGCGGCGTTCGCGCCGCCAGACAGCGCGAGCAGCGCAGTCGCCGCGGCGATGGCTCCCCAGGACACTGTCGCAGTGTAGAAGAGGGCGATGACGAGCACCGCGCCCAGGTCGTCGGCGATCGCGAGCGCCGAGAGAAAGATGCGAAGCGCCGGCGGAATGCCGGAGCCGAGCAGCGCGAGCACGCCGAGCGCGAAGGCGATGTCGGTCGCCATGGGGATGCCCCAGCCGCGCATCTCGGCGCCGTTGGCGTTCAGAGCGATGAAGAGCATGGCAGGCATCACCATCCCGCCGACGGCGGCGGCGACGGGGAGCGCGGCCTGCGACAGCGACGACAGCTCGCCGACGAGAATCTCTCGCTTGATCTCGAGTCCAACGAGAAAGAAAAACACGGCCATCAGGCCGTCGTTGACCACTTCGTGCAGGGACAGCCGAGCGATCGCCTCTCCGGCGCCGATCGTCAGCTCCGTGTCCCAGAGCGCGTGGTACGCGAGGGCCCACGGGGAATTGGCCCAGGCCATCGCGAGCGCCGCACACACGAGGAGCACCACGCCCCCCGCCGGCGCACGACCCGTCAGCCGGGCGAGTGGCGCCACGACACGCTCGGCCACTGTCCGAGGCTCGGTGGCGGCCGCGTCTTCCGGCTGATCCTTCGCGTCGCGTAGCGTCGCGCCGGGGCCTACTCCCGGCTCACGCTCCATTCCGCCCCCGCGCGTATGAAATCGGTGAAGATCCCGCGCGTTCGCGCGTCGCCATCGGTGAGCGCTTCAGGATGCCACTGCACGGCGACGAGGTAGCCCTCGCGCTCTCCTTCGATGGCCTCGATCAACCCATCGGCCGAGAGTGCAGTCGCCACCAATCCGCGTCCGAGGCCGCGCACTCCCTGGTGGTGCATGCTGTTCACCTTGAGCGGTCCGGCCCCCATGAGGTGCGCGAGCCGGGATCCGTCAGCGATGAGCACCTCATGTGCGAGGTAGTCGCGCGCGAACGACTGCCCGCGGAAGGGGAAGTAATCGTGTTTCAGCGCGCCTGGCAGCTCTTCGGCGAGATCCTGATACAGCGTTCCGCCGGCCGCCACGTTGATGAGCTGCATCCCCCGACAGACGCCGAGCACCGGCTTGCCCTCCTCGAGCGCCCACCGCGCGAGCGCCACCTCGACACGATCGCGCTCTCGATCGGTCCTGTCGCAGAGCGGATGCGGATCGGAGCCGTACGTCGCGGGGTCGATGTCAGCGCCACCGGGCAGGAAGACAGCGTCGAGCGCGTCATAGATCCCGCGAAGCGTCTCGTCGTCGACGAGCGGCACGAGCCAGGGGATCGCGCCTGCCGCGGTGAGCGTCAGGACGTACCGCTGGCTCATGACCCACGAAGGAGGAATCTCCGCCGATACACCCCCCAGGCTCTGGAGCGTCTGAGTGGGTATCCCGACGATGGGTCGGCGCGCGCGCTGTGTAATCACGACGTTACGTCACTCCCTGGGTCTGCCGCGACGAGTCCTCGCCGAGCTTGATGGCAGGATAGCGCTGGCCGGTCGCCGCACGTGTCGCGTAGTGGCTCGCGATGTCCGGCCGCACGCCCTCCGCCGTTTCGGCGACGATCCGATCCACGACGGAGCGCAGGTCGCCGGTCTCGTCGTACACCTTCAACTGACGATCGGCACTCGTTCCGCCGCGCATGATCTCGAAGGCATACTCCACCTCGCGACGACTTCCGAGCTCGTCCACGACGTCATCCACGAACCATTCGAGCATTTCGGTGATCAGCTCGCGAGCGGGCTGCTCCCTGCCCTTCCCGAAATCTATCAGGTTCCCGTCCAGTCCGAAGCGCACGGCGCGCCACTTGTTCTCGTCGATCAGCGCGGGCGCGTAGAGGCGGAAGGTCAGATTGTCGCGCCGCAGCTTCCAGGTCTTCGCGACGATCGCCTGGAGAATGGCGGCGAGGCATACCGCCTCGTCGACCCGGGTGCAGACGTCGCAGACGCGAAACTCCAGCGTGGGGAACGCGTGATGCGGACGCGCATCCCACCAGATCTTCGAACCGTCGGGCACGCACTTCGTGGCCACGAGCGATCCGAGCAGCTCGTCGTATTCCGCATACGACCGGAGGATCGGCGGCACGCCGGTCCGCGGAAAATTGCGGAAGACGATGCTGCGGTACGATTTGAGACCGGTGCGCCGTCCCTGCCAGAATGGGGAGCTCGTGGACAGTGCAAGCACGTGCGGCAACAGGTACCGCGCGACGTTCATCGCCTCGATGAGAAAATCGCGGTCCTCGATGCCGACGTGGATGTGCGTGCCGAAGATGAGCAGCTGCTGCGCGAGATCCTGAAGGTCCTGCTGCACGCCGATATAGCGCTCGAGCGGCGTGATCTCCTGCTTGGTCCAGCAGGAGAACGGGTGCGTGCCGGCCGCGGCGATGACGAGATTGCTCTTGGCGGCGAGATCCATCACCATGCCGCGCAGGCGCACGAGCTCCGCACGCAACTCCTGTGGCGTGCGGCACACGCGGCTGCCGATCTCGATCATCGACTGATGCAGCTCGGGCTTCACCTCGTCGAGCAGGAGCTTGTCGCCAGCGAGAATCTCCGTGATGTACGACTTGAGCTCGCGGCTCTCCGGATCGATGATCTGGTATTCTTCCTCGATGCCCAGCGTGAGCGAGGGAGCTTTCATGAAACGCCTCCGTGATTCATCGGGCTTCGGCGATGAAGGTCGGTGTCTGGGTGCCCGTGCCAGCCGTGACGTTGAGCAATGCCGCCGTCGCGAGCCGCGACAGGCAGCCGTCCACATTCCCGCCATACGCCACGTAGGGTGCCGTGTCGACCATCCGGTCCGTGAACACGACGTGGCCGCCGGTGAAGCTCGGGTACGGCTCGCGTGGCAGGCCGATGCGCTGCTGCACGATGTACGGCTCTCTGAGCGCGGTGCGGAGTGCAGCCTGCCACACCGTATCGTCCACTTCCCATCCGAGCACGATGCCCTTGCCGCCGTAATCGTCGTTCGGCTTCAGCACGAGCTGCTCGCGATGCGCCGCGGAGAACTCCAGCAGGTCGACGTCGGTTCCCTCGTGGTTCGTACGCCGGTCGGCGACGATACGGGTCCACGGAATGGACAAGGCGATGGCCTCACGCTCATCGTCATCGAACAACGCGGCGTTGCGCTCGTCGTGCAGCACCGCGAGGCTGGCCTTCTTGTGCAGGATCTTGCAGGCCGGCGGATTCACCATGCACACGGCACCGTCCCGAAACGCGCGCAGGATCGGATGATTCGTCCCGCCGCGCTCCACCAGTTCGTGCAGGAGGACGCGCTTGTAGATCAGCTGGATCACGCCGCTCGGACCGCGCAGGGCTCCGCCCTCGTAGCTCACCTCGCCCGGATCGATGATCTCGCACGCGAAACCCTGGCGCGTGAAGTAGTCCTGGAAGAGCAGGAACTCGCTCTGTGTCGGGACGTCGGACCAGTCCACGATGGAGATGGCGGGCCGATCGCGTCGTCCCGACCACTGTTCGTACGCGTCCACCAGCGCATGCAGGACGTTGTGCCGCGCCGGCAATGGGCGCACGTCCCACGTCCGCAGAAATTGTCGCATCACCGGCAGGCCGAAGAACAATTCGGTGAGCACGTCGTTGTATCCACCGCCCGCCGGCGTCTCGGCGTTGTACTCCGTGAACTTCAACCCGCCCGACTCGGCGACGAAGAACGCGTCGAGCCTGGACACCGGACTCGCGTCGCGAAATCCGGTTGGCACATGCACGAGCTCGCGCTCCCAGTCGAGCAGCCCGAACTGCTCGAGTACCCCCGGGTCAGCGAGCGCTGCGTGATGCGCCTTGCGAAAGGCCCGGAGGACGAGCGAGCCGCGCTCCTGCAGGAACCGGTACTGGGTGGGCGACAGGAAGCGAGGGCGCAGGACAGTGCACAGGGCGCGGTCGCCGAAGAAGAGCCCGCGCGACCGTAACTGTGCGTCGAGCTGGTGCTGCGTCTCGCCGCCCAGTTCATCCGTGAGCAGCGAGTGATAGTGCTCGATTCCGTCGCGCAGCATCGTCAGCGCACTCCGTGTCGACCGTTCATGCCCTGCCCTCGCGCCGTCCCAGCAGGAACTGGCCGGCACGTGGATCGCGCATCGGAGCCGCCGCCTTCGCCAGTCGAATCGCGAGGTCGGCCATCCCCTTCACCGCCCAGTCGAAGTAGTGCGGGGTGAGGGAGTTGAGGTCCATGTCCGGCGCCGGGTTCATGAAGTCGATGGCGTACGGAATCCCGTCACGCACGGCGAACTCCAGCGAGCACATGTCGTAGCCAAGCGCGCGCATGAGGGTCAGCGAGTCGTCCACGATCCGCTTCCCGAGTTGCGCACTGAGATGTTCGTGTTCCACCAGGTAGCGACGCTCCTTCGGGTCGTACTTCATCGGCAGCACGTCGCGCTGGCCGAGGCTCAGGCACCGGATGAACTGATCCCACTCGATGAATTCCTGCACGATCATGGTGAGCTGTCCCGACGAATCGTAGTGGTGAATCAGTTCGTCGAGCGAGCGGCAGACATAGACCTCCTTCCAGCCGCCACCGTGCGCGTCCTTCAGGATGCACGGCATGCCGATGAAGTCGGCGATCGCCTTCCAGTCGAGGGGATACTTCAGGTTCTTCAGACTCTCCTCGTGATGGATCCCGGGCACGTACTCGCGGTTCGGCAGGACGATCGTCTTCGGGCTCGCCACGCCGAGCTTCGTGGCCAGCGTCGCATCGAACAGCTTGTCGTCGGCCGACCACATGAAAGGATTGTTGACCACGGTGCACCCCTGCAGCACCGCGTGCTTGAGGTACGTCCGATAGTACGGCACCTCGTGCGAGATGCGATCGAAAATCACTGCGTACGGCACCGGCTCATCCATCGACGTGCCGCCCAGCGTCACGTATTCCACCACGACGCCTTCGTCGCGCCGTGCCACCTCCGCGATGAATGCGGGGGGAAACGACCATTCCCTACCCGTCAGCAGTCCGACCTTGAGCATGATGGCGTCCGTCTCCGAGTGAAGTAATCGATCCGTGGCTCAGTCGTGCCCGCCGATGTACTGCACGATCATCCGGCGCCACCAGGGCCAGTCGTGCGCCCATCCATCCCAGATGCGTAGCGCATTCCCGATGCCCCGCTCCCACAGCTTCGCGGAAAAGTATTCACTATTGCCAACCATTTTGTCGTCACGTCCGATCGCGAGCACGAGGTCGAGCCGCCGGAGCGCGGACAAGCGATCGCCATCCTGCTCGTGCGCCAGAAACTCGGGTGGATTGTACGGAGACACCACCTCGTCGGTGTATCCGTCGATGATCTCGCGGATGTCGTAGACCCCGCTGAGGCCGATCGCGCGGCCCACCTCGAACGGATACCGCAGCGCGAACGTCAGTGCGTGATACGCCCCGAAGCTCGCGCCCGTCGCAATCATGAACGGGTCGGGATTACGGGCACGGGTGAACGGGAGCACCTCGTCGTGCAGATAGCGGTCGTATCGCGCGTGATGGCGGGCGCGATCGGCGGGGTGCTTCCATTTGGCGTACCAGCTCTCGGCGTCGACGCTGTCGACGCAGTACAGCTGGAGCCATCCGCGCTCGAGTTGCTCGGCGAGCGCGCCGATCATGCCCTGATCTTCCCACTCGAAGAATCGCCCCATCGAGCTGGGAAACACGAGCGTGCGCGCCCCGGCGTGTCCGCACACCAGCAGGTCCATCTCACGGTCGAGCGCGGGACTGAACCACCGGACGTGCTCGCGATGCATGTAGCGGGTCAGGTACGTGGAAAGAGATATTTCAGGACACTGCCGATGCGTGATGCCCAGCTACGCTCGTTGTGTTCACCACCCGGCGCCTCAAGGTAGGCCATATCGTCGCCGACAGTCCAGCCTTTCGCAACCAGCGCGTCGCGTAGCGCTCGCGCGTCGGCGATCACCAGCTCGCCTTCCGCCGTTCCCGCGTCGAGCCAGATGCGCAACGGCAACTTGCCTGGCAAGGCCTCGACCTCGGAGAGGATCTCGCGATCGTCCCACCACACCGATGGGGAAAGCACCGCCAGGCGACCGAAGGCGGTGGGGTAGTGAAGGCCAAGGTACATGGTGAGCAGCCCGCCAAGCGACGACCCGCCGATGGCGGTAGTCGCCGCGCTGGGCAGCGTCAGGTAGGTGGCGTCGATGAACGGCTTCAGCTCCTCGACGAGCATTCGGCCGTACTCGGCCGCGTGACCGCCCCCGTGCGCGCTCGCGGTGGGCGTGTACTCGTCGATGCGGTGCACGCCGGTGTTGTAGATGCCCACCACGATCAGTGGCTCGATCTCTCCAGCGAGGATCAGCATCTGCGCCTCCTCGTCCACCTGCCATTCCTCTCCGATCGACGTCGCCCGGTCGAAGACATTCTGGCCGTCGTGCAGATAGAGCACGGGATAGCGCTCGGCCGACTGCGCATCGTACCCTGGCGGCAGATATGCCACGATGGTGCGGTCGTGCTCGAGATACCGCGAATGAAAGCCCTCGTGGATGCGGACGTCGCCCGTGAGGGTGTGCTCGATGCCGCTGTCGGAAGGGTCGGACATGGTCCGTGGGGCGGGTGCAAGGAGAAGACCACCGGCGAGGGTGGTCCTGATGGCGCGCTCGGTGTCGCCGGGCGCGCAACGACGGTACGTTTATCGACAGCACCGACCCGATAGCTCAGCTGGTAGAGCACGCGGCTTTTAACCGCTAGGTCGTGGGTTCGAGCCCCACTCGGGTCATGTCCGGACGCCCCGCCTGCTGCTTGTGGATGCGTGGCCGTCCCTTTGAGAAATGACGAACGCCCCGCGAAATGTTCTCGCGGGGCGTTCGTACGAGCAGTACGACCTGCGATTACGCCTTCCGGTCGATGCAGCCGGTGAACTCGGGGTTGTTCCGCTCTTCGAACGGGATCACCAGGTTCACGTCCGTCCGCGACGAACAGGGCGACCAACCGAATTGTGCCCAACCGTCGGCGTGGGAGGACGGCGTTGCAGTGTTGACCCTTAAACCCCGAGCGAGGACACCACGGCTCATGGAAAGATAATCTTAGTGCTGAAATAGATGAGTTTCCCAGCCACATGGCTGTCAGCAGAATTCGCCACGGTGCATGAAGCGAATCATCCGTTATCGGGCGGGCTGGGGCTTCGCGAGCCACTCGCCGCCATCCACCACCATGATCGCGCCCGTGATCCACCCACCCGCCGGGGACGCCAGGAACGCGACCATCCCTGCAATATCGGCAGGTGCACCCCACCGTTGCAGGGGGATGGCTTTTTTTGCATAGCTCTCCATGGCCTTCTCCACGGCGAACACATCGGGAACGCCCCCCGCCGCCGGAGGTGGGGTGAACGCCTTCCGCACTCCCTCGGTCGGAATTGGCCCCGGCGCGATGGCGTTGACGCGCACGCGGTCCGCTGCCCACTCGAGCGCCAGCGTCCGCGTGAGCGCATCGATGCCCGCCTTGGCGGCCGTCGCGTGTGCCATCAGCGGCCAGCCTCGATAATGCAGCGTCATCGAGATGTTCACGATCGACCCGCCACCGCCCGCCCGCATGATCGGCAGCGCTGCCTGCGAACAGAAAAAAGTGCCATACAGATCGATCTCGATCACGCTCTTCCACGCATTGGCCGACAGCGACTCGGACGGAGCGTAGAAGTTCCCCGCCGCATTGTTGACGAGCAGATCGATCCGGCCGTGCTCGCGCGAGATCTCCGCCATCATCGCCTGCACGCGCTCCGGCTCACGTACGTCCACGGCGACGCCACTGGCCTTGCCACCCGCGTTGCGGATGTCGGCCGCTGCGGCGTCCACGCGCTCCTGCTTGCGGCTCGCGAGCACGACATGCGCACCGAGCGCGGCGAGCAGGTCGGCGATGCCACGTCCGATGCCGCTGCCCCCGCCCGTGACGACGGCGACCTGCCCGTTGAAGAGACCGGCGCGAAAAACACTGAGCGGCGCCGATGGCGCCAGCGGATCGCTCACATGATCCTCCAGAGTAGGGATTGTCCGAGTGCTCGCTTGGCAGTTCCATCGACCACCACGAGCTGGCGCTGCCGCCGATGATCGAGCGCTATCGTCGCCGGAGCAGGATGACCGGCCCCGCTTTCGACAGACTCCCGAAGCGCTGCGCGGCCGCAGCCGCATTCAGGTAGCGGATCTCGTCGATCTCGTCCTTGCGAATCGAGGTCAACACCTCCGTCCCGGTCAACCGTCCCTGATTGATCGAGACCTGGATGCCGCCGCCTCGCGGATCGCTCGTGCTGGCGGCACCGCGGTACGACAGATACCGCGGACGGAGTTGCTTGATGATCGTGAGCGCGTCGACGTCGCCCAGCGGCGAGGCATCGAGCTCGGCCCGCGTCACAAGCTCCGAATTGAAGGTCGTTGATCCTGAGACCGCCGAAGGCTCCGCTGGTCGCGCGTCGGTCGACGGGTGTCCACCTCCCGCGCATCCCAAACCGATGAGCAGCGCGGGACTCGCGAAGAAACGCATCGAGCGCATTGGCAGGGCTCCAGACTGAATGGTTGACGGGCTGACGCGTCGCGCGTTCACAGTGTCGTGTGGGACGTTTGTAAAAGCAACAGCGCCCGACGTCGCAAGGACGTCGGGCGCTGTCTCATGCGCTGTCGTGGCTCAGGCCTTCTTGTCCGTACAGCCGGTCCAGTTGGGATTGTTCATCTCCTCCTGCGCCGGCGGGAGTACGACGTCCGTCCCGTACGCTCCGCCCTTGAAATACGAGCCCGTCGGATAGACCGTTTCCGCGTCACGCCCATACTGGCGAACGAGGCGCCGCATGTCGCCGAGCCGGTGCGCGGTGAGGTACATCCAGAATCCGCGCTCGCGAAACAGCTGGTCCACCTGGCCGGCGGGCGTCGCCGCTGGCGTAAGTGGCGCGAGACCGATGGTCGCGCGCGCGTTGTTGAGGGTGACGATCCAGGTCGCGTCGCCATTGGCCAACTGCGATTCAGCTGCGATCAACCGGGATTCGATGCCCGATGCAACGGTGACGGGCGCGTCGAGACTCGTGTACTGATTGAGTTGCGCGGTGCGCGTGCCATCCTGGCCGGCCGATACCTTTGTCGGGTCGACTTTCACGCGCGGGTCGGCGGACGAGATGTAATCGAGCCCGTTCCCCCCTTCCTTGTCCACGGCGCTGAAATTCTTGGTCGCGTTCGCCCAGTCGTAGATGGCGTTGCCGAGGCCCGACGTGCTGGTGCCGAACACGACGTTGAACCTGTAGCTCGTGGGAATGCCGGCCACGAGAGTCGCCGCGGACGCGAACGACGTGGCGCGCGTCGTGGGTGTCGCCTGGTTCATGACCGCGCGCGCCTTCCCGATCGTGGCCATGCTGATGGTGTTCGCAACCGTGGTTCCGCCGATGGCCAGATCGAACTGCGCGATGGCCGCCGTGTAAAGCTCCGCTGTGGAAAGCGTCTTCGTCTGCGGGTCGGTATCGCTTTCACCGTCCCAGAGCGGGATGCCGTTGCAGTAGGTCTCTGCCGTGACGGTGAGGAGCATGCCCTCCAGCGCGTGCAGCAGCGCAAGCTGGTCCTTGCCCCCCGTCGCGGGGGGGAAGGTCTCGATTGCCTTGATCGCGCGCAGGATGCGCGCGTAGCTCACGCCCACCTGAGTCCAGCTATTGCTCGGGAAGGTGGCGGGAAGGACGGATCGATTGTCCACGTGCTCGGTGCCGGAGCGCGTGGAGATCAGTTCGTCCGCGAGCAGACCTCCAATGAGGTTGAGGCCGAGGGGCGAGGAGCCCGCGCGGTCGCCGCCGATGAAGCGCGCGAAGTCTCCCTGCGCTGCAATGAACAGCGATTGCGCGCCGGCCGCGCTGGCGGCTTTGTCGAGCGTCACGATGTCCGGTGTGTCGACGTCCAGCAGCGGGTCGGTGATCCGATCACACGCCGTGAGCCCCGCGCCGGCCGCCATCGCCGTAAATGCCAGCGCACCTACCTGTGTCCTGATATTCATCGATTGTCTCTCGCGTGTCAGGTCAGTGAACTAGAAGCCGAAGTTGAGTCGAACGTTGAACGTACGGATGGCGGGCGGGGTGCCGAGATCGTCGTTGCCGCCTGCCAGGTTGCTGACGGAACGGTTTGCCTCGGGATCGATGCCGGGATACTTCGTCCACAAGGTGGCGAGGTTGCGGCCCGAAAAGACGATCTGGGCCGTGCGGCCGCGGAGGTAGCGGCCCACGTAGCGCTCGGGGACATTCGCCGACACCGAGATTTCCCGCAGCTTGATGAAGTCATTGGGCTGGAAGATTCCCCACCGTGTGTTGCGGAGTGTGCCCGACGATGCCGCAACGGCCGCCGCCTGCGACTCCAGCGAGGAACCCGGCACGTTCACCGTGGGACAGTTACCGGCCGTGACGCAGCGAGAGACGCCGATGCCATACGAGTTCCAGTACTTCCCGCGGTAGTCGATCAGCGTGTTCACGTTGATGAGTCCCCGGAAGAATCCGAAGGTATTGGAGAACCCCGCCTCGTATTCAGGCAGGGTGGGACCGCGAAAGGAATCCGCCGCCGCAAGGGTGATCTCGCTTGCGACGATGATGCCGTCGGCGTTGGCGTCGGCGAACGTGTAGGGGCGGTCCCAGAGGCCGAACAGCGGATACCCCACCACATTGCGTGCGCCCTGGGGGGTCGCGAGCGTCACTGTCCCGATGTCGACGAGCTTGTTCTTGATGCGCGAGCCGTTGAAGCGCACTCCCCACGTGAACGGACTCGACTCGACGATCGACCCATCGAGCTGCAGTTCGACGCCGGCGTTCACGACCTTGGCGATGTTCACCGTCTGGGTGTTGCCGGCGCCGAACGACGGCGGCAGCGGACGGTTGAAGATCTGGTCGCGACTGGCCTTGTTGAAACCCGTGATCTCGACGTTCAACCGGTTCTTGAACAGACCCAGGTCGACCCCGCCCTCGAACTCCGTCGTGATCTCCGGCTTCAACTCCTGATTACCGAGCGACTGCAACGTCAGGCCCGGCAGTTCGGCGCCGCTGGTCGTCAGTGACGGGTACGTGAGCGGCTGGAGGAAGGCGAGTGCCGCGGTGGCGCCCGGCTGCAGGCCGGCCTGTCCGTACGAAGTGCGGAGCCGCACACGATCGAGCCACGCGTACTTCGGGAAGAATCCTTCCTCAGAAATCACGTACGACAGATTAGCCGCCGGATACACCGTGTTGCCGACCGACCGACCGAACGCGCTATTCAGGTCGGTACGCGCGCTGACCGTCGCGTACAGCCGATCACGCCACGAGAGCTGCTCCTGCACGAAATAGCCGAAGGTGGAGTTCTCGACCGTATTCGTGGTGGCCAGTCGCTGTTGCGCGGCCGTCAGGGTGGTCGCGCCGACGCCGAGCCCGTACCCCTCGCCGAACAATTGATACTGGCCGGAGCGGAACCACTGCGCGCCAGTCGTCGTCACCGAGTTCAGGGTACTGGTGAGCTGGCGGGTGCCCGCAGCCCGCAGCGTCGACGTGTAGTTCAGCGAGTTGGTGCGAGCGATGTCGATGCCGGAGAAGTTCTGCGACGCATCGGGACCCCACGCCAGGCCAACCCGTGTGCCCTCGCCGGGAAACTGGTACTGCGAGTTGTTGGAGTTGGCGTTGTCGATGCCGCCTTCTGCCGTGAGCGCGAGCCACGGGATCGGGGTCCAGTTGGCGTTGACGCTTCCGAACGCGCGCTGGAGCTGCAGGCGCTGCTGCACGGAGTAGATGTCGCCGACGAACTCGCGCGCCGTGCCGTTGGTTGCGTTCTTGAATCCGGGCGCGGTGAACAACTGGGTGGAGAGTCCGGCGAAGAATGTGCCGTCGAACGGGGTCCGCAGATCGCGGTCGGTGTAGCCCGTCGAAATATCGAGATTGGCGGTGGACGCGATGGGAAAGCTGAACGAGCCGCGAACGGAGGTGTTACGCAGCTGGTTCGGGCGAATTTGTTCCTGGCGAGGGGCCTGCCCGCGCAGCGTGGTGAGGCGGTCGATCTCGAAGGCCGGCATCTTGTACGGCCCGACCTCATTGTCGCGGTTCACGCTCACGAAGTACTTCACCGCCTCCGTGCCGCCACTCACCTGAACGCCACCACTGTTACTGGGTCCATTGGCGAAGGGCCGCGTGAACTCGCTCGTCCATGGGTTGATGCTCGAGAGGCTGTCGATCACGCACTGCCCTGCGGCGGAGGCAGCAAGGCGACACTGCACTGCGGCCGGTGCGATGACTCCCGTGGTGACGTTCCGATTCCGGCCCCAGCTCCGGAAGTTCGCCGGATACTTGTTGGGGAGCTGTGACAAGCCCAGCTCGCCGAACGCGTTCCACCGCGCCCCGCCCATGCGGCCACGCTTCGTCTTGATGATCACGACCCCGTTCGCCGCCGCCGTGCCATACAGTGCCGCCGCCGACGGTCCCTTGATGATGTCGACGTTCGCGATCTCTTCCGGATTGAGCGACGACAGCCGGTTGATGCGCACGCCCGCGGACAGGTTGCCTGGCTCGGGATCGTTGCTGAACCGCACACCATCCACGACGATGAGCGGTTCGTTCGACAGTGAGAGCGAGCTCACGCCGCGAATGCGGATCGACGAGCTGGATCCGATCACCCCCTGACCCTGCAGCACCTGAACGCCCGAGGTGCGAGCCTGGAGCAGCTCGTTGACGTTGGTGATCGGCGAGACCTTGGTGACCGAGTCGGCGTTGACCGAAGCCACGACGTTGCCGATCTCACGGCGGGACACGGACCCGGTGGCCGTCGTGACGACTTCGTCCAGCCTCGCGACCGCCGGCTCGAGGCTCACGTTCGCGGTCACCTCACCACCGTCCGCCACACTCACCGGCGCCGTGGTCAAGCGGTAGCCGAGGCGCGACACGCGGAGTGTCTGGGCACCCGCGGGAACTCCGCGAATGACGAACGCTCCGCTGTTGTCCGTCTGAGCGCCGACCGTCGTACCGACGACGGACACCTGCACTCCGACGATACCCTGATTCGTGGCGCGATCGACCACGCGTCCCCGAACCGTGCCCGTGAATGTCGCCGCGGTGCGACGACTCGATGCATCGCGCGCGAAGGGAGCGGCGGGGAGCATCGTGGGCGTGCCGATCAGCACGAGAGCGAGAAGACCCCGCTTGAAACTTGGCATACGCGTCCCGGTCCGGTGAAAAGAGTGGGGAAGGATTTCACGGACGAGGGTGGTCTCGTCCGACGACACCTGCACTGCGCACGAGCATGCGAACGTCGATTCGCTGACGTGGACTGTCGCCGAATCGCGGGTTCCGCAACCCGGCGACAGTTCCTACTTTCGTTGACCTTATCGCGAGATAATCGGTCACAAACCGCGTTCCACTAGTCTAATGGAATGACGGCACGTCCGGTGTGATGAACATCGTATCGGGAACGCACAGCGCCGCCGCTTTTGATGTCGGATCGAACGTGAGACCCGCCCGCGCCACCGGGGAGAATGAGCGGCGATGATGCGGCGTCAGCCCGTGGGACGCGAGTCCGGCCTGATGTTCCGCCGTTCCGTACCCGGCGTTGGTCTCCCAGCGATAATGCGGATGCCGCCGCGCGAGCGCGCGCATCAGCCGATCGCGGGTCACCTTGGCGACGATCGACGCGCACGCGATCGAGTGGCAGCAGGCGTCACCGCCGACGACGGCCGTGTGTTCCACACCCAGCGTCCGGATGGGATTGCCGTCGATCACCACGTGGTCGAAGTGCATGTGAAGATTCGCCAGCGCACGGCGCATGGCGAGCACCGCGGCGTGGTAGATGTTGACGCGGTCGATCTCGCGCACGGAGGCCGCTCCGATCCCCACACCGAGGGCTCGCTCGAGGATGCGTGCCGCGAGCGTCTCCCGATCGGCGCCCGTGAGTTTCTTGGAATCGTCCACGCCGCGAATGGCGCGAGCATCGGCGGGCATCACGACGGCGCATGCGACGACGGGGCCCGCGAGAGGGCCCCGTCCGACTTCATCGATTCCGGCCAGCAAGGGACCTCTCGCCGTTCGCAGCGCTCGCTCGAGCGCGCTCCAGCGCGGCAAGGTCCGGCCCCGACCTAACGCGCGGTGGCCCCGGCCTGCGGCGAACGCACCTTCATCTCCTTGATGCGCGTGGCCTTGCCGGTGAGATGACGGAGGTAATACAGCTTGGCGCGGCGGACACGGCCGCGGCGCACGACGATGATATCGGCCAGCATGGGGCTGTGCAGCGGAAAGATGCGCTCGACGCCGACGCCGTTGGAAATCTTGCGCACGGTGAACGACGCGCTCACGCCACTGCCCCGACGCGCGATGCACACGCCTTCGAAGGCCTGAATGCGCTCCTTTTCCCCTTCCTTCACGCGCACGTTCACACGCAGCGTATCACCCGCACGAAACGGGGGCAGGTTGGTGCGGAGCCACTCTTTCTGGGTTTCGATGAAGGGATGCATATATCACTCGGGGCCGAGGCCCGGTTCTGGGGCTTAACTGGTACAGACATGGCAAGTTAGCGGGCCCGGCGACGCGAGTCCAGTGGGGTACCGGGCCGCCATCGACGTGAAAGGGCACACCGGCGTTCCGGTGTGCCCTCTCGACTTCCGTCTCATCCCCTCGACCTGTATCAGCCAATCGATCGGGTCACAACCCTGCCTTGTAGAGCAGCTTGTTGGGCGTGCTGCCGACGTTGCCCGAGATGACGCCCGAGGTGGCGTTGTTCACCAGCCAGCTGCGGATCGTCGAGTATGACGCGTCGCCGTAAGTGGCCTTGTACAGCGCTCCGACACCGGCCACGTGCGGACTCGCCATCGAGGTGCCGCTGATGGTGTTCGTTCCGCTGCCAATCCACGTGGATGTGATGCTCGAGCCTGGCGCGTACAGGTCGACGCAGGCGCCGTAGTTGGAGTATGACGCCTTCGCATCGACGCTCGTGGACGCGGCGACGGTGGTGGCGTTGGCGGCGCTTGCCGGCGAGGCGTTGCACGCATCGGCGTTGCTGTTGCCCGCAGCGACGGCCAGGAACACACCGGCGCTGGCGAGATTATTGGCCGCCGTGTTGCTCGATGCCGAATAGCCACCGCCGAGCGACATGTTCGCCACGGCCGGCTTGATGTGGTTGCTGGCCACCCAGTTCATGCCGGCGATCACCCCGGACGTGCTGCCGGAGCCCGCACAATCGAGGACTCGAACAGCGCGCAGCATGACATTCTTCGCCACGCCGTACGTGGATGCGCCAACCGTGCCCGCGACGTGGGTGCCATGGCCGTTGCAATCCTGTCCATTGCCGCCGAGCGCATCATACACTGCCGATGCGCGCGAGCCGAACTGCGGATGACTGGTCTGGATGCCAGTATCGATGATGTACGCGCGGACGCCGGTGCCGGTCGATACGTAGGTGTACGTGCCGCTGAGCGGCAGATTGCGCTGGTCGATCCGGTCGAGACCCCACGTCGCGCCGCTCTGGGTCGCCATGGTCGTGACGATCGCATCCTGCTCGATATACGCGACGTCGGGATCAGCGCGGAGGGCATCGACCGCCCCGGGCGTCAGCGTCGCGGCGAACCCCTTCAACGCCTTGTCGTAAGCGAACTTCTTCTTTCCGCCATGCGTGCGCACCTTGTCGTCGGCCGCTGAGAGCGGGTCCGGCACCTGGTCCGTGAAGACGACGATGTAGTCGCCGTCGATGCCGGCGCTCCCCTTCGCGTAGAACGGCGCCATCGGCGACGAGAGCTGTTCCGGAGACACCGGGGTCAGCGGACCGGTGGATGAATCGGTGCACGCGGCGAGAGTGATCGCGGCGAGCAGCACGGCGGTGAGGCGCTTCATCGTGGCGAGTTCCTCGAACGATGCCGGTCCGCGTCGAGTCGGGGATGGTGGGCGCGCGGCCCGACGGTTTCCGGGATGCGGCGCCGCATCGTCATCGACGCGTGACACAGCGCATTGGCCGGAGTTCCGCCCTGAGCGATCACGAAGCGTGGCTCCGCGAACGCGACCCGGCTCAAGGCCGGTGGGCGAGGCGCAATCGTACGAGGGGCCAATCGACACCGCAAGCGGGAGAGTGCGCGGGCGACGACGACTGCGAGCGACTGTCAGTGCTCTTCCGGCCTCCCGAACAGCAATTCCACGTGCGAGCGGTGCTCCGGCGGAGCGATGACGTACACGTAGTCCCCTGGTTCGATGCGCGTCGACCCCGACGGTGCGATGAGTGCCCCGCGTCGCTCCAGCATGCTCACCGCCGTTCCCTCGGGAAAGGGGATCTCGGCCAGCGTCGCGCCGGCGACGGCCAGCTGATCCGAGACGAAATACGCGCGGAGCTCGTCTCCGCGCGGTGCTCGGGCATCCACCTCGATCACGGTGGCCGGCGGTGGCGGCGCCGCCGACTCCACGCGGAGCAGGCGCGAGATCCACGGGACGGTGGCGCCGGGCACGATGGCGCCCACGACCACGATGAAGAAGACGATGTCGAACAGCACGCGAGCTCCCGGCACCTCCGCCATCACGGGAATGGTGGCCAGCACGATGGGCACCGCGCCGCGGAGCCCGACCCATCCCACGTACGCTGAATCGCGCCAGCGATAGCGAAAGGGGGCGAGACAGAGCATCGCCACGAGCGGGCGGGCCACGAAGGCCAGCATCAGTGCCAGGGTCAGCCCGATGCTCGCGACCTGCAGCAACCGGGATGGAAAGACGAGCAGGCCAAGCAGGAGGAACATCAGGACCTGACTCAGCCATCCGAGCGCATCGTGGACGCGTCGAATGCCGACGGCGTGTGGCAGCGCGCCACTGCCCAGCGTCATCCCGGTGACGTACACGGCAAGGAATCCGCTGCCGTGCAACAGGGTCGCAATGCCGAACGACAGGCACGCGAGGGCGAGGGTGAACGCCGGGTACAAGCCGGCTGCCGGCAGGTGCACCCGCAGGATGAGCATGCGTCCTGCTCGCGCGACGAGGAATCCGGCGAGGGTGCCGATCACCAGTTCCAACGAGACTTCGCGTGCCACGCCGCCGAACGACAGGCCGGCGCCGGTCACCATGCCTGTCGTGATGGCCGTTGTGAGGATCACCGCCATCGGATCGTTCAGCCCCGATTCCACTTCGAGGGTGAGCCCGACCTTGCGTCGCAGGCGAGTACCGCTCGCGGACAGCACCGAAAACACAGCGGCCGCATCGGTGGACGACACGATGGCGCCGAGCAGCATCGCCATGGGCCACTCGAGCCCGAACAGATGCGCGCCGACGGCGACCAGTGCCGCCGTCGCGAACACGCCCACCGTGGCGAGCACGGCGGAAGGTGCCAGTACCTCGCGCGCCGAAGCGAAGGGCGTGTTGAGGCCTCCGTCGAACAGGATCAACACCAGCGCGGTCGTCCCGACTCGGAATGCGAACTGATAGTCCTCGAAGGCGATGTGGCCGAGCCCTTCCGAGCCGGCGACGACGCCCACGATCAGGAAGAGGAGGGCGACCGGCAGTCCGAGCCTCGCCGACACACGACTGAGCGCCACGCTCGCGGCCAGCAGGCTCCCGAACGCGGTGAGCAGCACGGCGGTGGCGAGCGGCTCGCTCCCGATCACGTTCTGCTACCCGGTGCCGGCATCGCGCGAGCGGCGCTCGTGCGTCAGGCGCTCGCCTTCACGCACCCGCCACTCCGCGATCCGTGCGTGGTCACCCGACAGCAGGATCTCGGGCACCGCGTGGCCGCGATACGCTGCGGGCCGCGTGTAGCTCGGCGCCGACAGCTCGCGCTCCCAGAAGGAATCGCCGAATGCGCTGTCGTGATCGCTCATCGCGCCGGGCAGCAGCCGCACGGTCGCGTCGATCATCGCGAGCGCAGCGGGCTCTCCGCCGCTCAGCACAAAATCGCCGAGCGACAGCTCTTCGGTGGCAAGATGCTCGGCCACGCGCTGATCGACGTCCTTGTAATGCCCACAGAGAATCGTCAGCTCGGCGCCCGCTGCAAAGCGGCTGGCGTCGGCCTGGGCGAAGCGGCGCCCGCGCGCGCTCATGAGGACGATGGGGCCCGTGGCACCCAATGCCTCCACCGCCTCGAAGAACGGCTCCGGCTTCATGACCATGCCCGCTCCCCCGCCATAGGGCGCGTCGTCCACCGTCCGATGTCGATCGTGCGTATGGTCGCGAAGGTCGATCACGGCGTACGACACGAGTCCCGCTTGCGCCGCCCGTGCCGGGATGCTGAGCGCGAGCGGCGCTGCAAAGAACTCCGGAAAGATCGTCACGACGTTGATCTTCATTCGATGAGCCCGTCCGCCGGCGCGACCACGATGACGCGCGACGTCTTGTCGACCGACACGATCGTGCGTTCGTCGTAGGGGAGCATCACCGTCTCCGCTTCACGTGGCGCGGCACGGCGGACGTCTATCGCGAGTCCCTGCGGCAGCTCGTAGATCTCGTCGACCGAACCGACCGTCTCGCCCGATACGAGCAGCACCTGCATGCCGACGAGATCATGTACGTACACTTCCTCGTCTGCCGGCGGCGGCAGTTCCTCGGCCGGCAGCAGCAGATAGCGACCGCGCCAGCTCTCGGCCGCATTGCGATCCGGCAGCTCGGTGAAGCCGACGAGCAATCCCTCGTTGAACGGCCGCACGGTGCGCAGATGGAG
>JAJAYP010000017.1 GCA_026786185.1 Gemmatimonadaceae bacterium
CCCCCTTAGCGGGGCCGGCGCTTTTTTTTAAAACCCCCCCGCCCCTTTGGTGGGGCGGGACTTTTTGCCCCCCCCCGGGGGGGGGGGTCGCCCACCGGCACCCCCCCCCGTCGTTCGTCCGGCAGGCCACGATCGCGTGACGTTGGCCCACCACGTGCGCTAGCGGGAGCGGCCGCACCCGGGGTCAGATCATTACCACTCGTCACGCTCCGCAGGCACCGAAGGCACCACAGGCACTTCAGGCATCATGAGCCCGCGACGTCGCACCACCCGCAAGCGCGCCAGTCCACCCTCTCCGTCGCGCGCGGCGTGGATGACCGCCCGCGCCCGGAATGCGCTGCGCCGGCCCGTTTTCATCGGCGCGGTCAGCGTCGTCACCTTCATCGCGTCGTTGGTCGCACTCATCGTAGTGCCGCAGCAGGCGAAGCGTGAAGCGAATGCCATTCGCCCAGCGGCGGAGGCTCGCCCGGACACCGTGCCCACGAAAAACTCGTTGATCGCCGCGGAACGCCAAGTCACCGCTGCCGATGCGGCGATTGCCGGGGCGCGAACGGCGCTCACGCAACTCATCGCCGCCACCGCAGCGGCAGCGGATGCGGATACCACGGTTGATGGCGTCGCGATCACGTCGGGGGCCCGCGCAGTGCGCGATTCGATCGCCGCCGATATCGAGGAACTCGACCGGCTGTTGACGAGGGCGGACAATGCGCCGCTCCTGGGGTCGTACCGCGCACTCGCCGAAGCGGCGCCCCTACGCGGTGACGCGCCAGTGAAGCAACTACTCGATTCACTGGTCGAGATCGAGCGTGAACGCGAGAGCTACAATGCGGTGGGTGGCGTGGATCCGGTCTTCGTCGCCCTCACGGCACGCGCGAACGAGCTGGGCCGGAACATCCAGGCCCTGGTGGCGGGTCGGCGCAGTACCATGCAGCGCGACCTGGCCGCCCTGTTCCCCCCACCGTCCGCCGCGGCGTCGGCGTTGGCTGCGCGCCCGCTGCCCGATACCCTCTCCGCCATGTTTCGGCGCGACACCGCGCGTGTCGTCGCCGCGGAGGTGGCCAGACGGCTCGCGCGCGAGCGCGTCGAGCTCCAGCGGCTGGATGCGAGGGAAGCGCGAGCACGCGAGCTGGCGAACATCGGCGCATCGCCGGCCGCGATGCTGGCTGCCGCGCTGGTGTTCGGCGCGATGCTCGGCTTCGGGATCGCGCTCTTCGACGAAGTCCGTCGCCCGCGCGTCGCCGATTCCTACGAGATCGAGCGCGCGACCGGCGTGCGAGTCCTCGGAGTGATCACGCCGCTGGCGCCATCGCCCGAGCGGGGTCGCCGTGCATCCGACCGCAACGGCCCTCCGTATCTCGATCCCGGTGCCGACGGGCATCAGCTCATCTATCTCACCATCGCCACAGCTGGCACCGACGTCGTCATGTTGACGGTCGCCGGCGATAACCCGGCGGTATCCGCGATCGTCGCGATCAACTTCGCCGCCATCGCCGCCCAAGAGGCGCGGGCGACGTTGCTGGTGGATACCGATGCTGCGGATACGGTGGAGATGGCGCTGCGGCTCTCGGCCAGTCCCGGCGTGATGGGGTTGATCGACGGCAAGGTGAGCTGGCCGGAAGCGATCCGACCGGCGCGTACGGGCCGCGACCGGACGATCGACGTGGTCTCCAGTGGTCATGGGCTGCTCCCCATCGAGCAGCTGAAGGAACTACTGAGCCGCGACATCGCACGGCTGTCGCGCCGGTATGATGCCGTCGTCCTCGTGAGCGCGCCCGAGCAGGTGTCCATGGGATTGCCGACGGCACTGCCCATTCCCGATGTCGTCTACTGTGCCCGGACCGGACAGACGCCGGTGGCGGAGCTCAAGAAGGCGCTCGAGGACATCGCGCTCGCCGGGTGTCGGGTGCGCGGCGTGGTGCTCTGGGACGCGCCGGATCCGGCGTTGCTGGAACAGCAGGCGGTGCCCCAACAGGTCCGACGCGAGACGATCGCGGTCGCATAGGCGAGTCGCGGGAACAGCTACGCCACCTCGCGCCCGATCACGATATTGAGGTCGGTGATGACACCCTCGCTCACCGGATACGCGCGCCATGCGCCGAGCGGAAGCGAGCGGACGAGACGACCCACCGATGAGCCGCCCGCCCAATCGCTGAAGGCGGGAAGCACGGCGACATGGTCTCCCGCGAGCGCGCAGGGATAGCGGGCCGACACGCCGGTTTCATCACGCACGGTGACGCGCGGATGGAGATGGCCGCATATCGTCCACCGTTGCGGCACGACAGTCGGTGGGACGTGACCGATGTCGAATGGGCCGACGCGTAGCGTGCCGCCCGTCTCCCGGCCGACGACCGCTCCGCCCCGATCGTGATTCCCCAGCACGACATCGAGTGCGATGTCGCCGCCGATCGCTCGCGCGAAGTCCTGGAGTTCCGCGCGCTCGAACGCGTCGATGTCGCGCGTGGAATGGCGCAGATCTCCAGCCACGATCACGCGCTCGGCGCGGTGCGCCAGTGCGATTGCCCGCACACGGGCGCCGACCGCGGCCCCGCGGTGAATTGGAGGCAGGTAGCCCCCTCGCCGCTGGGCGGCGAGTTCGTACCCGACGTGGACATCGGCGATGACGATCGCCTGCTCGTCGGGAAGCCACGCTGCACCGTCACCGGTGAGCCGCAGGCCGGACGCAATCTCGATCCATCCGTGCATGAGGCCTCGTCAGCCGGCGATGCCGGCGTCGGCTGTCACGCCGCTGGACGCCACCGCTTGCTCCCACAGTCGCCGCAGAAAGGCGTCGCGTTCCTCGAGGAGCATCGAGTCCGTGGTGCCGGCGGCGACGAGGCGGAAGAGGAACGGGGGCGGGCCCTCGAGGTCTCGCATCGTCACGCGACCAGCCACACGCTCGAGCCATGCTTGAGCAGTAGGCACGTCGAGATCGTCATCGAGCACGGTGCGGTACGTTTCCCGGACGAGTGGAAAATCCGGCCGTTCACGCTCGAGCACCGACCAGATCCGGCGCGCGTTCATCTGCATCGCGCCCACGAACTTCGAGCGCCCGTGATAGTTCCTCACGAGCATCAATCCGATCGCCGCGACGGCTCGAAAGCGCCGCCCCCAGAGGTCCGATCGTGCGACGGCGGCGCGTACGTCGGCGCGCAGGTCGCGCGGATCGAACAGGCGCGCCAATGTGTCCACCGTCCAGGCGGCGCGTCGCGGAACACGCAGCGCGAAGGCCTGATCGTCCACCATCAACCCCACACTTCCCTTGCCGAGCCGGAAGGCGACGGCGCGCGCGAGCGCGTCGTTCGCGCGCCGTCCGAGCGGGCTCGTGACGGCGTGCACCATGACGCGCGCGTCATCGGGATCGATCCACCGCTCAATCAGCACCTCATCCGGATCCGGCACCGGGGACAACGCGTGCTGGGTCGCCACGTACTCGCCAAGCGCGGTGGTGTCGGGCGCCGTCATTTCGTATCTATCCGCTAGTAATTCGGCGACGCCCGCGGCGCCTCCGAGCACGAAGGCATCACGCAGCGGCGCGCGCATGGCACCGACGCCCCACGCCACCCCGGGCGGGGCCGGCAGGATCTCCGATGCCCATCGCGGCACGCTCGGTCGCCCCGTCGCCGGAGCGACGAACGCCGTCATGCCCTGCGCATACATGAACGCCCAGACGCGACCTCCAAGCAGGAACCGGTCGCCCGGCCTGAGCTGCTCGAGGAAATCCTCCTCGACCGTGCCGATCGGAGCGCTCGCGCCACGTGGCTTGATCCGGACCGACGCGCCGCCAGCGATCGTCCCGACATTCTGGTAGAAGATCGTGGCGGCCGACCGTCCTCGCGCCTCGAATGCGCCGTCCTCGCGCACGAGCTTCGCATACACGCGACGCTCTTCCATCGCTTCACTCGTATCGGCCAGGTAGTCGAGCACCGCATCGAAGTCCGCACGCGATAGCGTGGAGTAGGACGCGGCGCGACGCACGAGGGCGTAGGCATCATCGTCGCGCCAGCGCGCGACGGCGGCCATGCCGACGAGCTGTTGCGCCAGCACGTCGAGCGGTGCGACGGGCACGCGAACCGGGTCGAGCTCCCCTGCCCTGCACCGATCGCTCACGACCAGACATTCCAGCAGGTCGTCGACGCCGGTGCCGATGAAGCGTCCCCTCGGATGCCGATCGATACGATGCCCCGACCGACCGATGCGCTGCAGCGCTCTCGTCACGTCGCGTGGCGAGCTGACCAGGATCACCTCATCCACCGTTCCGATGTCGATGCCCAGTTCGAGCGAGGTCGACGTGACGACGACGCGAAGCGTGCCCGCCCGCAGCCGCTCCTCGACGTCGAGCCGCTCCTCGCGCGCCAGCGACGAATGGTGCGCCGCGACGTCGTGCTCCGGGAACCGTTCACGCAGCCGATGCGCGAGACGCTCCGTCGCCCCTCGGGTGTTGGTGAAGACGAGTGTCGTCCGATCACTCGTCACGCGCGCCGCGACTGCCTGTGTCACGGCGCGCTGGACGCGCTGCGGATTGGGTACGACCTCACCGGCCAGTGCCGACTGCACGGTGAAGACCGCGTCGCGTGGCGCGCGCCAGGACACGACGCGTGGCGTGCGCCCGATGCCGCAGAGCCATCGCGCCACCTCGTCGAGCGGAGCAACCGTGGCCGACAGTCCCACGCGCACCGGATCTGCTACCGCTGCGGCACCAAGACGCTCGAGCGAAAGCGCGAGATGAACGCCTCGCTTGCCCCCGGCCAGGGCGTGCACCTCGTCCACGATCACCCAACGGGCAGAGCGGAAATGCGGAGCCATCGACGCCGTCGAGAGCATGATGGCGAGCGATTCGGGCGTGGTTACCAGCACATGTGGCGGGCACGTGATCAGGCGCCGTCGCTCGGCGGGTGTCGTGTCTCCGGTTCGCTGGGCCACGCGGATCGGGGCAGTGTCGTCCTCCCCCGTTCCGCACCCGACGCCGAGCCGCGCGCAGATCTCGGCGAGCGGACGCTCAAGGTTCCGCTGGACGTCGGCGCCGAGCGCACGAAGGGGCGAGATGTAGACGGCCTGAATGCCTTCACCAAGGCTGCCGGCCTGATGTGCAGTCACGAGCTCCGACAGGACGGCGAGGAAGGCCGCCAGGGTTTTCCCCGTTCCAGTAGGGGCAGAGATGAGGACGTGCTCGCCCGCGTGGATCGCGGGAATGGCCGCGGTTTGAGGCGGGGTGAGTACGCCGAAGGTGTCAGTGACCCATGCGCGGACTGCGGGCGTGAGGAGGCCGAGGGCACGACGCATCGCTGCCGCGGAGGCCGGCCCTCGCGTCGGGCGGCTCACGAATCGCCGGCCAGTTCGCGCACACGCGCCAACGTATCAATTTCAATTGGTGGCTTGTCGTCCCGCACGCGCACGATGCGGGGAAAGCGCAACGCGTAGCCCGCCTTGTGCCGCGCCGACTTCTGCACGATGTCGAAAGTGACCTCGAGGACGACCTCCGGACGAACCGCGTGGAAGCGGCCGAACTGCTCGGTCGTGATGGCCTTGAATCGCTCAGTCAGGGCGGCGATCTCCACATCCGTCAGGCCGTTGTACGCCTTGCCGACGTTCAGCAGGGTCGAATCCGATTCGGAGGCGCGCACCGCGAAGGTGTAGTCCGAAAGCACCCCGTTCCGTCGCCCGTGTCCGCGCTCGACTCCGGTGACAACGACGTCGAGGGTGGCAAGTGGGCGCTTCAACTTGATCCAGGTCTTGCCCCGGCGACCGGGCGTATATGGAGAGCCAGGATCCTTGGCGATAATGCCTTCGTTGCCACCGATTCGGGCCGCATCGAATGCGGCCTCCACGTTCATCTCCGTAGTAACCAATGAATATGGAGCCAAAAATGCAGCATCAGAGCGCCACGATAGCGCCTCAAGCACGGAACGTCTGTCTCGCCACGCGCTCTCGATCACCAGCGTCGTGCTCGACGCAAGAATATCGTAGGCCACGAATGCCGCCGGCACCTCGGCCTGCAATGCAGCCGAGGGGGATTTCCGCCCGAGGCGTCGCTGCAGCGTCGCGAAGGGTCGCGGGCGGCGAGGCGCCGCGGGGTCCACAGCGAGCAGTTCGCCATCGAGCACGAGACCCTGCCCCAGTCCGCGCAACGCCGCCACGACATCGGGATATCCCTCGGTGATCTCGTCGAGTGTCCTCGAGTACAGTCGCACTTGCTCGCCATCGACGTGGGCCTGGGCCCGAATGCCGTCATACTTGTCCTCGACGACGAAGGGACTCGGCATCGTCCCGACGATGTCGGCCGCCGTCGATAGTGGTTGCGCCAGCATGAAGCCGAGCGGATGGAAGAGCGCGAGCGTGGCCTCGTGGAGCGCGCCGCGGCGCGCGAGCACGACCACCTCCCCGATGTCGCCTCGGAGGAGGTTGGCGTGGCGCACCGCCGCGAGCGTTCGTCCGAAGGCGCGCGCGGCTGCCTCCTCGACCTGGGCCTCCTTCAGCCCGATGCGGAGTTCTCCGCCAAGCAGCTTGGCGAAATACCGCGCCTCATCGGCACCGAGGGCGCCAAGGGTGTCGCGCACGATCGTTCGGCGTCCGCCGGTTCCCCGGACGTGCGCGAGCGAGGCGAAGCGGTCTGCCATCCACGCGAGGTTCTGTCCGCCCGACGGCCGTCCGGCGAGCACGTCGCCCACCATCTCTCCGGAATCGCCATGGCGCGCATACGCGTCCGCCAGTGTCGCATCGCTCGCGCCGGTGAGCTCGGTCAGCGCGCTCGACAAGATGGATCCCCCCACGTTCGTCGTCCGCTGATCGTGCCTCGCGAACACGATGCCGGAAAAGAACCGGGCCGCGATCGCCAGGGAGGCGTCATCGAGGTCCGCGAGGTATGCCTCGAGCTCGGCGAGCTTTTCCAGTCGCTTGCTTGTGCCGCGAATGCGATCGGCCGTGGCGACCCAGTCGGCGAAACGATCCGTGGCGGCCACCAGGCCGTCGCTCATTGGAGGTCCAGCGAATGCTGGTCCTGCGCGCGAGTCGTCGAACGGCTGACACCATCCCCGAACTCATCCTCGCTCACTGTCTGCGGATGAGCGCCGAGGTGCTCGGCCGCGAACCCGAGAGCACGCAGTCGCTCGGCGAAACTCTCCGGGCCGTGCACCGTGTGAATCCGCGTTGCACCGGACTCGCGCGCAGTGCGTACGAGTTCGTCGTAGTCCGCGTGATCCGAGAGAGGGAGCACCATGTCGCAATCCTTGTAGATGTTGTGTGCGCCGGGGTGATACGCCCAACCGGTCAGGTGGCAGATACGCTTGTTCGGGAGCCTCTGCACCATCGCGGTCTTGCGCGTGGAGGGCGTGGTGAGCAGCACGCGCCGGCCGACCTCACCTCGGCGGTAAGGCGTCCATGTGCCGGGTCCGGGAAAGGGATGACCGAGCTCGACGTGCAGTTTGCAGAGGTTGGCGATTGCGCCGTGCACCACGACGTCGTACCCATGGCTGGTCAGGTGATACAGCGCTTCCTGTCCCTTGCCCAGTGCGTAGGCCAGCACGACGGGAGTGGCATCCTGGGCAAACGCCGAGTCGACGAACGCATGGAGCTGCCGGACCAGAACATCGTCGGGGGGAAATACATAGCGCGGCTCACCGAACGTACACTCCATCACCAGCTCGTCGCATCGCGGAATCCGGCTGGCCGGCGCGAACGGGTTGAAGCGGAGCTTGTAGTCGCCGGTATACACGAGCGTTCCGCTGTCGGTACGTACTTCGAGCATGGCGGCCCCAAGACAGTGCGCCGCTGAATGGAGCACGACCTCTGCGTCACCGAGGCGGGTCGGCGTTTCGAACGGCATGACCATGGCATCGCGAGGCCCGCGCCGCGCCGAATGCAGGGCAGCCGTCTCCGGCGTGCAGACGATGCGATCCGCTCCGGAGCAGTGGTCGGAGTGGGCGTGCGACACGAACACGGTTCCCGGGGCCCATCGCGCGTCGAGATGGAGTCCAGCCGCCGGGACGAACAGTCCGTGCGGGGTGACCTGCAGCAGCGAGTCGGTAGGGAGCGAGTGTCTTGGCATCGGGCACAGTGGAGACACATTCCGGGCCACCACCGTGCCCGCCCGTCATTTCCGCTTCGGGCTCACCGTCTGGGGCAGCCGCTTCCCGGCGTCCGAATGCTCGATCAGCACCGAGAGGCGTCGCTCGCGCGTCTCTGGTCGCTTGGCGCTCACGACGTAGTGCGTGGCAAGCCGTCTGTAGCCGGTCGTCTGCGCCTGGAAGTACCGCCAGGCCGCAGGGTGGCCGAGCCGCAGCAACTCACCAACCTTCGCGATGTTGACGTTGCTCCAGATGCTCTTCGCTTTCCGCGGAGTGAACCGGACGGTGTAGCTGTCGTCGCCGAGCGAGTGGCGGACGCCGTCGATCCACCCGTGGCACAGTGCTTCGTCCACGGATTCCGGCCAGGTGATGCTGGGCTTGCCGGACCCCTGGTTTTAGAAGCCCACCACCAGCTCGGCGGCGAGGTCGTGATTCGCGTGCAGCCACGCCCGGAATGCGGCGGGCGAGGCGAAGAAGTGAGGAGCACTCGTCATGCACGAACGGACGGCGGGGACTCGGTGGCCGGCCAGCGAAATCGGTGTTTCCCCGACTGCCCCACGCGTAGAATCCCGGCTACCGTTCGCGCATGGGATCCATGTGGGCCGATACACTGCTGGCGGCGGAGCACGCGCACGTTGCGCGGTTGCTGGCATGGGGCGGCGGAAGCGTCCTTGTCGGCTCGGCACTCCTGGCGTGGATGTACATGGGGCGTCGGTCCTCCGCGCTTCTGGAACATTTCGGCATCCAGACCGCGGCGTGGGGCGCGGTCGAATTGGTAATCGGCGCGATGGCGAAGGCGTCGCTGGTACCACGCGATCTCGCTGCCGCCACCCGACTGGACCGGTTCCTCTGGCTCAACATCGGACTGGATGCCGGCTACCTTTTCGTCGGCGTCACGCTCGCGGCGGCAGGGTGGACGCTTGGCCGCCGGCTGGGTCTCGTCGGTGCCGGCGTCGCGGTGGTCATTCAGGGTATCGCGCTGGCACTCCTCGATCTCCTGCTCGCCAGCCAGATCTCGCGATAGGCGAACGTCGAACGGTTCCGTGCTGTACGAATTCCGTTCGTGCGCAGTATCTTGCAGCTTCGTCCCACCGCTGGCTGATCCGAGGAAGTATCGAGACGTGATGACGACGCGCGGCTATTCCGATCGGATCAACCATGCCTTCGCCTTCGCCGCGAAGCACCACGACCGACAGGTGCGCAAGGGAACGCGGCTTCCGTATCTGACGCATCCGGCGAACGTGGCGGTCATCCTCACGCGGTACGCGCAGGATGAGCAGACGATCGTGGCGGGAATCCTGCACGATGTGATCGAGGACTGTGTGCGCGACGGATACACGCGCGACATGCTCGAGCAGCGCATCGGCGACAAGTTCGGGCCTGAAGTGCTCGACACGGTGCTGGCGGTGACTCATCGTCAGGTGGACGAAGAGGGCATCGAGCTGTCGAGCGAGGAGCGGAAGGACGATTACCTCGCACGACTCGCCGCCGCATCCGAAAGCGCACGCTGGGTCTGCGCGGCGGACAAGATCCACAACGGCAGTTCGATCGTTGCCGATCTCGCGCGGACCCTCGATCCCGATACCGTGTGGTCACGCTTCAATGTGGGACGACTCGGCACGGTGCGCTGGTACCGTCGGGTGCACGATCGGCTGCGCGAGCTCGGCTTCGACGCGCCGATCATGGCCGAGTTGCGCGAGGTGGCGGAAGAGTTGGAGCAGGCTGGCGCCGCGCCGACGCGATAGTTCGCACGCCGCAGGCCGCACGCGGATGACACGTCACACACCGTGTCGTACAGGTCGTCCGTGGAGTGACTGCCCCCCGACCGTCGCCGTCGTCGCCGTCGTCGCCGACGTCAGCCCGCGATTCCCGCCAGTACCGGTGCCGGTGTCGGGTAGGTTCTCGCCACGTACTGCTCGAGGATGACCAGGAACTCCTGCACGATGTGGTCACCCTTGAGCGTCGTGAACAGTTTCCCGTCGACATAAACGGGTGCCTTGGGCTCCTCGAATGTCCCAGGCAGCGAGATGCCGAGGTTGGCATGCTTGGATTCGCCCGGCCCATTCACGACGCAACCCATGACCGCGACGTTCATGGTCTCGACGCCGGGGTGCGCCGCCTTCCATACGGGCATCTGTTCGCGCAGATAGGTCTGGATGTCTTCCGCCATGTGCTGGAAGAAGCTGGACGTCGTGCGGCCACAGCCGGGACAGGCGGTGACCTGCGGCGCGAAGCTGCGCAAGCCGAGCGACTGCAGGATCTGCTGTGCCACCACGACTTCCTCTGTGCGGTCGCCATTCGGCTTCGGCGTGAGCGAGACACGAATCGTGTCGCCAATGCCCTTGCTCAGCAGAATCGCGAGCGCAGCGGCGCTCGCCACCTGCCCCTTCATGCCCATGCCCGCTTCGGTCAGGCCGAGGTGCAGCGGGTAGTCGCAGCGAGCGGCGAGACGTTCGTACACTTCGACGAGATCAGGAACGTGGGACACCTTGGCGGAAATCAGGATGCGGTCGTGACCAAGACCAGTCTCTTCGGCGAGTTCGGCCGAGCGGAGCGCGGACGCCAGCATCGCCTCCATGTACACGTCCTTCGCGGTGCGCGGCGAACCGGCTCGTGCATTCTCGTCCATCATGAGCGTGAGAAGATCCTGATCCAGCGATCCCCAGTTCACGCCGATGCGCACGGGCTTGTCGTGTTCGATGGCGATCTGGACGATGGTGCGGAAGTGCTCGTCGCGTCGCTTGCCACCGACATTTCCCGGGTTGATGCGATACTTCGCGAGCGCCCGGGCGCATTCCGGAAACTTCGCGAGCAACAGGTGCCCGTTGTAGTGGAAGTCCCCGACGATGGGAACGGCGACACCCATCGCCGTGAGACGCGCAACGATCTCCGGGACCGCTGCGGCCGCCTCCTCGTTGTTGACCGTGATGCGAACGATCTGCGAGCCGGCCGTCGCGAGTGCGGCCACCTGGATCGCGGTGCCGGCCGCGTCCGCGGTGTCGGTGTTCGTCATGGACTGCACGACGACCGGATGCGCCGAGCCCACGGGAACGGAGCCGACGAGGGCAGTGACGGTGGGTCTGCGGGCAGCGAAGGGCACGTCGGCGCGGGTCAGAGAGAGAGCGTGAAATCTATGGGCGTGCTCCCCCTGCGGTGAACGGCACGCCGGCGTAACTTTCCCACCGGCCGGGCCTGCAGCCCCGGGATCGCACCATCAGGCGTGGAGGGGTGGACCATGGACGAGGAGCGGATGCGCGAGAATGCCAAGCCGAGTGAGACCGGCCCAGGGTCGACGACGCCGAGCATCCCTGGCACGCCCCTCACCCCGACCGCTCCGGCGGCGACTCGCCCGCCGGCCAAGCGGAGATGGGGCGTCACGTTGTTCGGAATCTTCGTCATTCTGCCGGTGCTGCTGATCGCCCTCTGGACGACGATCGCCCTGAATTGGGCGTACTCGCGGGGCGATCGCGCAGGGTATATACAAAAATTCTCGCAGAAGGGCTGGCTCTGCAAGACGTGGGAGGGCGAGATCGCGATGGTGAACATGCCCGGGCAGGCGCAGGAAAAGTTCGCCTTCAGCGTGCGCGACGACCGAGTGGCGGCAGACATCACGCGCATGATGGGCAATCGCGTTTCGATCCATTACGAGCAACACCCCGGCATCCCGCTCAAGTGCTTCGGCGACACCGAGTATTTCGTCACCGACGTCAAGGCGACACCCTGAGTCCTGCGCCCTCGGCGCGAATTTGCGCGAGCGGGCGCCCAAGGGATACGGGCGCGCTATTGACCGTTCTTTTTTGGATTGCTACGTTAGCGCCTGCCGAGTCCCGCAGGTGGGGCAGGCGCGTACGTCGTGGCGGGACACCAGCGAGCCCGCAGGTCACGCATTGTCTGGGTACGGCATGTTCTGCTCCCTGGACAACCAGTCATCTCAGGAGCGGTACATGCGCACGAAGGGCAAGGTGAAGTGGTTCAACGACGCGAAGGGGTTTGGCTTCATCACTCCGGACAGCGGCGAGAAAGACTGTTTCGTGCACTTCAGCGCGATTCAGGGGAACGGCTTCAAGTCGCTGGCCGAGGGCGACGCGGTGGAATTCGACATCGTGCAGGGCGCAAAGGGCCCGGCGGCGGAGAACGTCACCAAGGCGTAATGCACAGGGCCGGCGCACATGGGGCGGGGGGTGCCCCGGCCCCCCGGCCCCCTATGCATTTGGGAACCCGCCCCCCGGGCGGCCGGCCCGGGGGGGTTTTAACAAAAACCCGCC
>JAJAYP010000018.1 GCA_026786185.1 Gemmatimonadaceae bacterium
CCAGGCCGGCGCCCCAGAACGCAAGTACCCGGCGGGCGGACCACGTCGCCAATCGGAGGGCCATCTGTGCCTCTCATCAGGGGTAGGGGCTTTCCAATACCCACGCGCAGCTGCAAGCGATCGGCGCAAGATGCGGCCGACTCGGTTGCGTGTGCCAGCAACCGGCGCCAATTACACGGGCGCAGTGCGGTACTGAGGGATGACGCTGAACTTTCGCGCGCCGCACTATGCCCTGCAACTTAGAGCGCTCATTCAGGAGGACTATTTTCGTGGCCACTTCGAACCAGAACTTTCGTTTTCCAGCGTCTGCACTTGTCGCGCACGCGGCAGTGATCATCGGCATCGCAGCCGCAGCGTATTCCGGCGTGTTACCGAGCGTGCCGCTGTGGAGAGTGTACCTATGGGTCGTCGTTGCGTGCTCCCTGCTGGCCTCGTGCTCGTTCACCGCCTTTCGGATGCGCAGCGACTTCGGGCGAAGCTACATCCTTGCAGCGGGTTTGCTCGGATTTGCGGGTGGATTGATGTTCGCAGCGAGCATGCTACGCAATGAGGCAGGACCTGATGCCTTCCTCGTTGCAGGTGTGGTCTCCTTTGTTGGTATGCTCGTCACACTGTTGCTGAGGCTTTGGGTACGCCGAGTACCACGCGTGTAGACAGGCCGCGAGAGAATGTTCCGGAGCGTGCGGTGGTTGCGTACGCGATTCGTTTACAGCTCAGGGTGGGAGTGGCGACTGCTGTTTCTCGTCCATTTCGGCCAGGATCGCCTCGGGTGTTCGGGCGTTGCAGAACGAGAGTAGGCGACGAGCATTGTCATTGTTGGGATCGTTCTCCACGTGAGACCGCGCGAACGCGCGGGCCGAGCCATTCACCGGCGAAGCCCATTCGCGATCGAGGTCGGCGCCGCGGCTGACGAGAAACTCGGCAAGTGGAACGAGCAGATTTGCGACCGCGTACAATAACAGTGGTACTCCCATTGGAGCGTGGTCCACCGGAAGTCCAACGTCGAGTAGAGCATCCATCACCGCCCATCGCTCGTTCCATCCGGCGATCTGGAATGCCTCCCGAATGATCTCCAGATCGTTGTCATCGTGATGCGGCGGCAAACCGGCGAACATCTTCCCCATCGCGATGGGATCGGGACGATTCAACCGTCCCTCTCGCGTCAGCTTTCCCTTTCCCGCGACGAAGCTTCGCACGCCGGCGACGTCGCCGAGCCCCGCCGCGATCCACAACGCCCGGCGCGGGGTGACGCGCTCCGCGATCAGATCGACGCACGCGCCATTTTCGTAGCGGACGATCGCGTGCTCGAGGACGGTGATGCCGTTGGACGGCATCCAGCTCGGATTGGCCCCTCGGTCGAGGTACCAGCGCACGGTCTCGGGCCGCGACCCATCGTGTGGCCAGCCGAGCAGTCTCTCGTCGAGCTCGCGCTGGACGTCGATGCCGCGCGACGCAAGCAGGTTCGTAACGCGACGCGCGTCGGCAGTCTTCGCTTCGCGCTCGCTGCTGAGCGCCATCCCGGCGAGTGTGCTTCTCCACTCGCGGTCGATCGACGATGGGGAGAGAAGCTCGGGGGACTCGTCGAGAATCGCGTCCAACGCGTCGACGTCACCAGCGCGGATGGCGATCCGTGCGCGTGCCCGTGGCGCGTCCGCACGTTCCCCCATTTCGTCTGTTTTCCAGGCGCGAGAGGCGCTCGCGCGCTCGATCAGCTCCGCCCAGCTTCCACGCCGGCGTTCGCGGGCTACGACCAGTCGCGCTTCGTCCTCGGTGATCGGCGTCGCCAGAATGCCGGCAATCGGTCGCGCGTAGAAACGCGGCACGAAGTGCGCGAGCTCACGTGCCACGATCGGGTCTCCGCGCTGGTGCTGTCGGACGACGCCTTGCGCGAGCTGCTCGAATCGTTCCAGCCCGTCGTCGGGGCTGTTGTGGCGCGGCGCATTGCGGTGGCGTTCCATCTCCTCGAAGTATTCCACCAGTCGAGGCCAACTCGCGAAGCCGTACTCGCGGGCGATCATGTGCTGCGCATCGGCGAGCTTGAGCTCATCGGGGCGGCTATCGCGCAGCGCGGCGGGATGCCTCGAGTGCATTCGGCGCAACGCGTCAGCGTGACCAGCGCGCATCTGCTTGAGCAGCGCCTTCGCTTCCTTGCGTTCGAACTCGAGGCTCGGCGCGGTGGGGAGCGGGCGAACATCGCGCGCGATCGGCTCGCCGCGCCGATGGGCGGGGTTGGTGCTGGACATGTGGCCTCCTTTCGTTTGACCCGTGTCCGCCACGTGGGTCCGAAAAGAGGTTGCGATGTCAGGCCTGATGTCTGAATCGGAGGGGACCATCCCTTCCCGCGGACCGGAGGCGCTCCGATCAGCGCCAAGTGCAAGCTACAATGGCCGCGGCTCCGCGTCGATGGCGACCGAAGCTCGCGCACCGCCTGAGTGACGCTTCCCCATTCTCGGCGTCCGTCGGCTGCAGCTGACACGTTGCCAGCACGACATCAGCCTGCCGACTCCATGCGGCGCCGAAGCGCCTCCGTATCCACGTTCCACCACCCTCGTGCATCGCAGTGCGCGAGGACGTTGCGCCCCGCACGATACAGACTACGCAGAAACGACGACTGGTCGGTGACCCACTGCGGGCCGGGCTCACTTCGGCCCGCACTCCTGTCCTCGGAACAACCGATACGCCAGGCGCCCCTCTGCTCCACCGCCACGGTAAAGGAGTACGGACCGTCGAGGAAGCGACACGTCACCACGGCTCCCGACGCAGGTACTTCGCGAGCGAAGCGCTGGAGGTCGGTCGTCCAGGCGTGGAGAAGTGCAACAGGAAAGTCGGACCAGCCAACTTCAGGAAAGTCTGCCTGCGCTTCCCGGTTGCCGTCCTGAAGCCAGACGCGGCCCGTGATGCGTCCACGTGCGCTCAGTTCGAGCGTCTCCGTCTCGACCACTATTTCGACGTGCGGCAGGGGACGCATGGATGCAGCGCTGCGGACCATGGTGGAAATTCGCTGACGCCAGCGGGACGGCTGTCGTACGCTGTTGCCGTCGCTAGACGATCGGCGACGAGACTGCGAACGCGAAGCCGTCGGGGTCACGGACGCGGAACACCCGCGCTCCCCACGGCATGTCCGCCGGCTCGGAGACGAGGCTCCCTCCGTGCGCCCGGATACGCGCGGCGATGGCGTCCACGCTCTGCCGGGTCGTCAGCATCAACGACAACCCTGCCCCCTTGTCGCGCTCCAGCCCCTTGGCCCCGTCGTCCTGGTTGAGGAGGAGCCGCACCGGGCCGGCGCGGAGCGCCACGGCGTGCAGTATTCCGTCGCGAGCCATCTCACGGTCCACGTCGAAGCCCATCAGGTCCCGATACCACGCGAGACTGGCGTGGATGTCGCGCACGGTGAGCGACGCGGACAGCGTGTCGGCGTGGAGTCGTGCTGATTCGTCCTGGTCAGTCATTCGCTGGGGAGGTTGAGGTGTCAGCAACTTGAACGCCCGCCGCCAGATCAACATCGTGGTTGGCGAGTACTCGGCTGAAAGATGGACTTCGCTTCGTCTGCATGTCTTCCCTGTGGTTGCGCCGCCGCGTCAGGCGGCCGGACGAACGGCCGAGCGTGCACGCCCGGCGAGCAGCGAAGTCATGCCGGCACCGGTGGCCACTCCACTTGCGAACAACGAGACGATCTCCACGAGGCGAACATGATCTCGCATGGCGAGTGCCGCGGCCACGGCGGTCAGTACACCGCCGGCGGTAGCCACGATCGTCCATTTCTGTCGCATCGCGTCCAGTGTGGGAGGAGTGTCGTCCGCCTGACGCTCGAGCTCAGGTGCGGCCGGGCGCCCGCACCGGCGCCGTGATATATGCAGCTCGCGAGGGTGACTGGCAATCAACCGAGTGCGACTCACTACAAGCGTCAGCTACAGCCTCTCGTGAGGCGGCACGACATGCCTTGCACTACCGGCGAGGCTCCGAGCGCGCCGCGTTCGCTCGGCGCGGTGGGAGGTCTCGCACCAGTAGTCGGGCGACACCGACCTCCGCGCCCCATCGCTTTAGTGCTCCCGCGTTGACCTCGAGGGCGTAGCGGTACGGCGTTTCCGCTGGATACGTGGGGCAGCCTTGAGGGATCGTCGCGGTGCACGGCACCATCGCGCGGGTGGACAGCATCACACCAGCGCTGTCGAGGAACGCGATGTCGAGCGGGATCCGGGTTCGATACATCCAGAATCCGGTCTCGGGCGGCTGAACCGAATCGTAGACGAAGAGCATTCCTGCGCGCTCCGGCAGATGCCGCCGCTCCATCAGCCCCAGGCGTTGCTGATCGGTGGTGATGGCCAGCTCCAGCGCGAGCACCACGGTATCGCGGTCCGTCGCGAGGCGCACGGTCGCCGAGTCGAGGTCGAGAAAGTGTTCGTCTGCGGCGGCGGCGGGCTCGGGTCGCTCGCCGCAGCCGGGCAGCGCGAGCACGGCGACGCACAGCAGTAGTGAGCTGACGATTAAACGCTGCACATGACGCAGCGGACTACTCTCGCGGCCGAACGTAAGGTCAATCGCCCGTCTGGTGCAGCGCATGTGTCACGACTCAGTAGAAGATCGCCCGTTGACCGCGGAGGACGCGGATGACGCGGAGGAATGCGTTGAGCGGTGCCATCGTGAGTTGGCCGGACTGCCGTCGTGGTCGTCCTCCGCGCCCCTCTGCGGCCTCTGCGGTCAATGCTAGTCTGCCGTTGGCTCGCCGACCCAGAGCCCCCGTGCCTGCCAGCAGCGAATTGCCACGCTGATCTGCGCGAGAGCTGCCATGCCCACGAGCAAGGGCGAAAGCATGAAGGGCGCTCCCCCAAGGAAATCGGCGTTAGTGCGCGAGCGCCAGTCAGCGAGGCCGAAGAGAACGCTCATCAGAAAGTACACGCTGAGCACGACGACGAGCGCCCACACGAGACGAGACGGCCGTCGAAGGGCAGCGACCAGCCCGAACGCCATGAAAGCCATGGCGTACCAATGGACAAGCAGGAACTGCGCGCGGCCATCGGGCGGAGCAAGGGGGAGGCCCAGTGCCAGCAACAGCGCAATGAAACCGAATAGCAGCTCTGACCAACGAGCATGGCGCAGGACGACTTCCGCTCGATTCACTCGATGATCTCCACCATGGCGAGCTGCCGCGTGGAACGCTCGAACAGATACAGCTGAGCGCCTGGTTTGAGGAGGTGATGTGGTGCGTTCTCGGTCAGGAATGCGACCTGCGCAACCGAGGGTGATCCTTGCTCACGAGGTGAGGCATGAAATCGACAGACCAGACTCCAACCTTCATCGGGACTTTCAAACCAGGCCGGGTCCGTGGTGCGCGTGAATGCCGGCAGTCCGCGTCGTACTTGCTCATCGGACCAGCGTATCCGGGCAAGATGTTCGTTCGTGACGATGCTCATCGTGGCGCGGGCAGCCGCATGATGGCGATCGTCGTCGGTCTACCGTTACTTCGCTCGCGAGCCATTCCGGGCCACCGCGGCCTTCACGAGCGCCGTGAACGCGCTCGCATCGACCTGCTCGCCTTCGTGGATGTCGATCGCCCTTCGCGTATTGCCTTCCAGGCTGGAATTGAAGAGGCGCGATGGGTCCGGGATCGTGGCGCCCCGGGCGAAGGTGAGCTTCACGACCTTCGTGTACGACTCCCCGGTGCAAATGATCCCGTCGTGCGACCAGACCGGAGTGCCCATCCATTTCCACTCTTCGGTCATCTCCGGGTCGGCTTTCAGGATCAGCGCCCGCATGCGGGCGAGGGTCTCCCCGCGCCAACCCACCAGGTCGCGGATCCGCTGATCGATGAGTCGGGACGCGGGTTCCCCGGTTGCTTGCTCATTGCTCCCCATGTCCGCCGCCCTCGCGATGCGCGGGTTGCCGTCCGATCGGACGACGGCGAGCTTCGCGCCTTTTCGCGGCTTGATGGGTGTGGCCTCACTCGCACCTGACCTGGCCGTCGCGCCTGTCTTTGAAGGAGACTTGGACTTCGTGGCCGACTTGAGTGGCGTGCTCGCGCGCGACGTGCTCTTGGCCTTCGGCTTTGCCTTGCCCGGCCTGCGCACGGAATCCCGCGGCGCCTTCATGGTGATGGCGGCTCCACGTGGAGGTTCATGATCTCGAGTCTCACGAGCGATTGCTCCTGGTGTGAAGGAGCGCGACAACGAGGCTCGCCACGCCGCCTGCTACCGTAGGCGCAACAAACGCCTCCTCGAAGGTCGGCGTCAAGGTCACCACTCGACGACGACTTTGAACCATGTGGGCGAGGGGATCATGGTGAAGCGTACCTTGGCCGCGGAGGACTAAAGCGCGATCTGCGTTCGCCGCAGAATCACGGCGATGGCAACTGCGAGCAGCCCGACGCTAATGACGGTCGCCGTGGTTGATCCAACGAACGCCACAAGCGCCGTCCGCGCGAAGGCGGCCAGGAGTCCGCTAGCGAGGATCAGCATGCCAACCCGTCGACGAGACACGGGTGACGTCCCGTCTCGCTCCTCGAGCCCATTCGGCGTTACGTCCATGATGTCGACTCCTTGGATGATTGAGGCTCGACTGCTGCAATGTACGACATGCGTCGGATCAGCACCCAAGAATCAGGACCTGCGTGATCATGCTCGTCGCGGGGAGACGCTTCAGCGAGGGCAGGGTCCAATCGGCTCGCATCGCCCGCTTCGGATCCGTCACCCTGAAGCTCAGGCCGCAGTGACGTGGTGAGACGAGGTAGAGCGTACCCTCCCCCGTGAATCCGCGAATGCCGGGGATGGCGAGGAGTCGACCAATCGGGACGCCAACACCGAGAGAATCGGCTGTGCGGAAGCGGGTACTCCTCAGCGCGATTCTCCAGATGCGCCCACTGTCGACCTCCGCCTCAACCGTATCGCCCATGATGACCACGGCGAGAATGCGCACTGGGAGGCCTTCTGCTCGCATCTCCGTCGTGTCTCGGGCGACGCGACATGAGTGACGCACGGAATCCAAAGTGGCTTCGATGCGCAATGCGCCGAGACCGGCTCCGTCGAAGGAAGGTCCGGCGCACGACATGGTCGCGATACTCGGCAAAACGGGAGACTCTTCGCGGCCAGCAGAGCGCGGTGACTCCTCACGACAGCTCATGAGAAAGACGGCGAGCCACAGCGCGCGGTGAATGAAAGGCATGCGCAACATCATGGCTCTACCGCGTCGGCATGTCGGCCAACAGCGTGAACGCCTCGCTCCGCGCAACGACCTTCGCCCTGCGTGTCCGGCTGCCAGTCATCCCAACTGTGGCGATATGCAGCAGCGCCTTCGTACTTCATTGGAGGGAACACGTCATACATGAGTATGTCCTCTGTATGATTCGTGAGGACGTCATCCGGCAGCCCCTTTCGAGTTGCTCGAGCCCAATGTTCCAGCAGTTGGCGTATCCGAGTTTCGTCTACGCTGTTCGGCAATGTAGGTGTCACGAAACGCTGCCTACTTCGACCTGCGCGTGTCGTATGTCAGCCACGCGAGGCGCGCCAGCAGAGCGGCCAGCGTCAGGGCGACGAGCCAGAACTCGGCACCACCCAGTAGCTCTCTCATCGCATGCTTTGCTCTCCCTCTGGGGTGAGGACTGCTCAACGCCTCATCGTGATGCGTGATCAGCCATGCGACAGCCCGCCTGAAGTCATTGCGCGACATCCGCCAGGAAGCGCGAAGTGAACGGCGCGCAGTGCGCGTGTGCGGTGCAGGCGTAGCGCACCGCGCCGGGCGGGAGGCGAGCCCACAGCCGCGCCAGATTTTCCGCGCCTGCGCGAGGATTGTCCGAGAAGCCGCGCTTGGCGGGAGCGAAGCCTCCCCAGCGTGAGTATGTGACAGCGTCGCCGAGAAAGAGCACGCCGCGAAACAGGTACACGACGCTTCCGGGCGTATGCCCAGCCACCTGGAAGGCGCGTACCGTGTCCGCGCCGACGACAACGATGGTGTCCTGCGTGAAGGTGTGCACGTCGAGCTCCCCCGGTCGCGGCGTGCGGCTCGATTTCAGGTACTCGGTCCAGCGCGGGATCCAGCCACGGTGCGCAGTGGTGCCGAGGAGGAGCGGCCGCTCGTCGCCGCTGACGAAGAATCGGGCGCGATTGAAGGTCGGCCACGCAGCGATATGATCGCGATGGCTATGCGTGAGGAAGACCCATCGGACATCGGAGACGGTAGCGCCCAACGAATCGAGGGCGCGGTCGAGGGAGCGACGATATCCCCACCACCCCAGATCGATTGCGAGCACGCCCGCGGTGGTGCGGGCGAGGTAGATCATGCTCGTATTGGAGCCCCCGGTCAGAACGACGGTTGCGTGCTGTGGCACGATGAGTGGGGCAACCGCGCGGCGACATCCGATGCCGAGGCTCGCGGCTACGAGGAGCGCCACCAAGGAAGGTGCACCGACCCGCCGCTGATGCCTGATCGGTGATGAGCCGCTCCTGCGCCACCGTACCATGGACACAGCGTTCACGACGTCGATCGGAAAGTCTCGGCGCCGGACCGCTGCACCTGCTCCAAGGCGCCTTCCTCCGTGAGCCCATGCTGCGAGAGCACTTGCGCCGCGATACACTCC
>JAJAYP010000019.1 GCA_026786185.1 Gemmatimonadaceae bacterium
ACGCTGATGATCGAGCCGACCGAGAGCGAATCCAAGGCCGAGATCGACCGATTCTGTGACGCGTTGATCGCGATTCGCGAGGAGGTCCGCGAGATCGAGCGGGGCACGTGGGATCGTGACGACAATCCGCTCAAACACGCGCCGCACACGATGCGCGCCGTGGTGAGCGATGCATGGGATCACAAGTACGGTCGTGAAGTCGCGGCCTTCCCCACCGCGTGGACGCGGGAGCGGAAGTTCTGGCCCACGGTGGCGCGGATCGAGAGCGCCTACGGTGACCGGCACCTCGTGTGCTCGTGCCTGCCGATTGACGCGTACGAGGGCGCCTGACGGCGCGTGAACCGTGAACCGTGAACCGTGAACCGTAAAACTCAACGGTTCACGGATCACCGTTCACGGTTAACCGGCAGTTTTGGAGTACGCCGCGGCGTCCATGAGCGCGGATTTCTCGCTCTCGTCCGACAGCCGCATCTTGATCATCCAGCCGTCTCCGTACGGGCTGCTGTTGACGAGCGCGGGCTCGGCGTCCAGGCGCGCATTGATCTCCAGCACTTCGCCGCTGAGCGGGGAGAACAGCTCGGACACGGCCTTGACCGCCTCGATGGTGCCGAAGACGTCGTGCTTCTTGTATTTCGCGCCCACCTTCGGCAGCTCCACGAACACAATGTCACCGAGCTCGCCCTGCGCGAAATCGGTGATGCCGATGTAGACCTCGCCCGGCGCGCCCGCCGGCTTGATGTACTCGTGGTCTGCGGTGTACATCAGGTCCCTGGGAATTTCCGACACGACGTGCTCCGGTGGCTCGAGTTGGGGTGCGATTGGCGCGGAGTCTATCCGGCCACCGAGTCGAGTTCAAGGCATCGCGGACGCGCGGACCACGCGCGGCGCCCGATCAGACCGCCGCCGTTTCCCTCGTCTCGGCCGCCGCGAGCAGCGCCGACCAGACCTCGGTGACGCGCTGGTCGAGCTGGGTGAGCGTCCCGATGTTGTCGATCACGAAATCCGCGCGCGCGCGCTTGAGTTCGGCCGGCATCTGCGCCACGATCATGTCCATCGCTTCGGTCTCGCGCAACCCGCGTTCGCGCACGAGCCGCTCGAGGCGCACCGGACGTGGCGCATCGACAAGCACGATGCGGTCGAAGTCGTCCGTCATCCGCCGTTCGAACAGGAGCGGGATGTCGCACACGACCAGCCGATCGCCCCGTTGACGCGCGAGCTCCACGAGTGCGGCGCGCATGCGCTCGACCTCGGGATGCACGATCGAATTGAGCTGTTCCAGCTCCTGCGGCTCGCTGAAGACGATGCGCCGCAGCGCGGTCCGATCGATCAGCCCATCCGCGGCCAGGATCGACGTCCCCCACCGCTCCACGATCGCCGCGTACGCGGTGGTGCCCAGCTCGACCGCGCGGCGCGCCAGCACGTCGGCATCGATGATCGTCGCCCCGCGCTCGCTGAGGAGCTGCGCGACGGTCGATTTTCCGCTACCGATGTTGCCCGTGAGACCGACGAGGAGCATGCGACTCCGTGAGAGATCGTTCGCTGCCAAGGTAGGACGCTCGCGGCACCGCAGCAAGGAAAATTGGGGTCTTTCGGCTTTTGTGTGGGTGCGCGCTTCATGAGCGCATTCGCATGACGTGGTGAGGCGAGGGTCGAGATCGAGGCCCCCGCAGGGAAAAGAGATCGCAGGGGTTCCTTCGCGTCCTCCGCGGTCAACGGACTTGACCAGCACGAACCGCGAAGGACGCCGAGGGTCGCAGGGGACGACAACGACTCCGCCCGCCGCACCCAGTCGACCCACTCAATTGCCGGAAGACCCGAAAATTGCGCGCGGTTACAACAACCGTACCTGGTCCTCGTCGCGGTGCGGGACGGAGTGACAGCTGCGACAGCGGGCCTCATAGCTCTCGTCGCCTCCCACCATGATCGTGGGAGAGTCGTACCGCGCCGGCCGGCCGTCGATCAGGCGCTGATTGCGGCTCGCCGGATTGCCGCACAGCACGCAGATCGCGTGCAGCTTGTCCACCTGCTCGGCCACCGCCAGGAGCTGCGGCATCGGGCCGAACGGCTCCCCACGGAAATCCGTGTCAGTTCCGGCGAGGATGACGCGACGGCCACTCGCCGCCAGCGTCGTGGCCAACTCGACGATGCCGATCGGCATGAACTGCGCTTCGTCGATCGCCACGACCTGTGTATCGGGGAGGAGCGCCCGCCCGATCTGCTCGGGCGAGTCCACGGGAATGGCCTGGACCGACCGGCCGTCGTGACTCGAGACATGGTACAGGCCAGCGTATCGCTCATCGAGGTGCGACTTGAACACCTGAACGCGCCGCTTCGCGATGAGCGCACGCCTCACGCGGCGAATGAGCTCTTCGCTTTTCCCGCTGAACATGACGCCGCACACCACTTCGATCCACCCGCCCCCTCCGGCGGGGTACAGGTCCCCCATCATGCGTCGTCGCGGCGGGGACGAGGACGGGTGGGCCGGCCAGTGCCCCCGCTGCCGGCATCCCGGTCGAACTTGCGCACGGCATTGAACGGGCGAGCCGGACGATCTGGACGATCGCCGCGCGGCGCGGCACCGCGCGGCGGTCCACTTCGCGCCGGCCGCTCTCCGCGATCGCCCTTGTCGAACGCCGGTCGCGCGGGTCGGTCACCCCGGAACGGAGCGGCGCTGCGCGCCGGCCGCTCCTCGCGTGGCGTGTCCAAACGAGCCTGCACACGCCGCCCGCGCACCGTACTGCCCGTGATCTTGCCGGCCACGAGTTCCGCCACCGACGCCGCCACCTCGACGAGCGAATGCGTGTCGCGCACCTCGACCTTCCCCACCTGCGAGCCGGGAATCCCCGCCTCCGTGGTGATGGCCGTGACGATTTCCTGCGCGCGGATCCCGTCCTTCTCCCCAAGGTTCACGAACAATCGCTGCATGGGCTGCGACTGCGCCGCTGATGTCGTGGGTCGCGCCGGTCGCTGCTGCTCCAGCATCCTGAGTGCGGCGGCCGCGATCTCTATGCCGTCGAACTCGGCGAGGAGCGGCTCGAGTGCGAGCACTTCTCGCCGCACGTCGCCCGACACCAGCACGTCGCGCAGCGACGCGCGCAACGCGGCATCGTGTCCGCGCGCGCGCTCGGCTGCCTCGATGAGCGAGACGGGCGTGATCATTCCACCGCTGAGCAACCCTCGCAGACTGGCGAGCTGCGATGGCTGCACCAGCGCATAGATGCGGCGTCCCGAGGTGCCCGCGAGCGCACGCATCGCGTCTCGCGTGGTAGGCAGCTCGAGCAGGATGAGTGGATCAATGCTCGCGTCGCCGGCGTCGCCGATCACGCGAACCGCATCGGCCGGATACCCGAACGCCCGCGCCACGCGAGCCGCGTCCACGCGAATGACTTCGGTCCGCGCGTACAGCACAGCGCGCGGCAGGTCGAGTGCATCGAGCAACCGGCGAAGCGTCGCGATGCGCCCCACGGCCGATGTCGCCACGTATTCCGCCTTGATCGGCGCCCCCGCAGGATCGCTCGCGCCGTCCGGCGTGCGCCGAGCACGTCTGGCATAGCGCTCGATGAGTGCCTCGAGGGACGGCGTCAGCTCCGCTGCGAGCACCACTCGTGCGCCTTCCTTGGGCAATTCACCGAGCAGCGTCTCGAGCGGTGCGGCGTCGGGCGTGTCGAGTATTGGATCCAGCCACGCGAAGACCACGCCCCGCACGCTCGCCGGCTTCAAGGCCGAGCCCTGGAGCAGCGTTACGAGTTCGCCAGGGGCTCCCGTGACGACGTGCGCTGGCGACGACTTGAGCAATCGCGCCGCACGAGGGCTGGAGGTCGCGGCGATGACGCTGACCGGCCGATCGCCGGCGGCCTGTACCAGCGCGTCCGCGGCCGCCGTGGCACTGTCGGCGTCGGCCGTCACGATGAGCAGCTGCGTCTCGGCGCGAGCGGGATCGATGCGATCCACGAGCGTGGAGAGCAGGCGATCCGCGGCGGACCAGTCGAGCGGCATGACGTGCACCACGTTCTGACCGCGAGTCACGCCAGTCGGTTCCTTCACTTCACTTTCCACGGAATCCCTCGATCCGGTCCGGGCACGCCCTGCGCGCCGTCAAATTGTCAACGTCATGAGAAGGTAGCCATCCGACGACCGGGCGGCCACGGCGCGTCCCCCTGTCCCGGTGCAAGAGCAGCCGGTATATCTCACGCGTCGCTCGTGTCGCGAGTGGGATGGCGTGCGCCGAGGCGCGGGTGAATGACGACGCCCGTGGCTGGCGCGCTCGTACCTTGGGTGCGTCGCTGACGGAGGAGACTCGTGGACATCGCCGTGCAACTCGAGCCGATCCTGGGCGCGCCGCCTGCAGTGGCGTACCGGTGGGATGCGGACACCGACATCCTCACGGCGCGACTCGACGGATCAGTGGATGGGACGGGTGCATCGGGCTCCGTGGAAGTGGAAAGCGGCGACGGGGCGTGGCTGATCCTCGACGTCGTGAAGGGCCGTATCTTCGGACTCGAGGTCGCCGTATGGCCGGACGTTCGCACGCTCGCGATGCTCACCCCTCCGCCCGTCGTGGAGGATGCACACATCCGGCTGCCGATGGACGCGACGCATCCTGGCGCGGGGCTCCTCGAGATCGAGACGACGCTCCTGGCCGAGTGCGACGAGTCGGAGCGGGTGGTGCACTTCCGGCTGGGTGGAGCGCAAGGCGTGCGCACCGTGCG
>JAJAYP010000020.1 GCA_026786185.1 Gemmatimonadaceae bacterium
ACGCCCGAGGAGTTCCGCAAACTTCTCTGAGCACCCGGCTAACGAACGCTGAACCTGACGAGGGTTCTTGCACCGGCTGTCTCAAGTGGTCCCTGCATCACGCTGGTGATGAGGCATTCTTCATCATCATCCAAGGTGGGGTGTCACTCTGGGTCAGGGATCAGGGCCAGGACATCGGTTGACGTCGGCCGAACGCGTCGAGCTCCAGCAGCGTGTCCGTGCGGGTGAGACGCATCGAGCGGCAGCACGTGCGATCGGCTGTTCCGCGATGTCGGTGCAGCGATTGCTTCGGAAGGCGGGTGGCGTGAAGCCACGGACGACGCCGCGATCGGCCCTGCGGCTGTCGTGACCGGAGCGGGAAGAGATCTCTCGCGGACTCTTGGCGGGCGACTCATGCCGCACGATTGCGACCCGCTTGGGTCGCTCCCCCTCCACCGTCTCTCGCGGGACGTTGCTGCGGGCGGCGCGCGCGTGCAGTATCGCGCGTGGCGCGCGTGGCGCGCGTGGCGCGCGGACGAGCAGGCGCACCGACGCTCTCACCGGCCGAAGGGGTCGAAGCTCGTCGCCTGTCCTCGGCTGCGGCTCGAGGTCGAGCGTGGACTGATACGCTGCTGGTCGCCGCAACAGATCACCGCGCGTTTGGTTCGCGAGGATCCCGATGACCTGGAGATGCGCGTGTCCCATGAGACGATCGACCAGTCGCGCTTCGTGCAAGGGCGGGGGGCACTCCGTCAGGAACTCACGCGCTGTCTCCGCGCGGGTCAGGCGCAGCGGCGGCCGCAGGGTCGCGTACCGGGCACAGGACGACTCAAGGGAATGATCCTCATCAGTGAGCGCCCGGCCGAGGTTGACGATCGCGCCGTACCTGGCCACTGGGAAGGGGACTTGATGCTCGGGAAACTGCGGCAGTCCGCGATCGGACGCTCGTCGAGCGGCAGACGAGAGATGTCATGCTCATCCACTTGCCGAACGGACGTCTTGCCGAGGACGTGAAGCCGGCATTGATCACGGCGATGCGACGACTCCCCGCGCATCTGCGGCGCTCGCTGACGTGGGATCAGGGCACGGAAATGGGGGCGCATGCCGCGTTCACCATCGCCACCGGGCTCCAGATCTATTGCTGTGATCCGCGCAGCCCGTGACAACGTGCGACAAGCGAAAACACGAACGGGTTGCTCCGGCAGTACTTTCCGAAGGGCACGAACCTCTCGGGCATTACGGCAGCGACGCTCGACGCCGTCGCCGCTGGATTGAACGGTCGTCCTCGTCACACCCTTGGCTGGGATACGGCAGCCGAAGCGTTTGCCCGCGTCGTTGCGATGACCGCGTGAGACCGCTCATCGGGTTCCAGATTCGATCGCACTGCCGCGACGGCGTCGCATGGGACCTGAGACGGTGCTCAAACTAATCCATGAAGAAGTCGACCTTCCCGTCGTCCAGATCGTAGCGGGCTCCGACAATCTTCAACTTGCCCGCACGCTGCGCCGCCAGCAGCGCCTCCTCGGAGCTCCGGAGCCTCCTGACGATGCGACCGACATTCTCGCGCACCGCAGCGTCCAGCAACGCGTCACCCTTAGCCGCGCCGCTGCTCTTCGCTTTGAGCACGGCGGGGATGATGGGTTCGATCATCTGTCCAATGCTGCCGGGATAGACGGTGTTCTTCTCCACGACTGATATTGCAGCTTCGACCGCACCGCAGCGTTCGTGTCCGAGTACCAGCACTAGTGGCGCGCCGAGCACCTGTACTCCGTACTGGATGCTCCCGAGCGCCACGGTATCGACCGTGTTGCCGGCGTTCCGGACGATGAAGAGCTCACCCAGCCCGGTGTCGAACAGCAGCTCTGGCGAGACGCGGCTATCAGAGCACCCGACAAGCACTGCGAAGGGAACTTGTGCGCGGGCGATTGCCAGTCGCCGGTCACTGTCGCGCGACGTCTTGACCGACGGCTTGTCGGCGAGGAAGTCGGCATTGCCCTGCTTCAGCCTGGCCAGCGCCTGTTCGGGGGTGAGCCCCGCAGCTCTGCCGTCGTCGGCCATGGCGGGCGATACGAGCGCACTGCCCGCGATTCCGAGCGCGCCCAGACATGCGCGATGAAGAAAGGTCCGGCGTGAGGGTAAGGCAGATTGCATCGAGCACATCCCGGTGTGTGCGAGACGACTTGCCGAAGACCTCGGCACCGAGCCCTCGCACTCCGTGAAACTAGCGCCGGGAGGGTGCTTCTGCCACACGCATCGTAGCCTTCCAGGCGCCCTTCCGTAATATGTCGACGCGGTCACGACAGGCGTGCGGCTTCCATCTCCCGTCCGTCCTTTCTCTCGCCGGAACAATCATCATGCGATCTCTCACCCATCGCGTTCTTCTCATTGCCGGCCTCGCCGTCGCGATCGGCACGCACGCGCGCGCTCAGAAGACGGCGCGGCCATCCTCGAAGGGTCGGTGCGAGCGGGCTGCGCCCCGTTGAGCGGTATGCAGGTCACGGTCGTGAACGTCGGCACGCGGGAGACTGATGCAAGATCCCAAGGGAGCTATTGAGTTGCGCTCGGCTTCGCTGAGCGCTCTTATTTGATTCCCTTGCAGCTTAGCTCGGGCGTTAGATGGCGCCCCGCGCCCTGGCCGTTCCATGTCTCTTCCTACTCTGAGAAGTTTTTGTGGCTTTACCCTCCGAAGTCATCGATAGTCCTCGCGTGCCCCGCATCGGGCCCTACTCGCAAGCGATACGTGTTGGTAATCTCGTGTATACCGCGGGCCAACCGGGGATCGATCCGGCCACCGGCACCGTGGCCGGCGAGACTTTCGAGGCCCAAGCCCGCCAAGCGTTCGCCAATCTCACCGCCGTGCTCGAAGATGCAGGCAGCCGGCTCGCGCGCGTTATCAAAGTCACGTGCTTCGTCACCGACTCCGCAGCGTTTCCCATGCTGAACGCGCTCTTCTCCGAATACTTTCCGGAGGCGCCCCCAGTGCGCTCGACGCCCGTCGTCCAGCTCCCCCGCGGGCTGCTGTTCTCTATCGACGCGATCGCGGTCGTCGACGACCCGATCGCACGCTGAGATCGCGACCGCGCCATCTAACGAACGCTGCACTTGCCAAGGGTACCGTCACCACTTCCGTTGACACTTCCACCTAACCACCATGGAGTGTCAAGCGATGCCACGATCAGGGCCTCGAGCGGTTCGGAAGTACAGCGACGAGTTCAAACTCACCGCCGTCCGGCTCAGTCAGCAGCCGGGATTGCAGGTGAAGACGGTGGCCACCGCGCTGGAGATTCATCCCTTCATGCTGTCGAAGTGGCGGAAGGACGCGCGGGATGGCCGGCTCCGCGGTCGAGCCCCGAAAGCGCCTCCGCCTGGCCCCGCTCGCGAGATCGCGCAGCTGCAAGCGCTCGAGACAGCGCATGCCTTCCTGCACGAGGAGCATGAACTCCTAACAAAAGCCATTCGGTTCTGTTCCGCTCGAAAGGCGACACGTTCGCCTTCATCGACACGCAGCGTGCGCGGTTGCGCGTAGCGTCGTTGTGTCGGCGCTATCACGTCACGGCCGGCGGGTTCTCTGCCTAGTCTCGCCGCAGTGAACGCGCCCATGCAGAGCAGGACCGACTACGTCTCGCGGAGATCGAACGCCTCGTTCTCGCCCATGCGGAACGCTACGGGAGCCCGCGGATCTATCGGCTCTTGATCGATGGCGGATGGACCGTCAGCCGCCGGCGCGTGGCGCGCCTCATGCGCACCGCCGGCCTCCGCGCGAAGGCCGTCCAAGGGTACCGGGCGACAGTGAAGGTGCATCAACTGTATGCCCGGCATCCCAATCGCCTGTGGACCTCCACTGCCACGCAGCCGAATCAGGTCTGGGTCGGCGACATCACCTACCGCAAGGTCGGCAGCACCTGGTGGTATCTCGCCATCGTCATGGATCAATACTTACGGCGTATCCTCGGGTGGTCGCTGACGCGCCGGCGCACGTCCGCCGTCACCTGCGCGGTGCGCGCGCTGGCCGCGCGCCGGCGGCCACCCCACGGCGTCATCCTTCATAGCGATCGAGGGTCGGAATACATGGGAGCATCGTTCTGCGCACGCGTGCGGCAGTATGGCATGCTCCAGAGCGTGAACATCAGCGGGCCGGGCGGCAATGCCCATGCGGAGTCTTTCTTCCACACGCTGAAAGCGGAGCTCACACGCGGCGTGATCTATCTGACCGAACGGATTCTCCGCACGCAGCGGCACCGCTACATCCGCTACTACAACACGGTTCGTTTACACTCGAGCCTCGACTACTACTCACCTCTTGCCTTCGAACGGCGAGTGGCGTAACACATGAGTGTCAACGAAAGTGATGCAAGATCCCAAGCGATCTGATGTAGCTCGCTACGCTCGCATTCTATTGATTCGCTTGCAAGTGAACTTCGGCGTTGATATGACTGGGCTGGTGTCAAGGGACTCAGTTTACAGGCATGGCATGAGAGTGCGTGGTACGACGTGGGCCCGAGGCAGCATCGACG
>JAJAYP010000021.1 GCA_026786185.1 Gemmatimonadaceae bacterium
CCCACCACGGCGAACGCCTCCCGGACCCCGGTCTTGGCTAAGCTCTTCGAGCCGACCCCCCCCCCGACTAGCGGCATGGTTAAGCGGACACGCGGCAACCGTGAACCGTGAACCGGAAAACTGTGAACGGAGGCCAGCGAACTGCGAACGGAAAACGGCAAACCGACAACCAAGAACTCTTGGCAGGAAAGCTTGAAGGTGGGAGCATGGGGCAGTGAGCGCTGGACCTTGAGGAGCATGCCACTCATCGCACAGTCCTCACCGCTCGAAGCTCCTCGCTCCACAGCTCTCCTGCTGCAGTTGAAGGTGACGGGTCACGGTTCACGGTTCACGGTTCACCGTTCACGGTTCACCGTTCACGGTTCACCGTTCACGGTTCACGGTTCACCGTTCACGGTTCACCGTTCGGTTCCCTCATCCCTTGACTCCCGCTCCTGCCATGCTCTCGATGAAGCTGCGCTGCAGGAACATGTACGCCACCACCACCGGCACTACCAGCACCATCGCCGACGCGAGCGACACGCCGAGCGAGCCGGCTCCTCCGCCGAGCGCGAAAACGGTGAGCAGCTGCGGCAGCGTCATGAGATGAGCGTCGCGCACCACGAGCAGCGGCCACAGCACCTCGTTCCACGATCCCATGAAGGTGAAGATCGCCACGATTGACAGCGCGGGCCTGGCGAGCGGCCAGAAGATCGTGAAGAGGATGCGCAACTCGCCCATTCCGTCCATGCGCGCCGAGTCGACCAGTGACTGCGGAATCTGGAGGAAGAACTGCCGCAGCATCAGGATCGCCGTCGCGTTGAACAGATAGGGCACGATGAGCGCCGCGTATGAATCGATCCAGCCGAGCTTCACCATCAGCGTGTACAGCGGAATGAGCGTCAGCTGGCCAGGGACCAGGAGCAGACCCAATGTGACCGCCTCGAGCGCGGGCCGGCCGCGAAAGCGCAGTCGCGCCAGCGCGTAGGCGGTGATGGACCCCAGCACGAGCACGGCGAAGGTGATCGTCGTCGCCACGAGGACGCTGTTGAACAATGCACGTCCGAACGGGGCACGCGACCACATGGTGCGATAATTGTCGAACGTCGCGTCGAGCGGAATGAGGGAGATCGTCCCCACTTCCACCGGCGGCTTCAGCGAACTGCTCGCCATCCACAGGAATGGATAGAGGAAGGTGAGCGCGGCGAGCGCGAGGCCGATGTACACGGCGAGCTTCGCGAGCGACTTCATGCCGCCTCCGCGCGGCCGAGCAGTCGCCGCTGCACCGCAACGACCGCGCCGATGATCAGCGCGAGGGCGACGCCGATCGTCGCGGCGTAGCCCATCTTCTGGTACGAGAACGCGTTCGTGTAGAGGTACAGCACGACGGAGTACGTACGCCGCAGCGGCCCTCCACCGGTCATCACGTACGGCTCGATGAACAGCTGGAAGCCATTGATCGTCGACAGGGTGAGCACGAGGATCGTCTGCGGCAGCAGCGACGGCAGGGTCAGGAATCGGAAGCGCTGCCAGGAAGTCGCGCCCTCGATCTCGATCGCCTCACGGCAACTGCGCGGGACGTTCTGCAGGCCCGCGAGGTAGATGATGACGTAGAATCCGACATTCTTCCACGTCACCATGAGCGCGATGGCGGGCATCGCAGTGCGCGGGTCGGTGAGCCATGGTACCGGCGCGATGCCGACCCGTGCGAGCAGACCGTTGATGAGTCCTACATCGGTCGCGTAGAGGTTGCTCCACAGGATTGCGACCACGGCGCCCGAGATGACGACGGGCAGGAAGAAGGCCGCTCGCCAGAAGGCGCGGAGCACGAGCGGGCGGTCGAGTGCGAGCGCGAGCGCGAGTGCGGTGGCGATCTGCAGCGGCACATGAATGAACAGGAACACGAAGGTGTTCGCCACGGCGCGCCAGAACCGCGTGTCGGTCGCCAGATGCACGAGATTGTCGAGCCCTGCGAACGACGGCACCGTGACGAGATCCCAGTGCATGAACACGAGCGCGATCGCGAAGCAGATCGGATAGGCGGCGAACGCCAGCAGAAAGAGGACGAATGGGGCCGAGAGCTGCCAGCCGGACCGCTCCTCAGCGCGCATCGAGTATCCTCGTCGCTTCCGCTGCCGCCTTCGTCAACGCCTCTCGTACCGGCACGATGCCGTAGATCGCCGACGCCTCGTACGCCTCGGAAATGCTGTCGAAGATCTCCACGACGTCCGGATCGAGATCGAGATCGCGGGTGCGCTCGACATGGTTCGCGTACGTCGCGAGCGTCGGCCATCGACGCAGCGAGGCGGCGAAACGCGGATCACTCGCGAGCGCGCGTCGATAAGGAAGCTGGCTCGCCTCCTCGATCAGGAGACGATCAGCGGCAGGCGACGTGAGAAAGGCGACGAAGCGCGCTGCAGCGTCCGGGTGACGCGTGGTGGAAAAGATCGCGATGCTGCGCAGGTCGGCGAACGCATAGCGATCGCCTGGCGCGGTGCCCTCGGCTGCCGGCACCGGAACGACGTCGTAGCGAAGGCCGGGAATGCCGAGGTCGTGCAGCTCGCGCACGAACCAGGGTCCGATGATCTTCATGGCCACGGTGCCGTCGGCGAACGGATCCCGGCCGAGCGCGAAGTTCGTTCGGGGGAGCACACCCTCGTTGAAACCGCGGCGCAGCAGATCCAGCGCCGCAACGGCGGCGGCGTTGTCGAAGATGACCTTGCCGTCGCGCACGAGCGTGCGTCCACCGGAGCTCGCCAGGTATAGCGGATAGAAGTCGTAGAACCGCTCGAACCACGTGGTCTTGAGCGGCGCCCACATCGCCCAGCGATCGAGCCTTCCGTCGCCGTCGCTGTCTCGCGTGAGGCGCCGAAACGCCTCGAGCAGTTCCGGCTGGGTTCGGGGCGGCACGACGCCGGCAGCCTTCAACAGGTCGACGTTGTACATCAACATCTGGGGATTCGTCTTCCACGGAAAGGCGTAGATACCGCCGTCGGGAAGGCGGAGCGACGCGAGCATCGCGGGCGTCGTGCGTTCAGCCAGCCTGGCCGCGGTCGCCGTGCGGTCGTCCAGCCGCACCACGCTCCCCGCCCGGACAAGCCGCGCGAGCAGCGCCGACGACACGTTGGAGCTCACGTCCGGCGTCGCCTTGGCGACGATGGCGGCCAGCAGCACTTCCTCGGACGAGCGGCCGGCCGGTAGTGGCTGCACTTTCACCTGCACGCCGGCGTGTTCGGCGTTCCACTGATCGACGAGCCGGGTCGCGAGGCGCACCTCCACCGGATTTGCCGCGGGCCAGTACGTCAGGGTGATCGGCGGGGGGGCGGGCGCGACGCGCTCGTACTCGAGCCCCGCGCCCTTTCGGCTCACGACGATGCGGGCTCCTGTGGCCGACGCGTACTCGCGTCGCGCAGGCACCGTATCGAGCGAGACGCTCGGCGCGCCGACCGACCGATGATGCAGATACTCCGATGCCTCCGGACTCCCGGCCACACGCTGCAGGGCGAGAAGCGATTCGATCGTCGACTCCGCGCCGGCATTGCGATTCAGCTTCACGGGCTCCGGCCCATCGATGCCATCGAACGATCGGCCGGTACGCTCATCGTACATGCGGACGCGCGCCGCGTTCGCCCCGACGAACCATCCTGCAGTGAGACCGGCGAACACGGCGTAGCGGCGCTCGCCGGTGGCGTCGGCGAGTGCGAGAAATCCCTCGACGACGGGACCGACGCCGTAGGCGATCTGGGGATACCACGTCACCGTTCCCGCTGGCGTGATCGCTGCCGGTACGCGACCGGCAAGCAGAAAGCGTGTCCACAGCGCATCCGCTTCACGCTGTGCGGCCGTGGCGAAGTCGCGACGCCCAAGCACCACCGCCGCCGTCGCGAGCGCTTCGACTGACCGTCCCCCCCATGCGTGCCAGTCGGCGTCGGAGCGGTCGACGCGCGCTCCCCACGGCGCGCGGTCTGCATTCCCCGTGGTGAGTGGCACGAGTTGCTCCGCCATCCGCGTCGCCAGCGCGGCAAGCGCCGGGGTGGGTTCGGCGCGTTGCATCGCGAGCAGCCCGAGCAGCGCTTCAGAGGTGGCCGTGGCCGATCCGCCGATCAAGCGTCCGTCGCGCACGTCACGCTCGGCGCGCGTCACCGCGCGCTGGAGTACGGGGCGCATCGTCCGGAGCGCAAGGGAGTCTGATGCGCCAAGCACCCTGACGGCTTCGCCCATCGCCCAGATGCCACGCGCGGCCCAGAACGACATGCTCTTCCGACTGCTCGGCGCACTGCGATTCGGTGCTCCCGAGACGTCGATGAAGTTGAGGAACTCGCCATCGCCCTGCTCCATCGCCACGACGAAGGCGAGCAGGCCGAGCGCCTCGGTTCGTGCCGGTGCGCTGCCTGTCGACTCGAACGCCCGCAGGTGCACGACGGCGGCGCGCGCGGCGTCGTCGACGCTCGCGATGCCTTCGTATCCGTCGCGCGCGGGAGATCCGGATGGCGCGTAGCCTGGCGCTTCGGCGTAGAGCGCCACCGCACGCACCGGGGCGCCGCGTACCGTCACGTCGAGTCCGAGATGCCGCAGATGCTCGAGCGAGAGGACCAGCGGGGGCGTTCCCTGCGCGGTGCTTTCGGCAACCGGCGTGCGTGCGCATCCCGCCGGCACGAGCAGTGACGCAGCGAGCGCGCCCTGCAAGCAGCGCGCGACGATCGGTGGACGCGACGTCACAGTGGCACGCCGCCACGCTGCTGCGCGATCTCCGTCGCCAGCCATTCCACCAGCGCCGACTTCGACACGCGGGCGCCGGCCACACATACGTCGGCCGCGCCGTAGTACACGAGCAGGTCGTCGCCGCGTTCCACCAGTCCCTGCGCAAACACCACGCGTACCCCGGTGATGAAGTTCGCCATGTCCACCTGTGGAATGGCGCGGGGCTCGATCTCGTACGGCGCTGCCGGCGTGAGGGCTGGTGAGTCGGACACGTAGAGCACGCGCGTCGGGTCGTGCAGGTCGAGTACGCACCAACCCATCGAGTAGACGTTCCCCTCCTGCACCGACGTGGCGCCGTGAAAGGCGAGCAACCACCCGATCTCGGTGCGAATCGGTGGCGCACCAGCGCCCACGCGCGAACTGCGCCACGTGCCGGGCCGCGGCCCGAGTATCGTGCTGCCGTGCGCGGGCCACTCCACTTCCAGCGATCCGACCCTGATGCACTCCACTCGTGGCATCGGCCGATGCAGGATCACGTACTCGCCGTTGATCCGCTCCGGGAACACTACACAGTTCTTGTTTTCGCCAACGATGCGCGGGCCGTGCCGGACGTAGCGCCCGGGCGCGAGCAGGTCGTCGGTGGTGATGAGGCAGACGCGCGGGCCGGCCGGCGAATAGCCGGTGTACGTGATGGCGTATCGGTCCTCGTCGGCGAGCCAGGTGATGCGGGCGTCCTCCACGCCCCACTCCTCGTACGGCGCCACGCGGGCGACAGCGGGGCGGTCGCGAATCTCGTCCACATGCTCGCCGTCGCTCGACAACGCGAGGGCGAGCGACGAACGGCCGCTATCCCGCTCGAACACGCGCACGAGCAGCACGACTCGCCCGCTCGCGTGATCGATCGCCGCGCCCGGGTTGAAGGCTCCGCTCGCGTTCGCATAGGTGATCTGCGATGGCGTCACCATCGGATTGCCGCCGAAACGTTGCAACGCGGGGACGTGACTCACGAGTCATGCTGTGCCCGGACGCGCGCCGAAGCAAGCCGCTCCGGAGCGCGCTGGCGAAGGAAATGCATCGCTCGCGCCGAACCCCTCACAGGAGCGATGCCGTGCGAATCGCCGTTTCCATCGTGATGACTACCTGATCCCACGGTAGCCACGTTCTCGCGCGGCGAGGTGAGTCAGGAACCCCCACGCGCAATCCACATCGCGTAAAGCCGGCGAAAGTGATGGTTGGGATCGCGATAGTACTCATCGGCGTTGACATCGAGGAGGCGAGCGACCGGCCGCGCGGCGCCCAGCGCTCCCGCGTCGCGGCGACTGCGGAGGGCTCGAAAGAGCGCGGCCGCCGGCTTGTCGGTGCCATCCGACCGCACGAGCCCGAAGCTGCGCTCACGCACCGCGGTGTCGAACGGGGGACGGTCGAACAGGCGGGGGTGATAGTCGGCGTAGCACCAGGCGTACGCACCCGACGCGCCCGTCCGAACGAGCCGATCGATCACCTCGTCGTAGTATCGAGCGCCTTCCTCCTCCGACGCGAGGTACTGTTGGCGCGGGCTGCCGAGAAAATCATCGAGGATCGTGACGCCTCCGCTGCCTTTGGGCGCGGTACAGAGACCGAACTCCTGCATCAGCGTGGGTCGGCCGCTGGCCGAGAGCTCGGCCGTGAGCACGCACGAGAAGGGAACGAGCTCAGGATCGAGAAATCCGCGCGCCACATCGCTGTACAGTGGATACGCGTGCATCACGTCCTCGTCGGCGATCGCCGCCAGGTCGTCGACGCGCAGGTTGTTCGTCGTGCTGAGCGATGGCAGGTGCGCGCCGATCTGGATCGGAATGCCGGGCGCTGCCTGCCTGATGACGCTCGCCAGAAGCGATGCCCATCCCGCGCCTGCCTCGCGCGTCGACGGACGCTGCGCGTCGTCGATCTCGTTCGTCAGGTCGAAGGCACGTACCGCACCGCTACCGGCCAGCGCGCCGGCGCACGTCGCCGCGAGCATGGCCTGGGCATCGAGCAGCACCGGATCGAGATACAGATCTCGTGGCGAGCCATGCGCGTCCAGCATCCAGTCGGGCCACCAGATGCAGCCGCTCATGTTCAACACGACGAAGGTGGGCACGACGCGGAGTCCGGCGTCGTTCGCGGCGCGGCAGACGGCGACGAGCCTCGCGACCATCGCGGCATCGACTCGACCCGGCTCCGGGAGAAAGTCCCGGGTGAGCACGAACAGCCGGACGACATCGAACCCCAGGTCGGCGATATGCGCCATCTCGTCGCGGACCTCCACGATGTCGTGCTCTCGCCACATGTACATCGCGCTGCGGCGCGGCCAGTAGTTGAGGCCAAGCTCGAAGATCACGCCAGTCCCGCCAGAATCGCATCGAGCGAGAGGTCGGCCACGGCCGTCACGCCGTCCGCGGCGCCGTAATACACACGCACTCGATCGCCCTCGGCCACGAGTCCGCAGGTGAATACCACACCGCCGAAGAAGCCCTCACGCTCGTACGGAGCGTCCGGTGCGAGAATCGGGTCGCGCGAGCGCCCGATCACCCTCGACGGATCGTCGGGGTCGAGCAGCAGCGCGTCGAGGGAGTAGGTCGTCGGTGATTCTGTGACGCCGTGATAGACGGCGAGCCAACCGTTCCATCCGTCGGAGCGCACGCGGAAGGGGACGGCTCCGCCGCCCACCTTCGCGTCATCCCAGCCGCCCGCGCGCGCCGACGCGACATGGCGATGCTCGCCCCACGAGATGAGATCCGGTGAGGAGGCAATCCAGATCGCCACGTCGCCCAGCCCCGACGGCATGGGGCGGTGGAGCGCCACGTAGCGGCCCCCGATTCGCTCGGGAAAGATCGTGACGTCGCGATTGTTGGGCGGGAAGATGATGCCATGTCGCTCGAACCGTCGGAAATCCGTCGTCGATGCGAGCGCCGTCGCGATGCCGCGCGGTGAGACCGCCGTGTAGTTGATCCAGTAGGTCCCGTCGATCGGCGTGATGCGCGCATCCTCCACACCGAACGACTCGTACGGCGTCGCGGGAGAGATGGCGGGGAGCGGATCGACGGTGAAGGCGAGACCGTCGCGCGAGCGTGCCACCCGCAGATGCGAGATCGAGGTGAGCCAGGTCTGTCCATCGGCCACCACCATGCGCGGGTCGCTCGCGTCCACGCCGGAGGCATCGCGGCGCCATCGCCGCAGCTCGAGGTCGTTCGCTTCCACGTCCCACACGGCAGCGGCGATTTCGCCCGGCCGCGTGCCCGCAGGTGCTTCGGCGATTCGCAGGAGCAGGACTGTTTCGCCCTCGTGACGAATAGCGGCCGGATTGAACACGCCCACGACCTGCAGGTCCGGCCGAGACGGGGCGATCATCGCGGGGGTGAGGATCGGATTGGCGGGCGGGCGGTGAGCGGTCACGCGCATGGACAGGTGGGAGAGAGAGGGAAGACGCCAAGCGTAGTGCGTCATGGTCTTCGCGAGCAAGCGTTCCTCATCGGTCTCCTTCACAAATCCGCGAGCGGGTTGCACCTTCGGGCTCCGCACCGCCCACCCCACCTCCGCCCGCTCCGTCCTCCGACGGCGCGCGCTGACGGCGCCGAGAGGAGTCCGCATGCAGCGAAAGCACCTGAGCTTCTGGCAGCTGTTCAACATGAGCTTCGGCTTCCTCGGCATTCAGTTCGGCTGGGGGCTGCAACTCGCCAACATGTCGGCGGTGTACGAGAAGCTTGGTGCGCGGCCCGACCAGGTTCCCGTGCTCTGGCTCGCCGCTCCGCTGACGGGCCTGCTGGTACAGCCCATCGTCGGGGTGATGAGCGACCGGACGTGGGGACGGTTCGGTCGGCGGCGACCGTACTTCTTCGTCGGTGCGGTGCTCGCGTCGATCGCACTGTTCTTCATGCCGACGTCGGGTACGCTCTGGATGGCGGCCGGCCTGCTCTGGGTGCTCGACGCCTCGGTGAACATCTCGATGGAGCCGTTCCGCGCCTTCGTCGCCGACAAGCTTGTGGTGAGCCAGCGCACGGCCGGCTTCGTCATGCAATCGTTCTTCATCGGCATCGGGGCGAGCCTCGCGAACGCCTTGCCCTTTGCGCTCAGCCGCATGGGCGTGACGGGCAGCACGGCAAGCGGCATTCCGCTCACGGTCAAGTACTCCTTCCAGATCGGGGCGGCGGTCTTCCTGCTCGCCGTCTTGTGGACCGTGTTCACGACCGACGAGTTCCCGCCCGAGAACCTCGAGGAATTCGAACGCGAGCGACGGGAGCAGCGCGGCATCGGACACATGTTCGCCGAGATCATGTCCGCGGTGCGCGAGATGCCGGCGACCATGAAGCAGCTCGCCATCGTGCAGATCTTCACCTGGCTTGGCCTGTTCTGCATGTGGCTGTTCTTCGTGCCGGCCACGGCGCGGCACGTGTTCGGCGCCACCGATCCGCAGTCGGCGCTGTACACCCAGGGCATCGAGTGGGGCGGGTTCGCCTTCGCGTTCTACTCCATCACCTGCTTCCTCGTCGCCTTTGCTCTTCCGAAGATTGCCGCGGGCATCGGACGCAAGGCGACGCATGCGGCCGCGCTCGCGTGCGGCGGCGTGGGCCTGCTCTCCCTCTGGTTCATCCACGACAAGTATGTCCTGCTCCTCACGATGGTAGGCGTCGGCATCGCGTGGGCATCCATTCTCTCCATGCCCTACGCCATCCTGTCCACAGCGCTGCCGGCGAAGCGGATGGGTGTGTACATGGGCGTCTTCAACTTCTTCATCGTCATTCCCGAGATCATCGCGTCGCTCGGCTTCGGCCCGCTCATCCGTGCCGTCTTCGGCCGCGACAATCCGAGCGCGCCACTATACGTCGTGATGCTGGGTGGCGTCTGCCTGCTGACGGCGGCGGCGTGTGTGAGCTTCGTCCACGAGGTCGGCGAGGGAGAGGGGATGCCGTAGTCCATCGGCCTTACCCCGCCGCAATCCACCACGTATTCTCTCTGGATTCCCGTCGACCTTTCGCCCCCAGTCACACGACATGCGCGCACTCGTTCATCGTATCGTGGGATCCCAGGAGAGCGGTCTCGTTCTGGTGCTGGTGCTGGTGACGATCACCCTCGCGTTGCTCGCCGGCTCGCATCCGGACCGCATCACTGGCGCGACGGTGAACAATTTCCTGAACGCCAACACGCTCGTGCAGACGGCCACCGACGCGAGCTTCTTCGCCATCATGGCGATCGGCGCGACGATGGTGATCATCTCCGGGGGCATCGACCTGTCCGTCGGTTCCATTTACGCGCTCGCGGGTGTGTCGATGGCGCTCGTGCTGCGCGCGATGGGGCCGATGTCCGGCTTCCCCACGGTGGCGATCGGACTTTCCGTGTGCCTTGGCATCGGGCTCCTGTGCGGGCTGCTGAATGGCGCGCTCGTGGTGGGACTGCGGGTGCACCCGTTCATCATCACGCTGGGCTCGATGTGGATACTCCGCGGCATCGCGTTCGTCGCGACCAAGGCGGAGAGCATCATCGTGCCCGGTCCGGTGACAACGGTGGTGAAAGCGCCGCTCGGATTGCCGTCAACGCTGTATCCCGTGCCGATGCTGACGATGCTCGTCATGACGGTGTTGGGGTCACTCTACCTCCAGCGCACCGTGATGGGTCGCCACATCTTCGCGTTCGGCGGCAATGCGGAAGCCAGCCGGTTCGCCGGCCTTTCGCTCTCGCGCATCCAGATCGGTGTGTTCGCCGTGTCCGGCCTGACCGCTGGCCTCTCGGCATTCCTCGGTGCGAGCTTCTACGGATCCGCCTCATCGGGAGACGCGCAGGGGTACGAGCTGTACGTCATCGCGTCGGCCGTCGTGGGCGGCGCGAGCCTGATCGGCGGAAAGGGGAGTGCACTCGGCGCCATGCTGGGCGCACTCCTGATCGTGCTCATTCGGCAATCGATCCGCACGCTGCACCTCGACCAGAATTACGAGTGGATCGTGATCGGCTGCGCGATCATCATCGCCGTGGTCGTGGATCAATGGAGCACCCGAGCCGGCGCGCGCCGCCTTGCGTTGGCGCGCGAGACGTTGCGGCCGGCAACCTGACGAACAAACTCAACTCATGCACGGAGAGCGGTGATGACGAATCGATTGGGATGGGGGAGCGCCCTCGCGCTCGGCGCTTTGATGGCCGGCTGTTCCGGCGATGGCGCGAAGCCGGCCGGTGAAAGCGCACAGGTTGCTGGTGCTGGAAAAAAGTTCACGATCGCCATGATCGGGAAGAGCTCGAACAACCCGGTGTTCCTCGCCGCGAGAACGGGGGCCGAAGCCGCGGCGAAGGACCTCTCGGCGAAGAACAACATGCAGATCGAGATCGCGTGGCTGACTCCGCCGCTGGAAGACGGTGAAGTACAAGCGCAGCGCATTCGCCAGGCGGTGAACGACGGGGCGAGCGCGGTGCTCATCGCCGCGTCCGACGCCGGCAAGGTGACAGGCGCGATCAACGACGCGGTGGATCGTGGGGTGCAGGTGATGACCTTCGACAGCGACGCGCCCCAGTCGAAGCGCTTCGCGTATTACGGCGTCGATGACCTGAAGACGGGCCAGAGCATGATGGCCGAGTTGGCAACGCAGCTGGGCGGCAAGGGTCGCGTGGCCATCCTCGCCGGCAATCAGAACGCCCCCAACCTCCAGCGGCGCGTGCAGGGTGCGAAGGACGAAGCGAAGAAGCATCCTGGCATCACCATCGCCGGAGTCTTCAACCATGTCGAGACGCCGCAGGACGCGGCGGCGGAAGTGATTCGCGTGAACAACGCGTATCCCGGCATCACGGGGTGGGGTTTCATCGGGGGGTGGCCGCTGTACACCCAGACGCTTCTCACCGACCTGGATCCGGCCAAGCAGAAGGTCGTGTCCGTCGACGCGCTCCCCATCGAGCTTCCGTACGTCGAGCGGGGCATCGTGCCCGTGCTGCTGGCGCAGCCCGTGTACAAGTGGGGCTACGTGGGGGTCGAAACGATCATCGACAAGATGGTGCACAAGAAGGACATCCCCCCGATCATCGCGATGGATCTCGTGCGCGTCTCGAAGGAGAACCTCGGTGAGTGGGCGCGCCAGCTGAAGGAGTGGGGCTTCACGGACGTGCAGGAGAAGTACCTCAAGATGTGATGGCGATGAGCGCGCCCGCGGTTCGATTCGAGCAGGTCAGCAAGCGTTTTCCCGGCGTGCAGGCCCTGAGCGAGATCTCGCTGGAGATCGCTGCGGGGTCCTGTCACGCGCTCTGTGGGGAGAACGGCGCGGGGAAGAGCACGCTCGGCAAGATCCTCGCGGGCCTGCAGACGCCGGATGCCGGTCGCCTGTTCGTGCACGGCAAGGAAGTGCATCTCGCCAGTCCTCGAGATGCGCAGGCGGCCGGCATCGCGATGGTGCATCAGGAGCTGGCGTTCTGCGACAATCTCTCGGTTGCCGAGAATCTGTGTCTCGCCGCGTTGCCGTCGCGCGGCGGGCTTCTCGATCGTGACGAGATGAAGCGCCGTGCGACGGCGATGCTGTCGGAGACGGGCACCATACTCGACGTCCATCGCCCGTTCGGCGAGCTGGCCATCGCGCAGCGCCAGATGGTGCAGATCGCCGCCGCCGTCGGTGGCGGCGCGAACATCATCGTCTTCGACGAGCCGACGAGCAGCCTGAGCCAGGTGGAGGCCGATCAGCTCTACGCGCTGATGGGGCGGCTGCAACAGCGCGGCGTGACGTGCATCTTCGTGTCGCACCGCATGCCGGAGATCTTCCGCCTCTGCGACACGCTCAGCGTGCTGCGCGACGGACGTCACGTCGCCACTCGCCCGATCGCCGGCCTGACAGAAGGTGAGCTGGTGCAGCTGATGATCGGTCGCTCCGTCGCCGAGTATCTCCCGAAGCACAAGGAAGCCGGGCAGGGAGACGAAGTGCTGCGGGTGGAGGGCTTGTCGTCGCGTGGAAAGTTCGAGGATGTCTCGCTCACGCTTCGCGCGGGCGAGGTGCTGGGCATCGCGGGTCTCATGGGCGCCGGCCGTTCCGAGCTCGCCTGTGCCCTGTTCGGACTCGATCGGCCATCGGGCGGCAGCATCTTCGTCGGCACGCGTCGGGTGCAGATCCGCGATCCGCAGGGCGCGATCAACGTCGGGATCGCCCTGGTGCCGGAGGATCGCAAGCGGCAGGGCCTCGTGCTCATGGCGAGCGCATTGCACAACGCGTCGCTCCCCTCGCTGTGGCGGTTGTCTCGCGCCTCGTGGATTCAGCGACATTGAGAGCGACTCATGGCGGCCGACTATTTCACGCGGCTCCGCGTGCGCGCGGCCAGTCCGGATGTCGTTGTGGGCGGGTTGTCAGGGGGCAATCAGCAGAAGGTGGTACTGGCGAAATGGCTGGCGATGCGTGCCCGCGTGCTCATCCTGGATGAACCGACACGCGGTGTGGACGTCGGCGCCAAGGCGGAGATTCACGCCCTGATTGGGGAGCTGGCCGAGCAGGGAACCGCTATCCTGCTCATCTCGAGTGAGTTGCCGGAGGTCATCTCCCTGTCGGAACGCATTCTCGTCATGCGCGAGGGCCGGATGGTGGGTGAGGTGCGCCGAGCTGATGCGACGCAAGACGGCCTTCTGCGGATGATGACGGGACTCGGTAGCGCGGCGGGACACGCGGCCGACTAGTGGCCGGTAACCGAAGTCATGCTAGCACGAGTGTTGTTTGTTTCACCGCGGAGTGCGCAGAGGAGCGCAGAGGATCGACATCCGCCGTTGCGTGGTGAAACGAGCGGAGCCAGGCACACGTGCCAAGGAATCTGCGGTCACCGGCTGTCCTCCGCGCTTCTCCGCGGCCTCTGCGGTCATGCTCTCGTTGTTGCTATCGAAGCTTCGGTTACAGTTCACTAGCGCCGCGGCGTGTGCGCCGGCCGCATCAGCGCACGTGACGTCGCGCGAAATGACGCGTGTGGTGGCGTGTATGCGCAGACAGGAGCCGCAGGGTGGTGAGTGAATCGAGTGGGCCGAAATAGGCATGCACGAATCTTCTCGGCGTCGCACGTTCGCCCGACCGTCGCAGCGCGTCGACGGCTTCGCGCGCCGACCTGACGAGTCGCGCCGACACCACCGCGGCCGACAGGGTTGCTGCCTCGGGAAGTGACGGCACCACTTCGGCTGGCGCTTTGGCGCCACGTGGAAACCGTTTCGTCATCAGCATGAGCGGGAGCAGCAGGTGCCGAGACAGCCATGCGCGGGCTGGCGAGACGAGCATCCGCATCCCACCGTCGCCGTCGGGCGCAGCGACCGCTCCACTGCCGATTTCGTAGGCGATCACAACGTGCAGCGCTTCTTCCGCCGGACTCCACTTGCCGGCCTTCGTGGAGAGCCACCAGTGGTCGGGCTGCACACGCTGCAGATGACTGATGAAGTCGGCGAGCACCTCGTCGTGCTCGCTCGTCGCAGCGGCCCATTGGCGATCGGATGCCATCGTGCGTTCCTCGAGTGGAAAGTCCGCCGCATCGTGGCGCCGCCAGCCGAAGGATTGATGCGGGTGCGGCGTACGGCGTACGGCGCGTCGTGTGGCGTACGGGGTGCGGCGGGCGGCGGGAATACGGAAAAACTGCGAGGTGACTGGCGCCGTGCCTCTGCTGCAAGGCGCAGTTCACCAAACCGCCCCTTCCGCATCCCCGCCTCACACCGCACGCGCCCCGCCGCCCGACGCGCCGCACGCCTTTCGCCGTACGTAATAACCGACCGGGAACCCCAGCGTCTCGGTGTAGAACCGCTTCGCGCGTGGCAGGTCACTGACGCGAAGAGCAACATGGTGGACGCCGGTCGTCTGCAGATTCACGGACATCGTGACCTCGCGGAAAGGAGGGACGAGATGCAGTGCGAAACGACTAACTTGGGAGCCACGGGCACTCGAAGCTAGAGGAGCGCCAGTGGTGTCGGCGGCCCTCGCTGGCGCGAGGGACCGTTCCCCGACTACACTCCCGCATGGCCACCCCCAAACGCAGCGCGACCCGCGCGAGCTCGCCGGCAAAGTCGATCCCCGCCACCGACGCATCGAAGAAGAAGAAGCCGGCCGTCACACGTCCAAAAGGCAAGTCGGCAGCCGCCCCGAACGGGAAGTCACCTCGCACTGCTGGCGGGAAACGCGGGAATCCCACGCAGCTTGCCGCTGCGCAGGCCGAGTCGCAGGAGGGCCTGCGCGAGCGTACCGAGGCGGGACACCTCGCCGCCGGCCGCACGCCTCCGTCGCAGCTCACCGACAAGCGGAGCAGCGGTGCCGTTCGCAAGATCGACGACGACCTGCGCGATTTCACCGGCCCGGTGACCGAGGACGAGAAGCTTCTTCAGGCGCCGCTGGAAGACCGGCGTGCGCCAGGCGACTTCACGCGCACGGACACCTGGCGCGTGATGCGGATCATGGGCGAGTTCATCGAGGGATTCGACAATCTGGCGAAGGTGGAGCGTGGAGTGTCCATCTTCGGATCGGCGCGGACCGCCCCGGACGATCCGCAGTATCTGGCTGCCGAAGAGACGGCGCGCCTGCTCGCGGAAGCCGGCTTCTCGATCATCACGGGTGCCGGACCGGGGATCATGGAGGCGGCCAACAAGGGCGCGAAGGAGGGCGGCGGCCGTTCAATCGGGTGCAACATCGAACTGCCGTTCGAGCAGGGGGCGAATCCGTACGTCGACACGCTGGTGAACTTCCGCTACTTCTTCGTGCGGAAGACGATGTTCATCAAGTACTCGAGCGCCTTCATCATCTTTCCTGGCGGCTTCGGCACCCTGGACGAAGCGTTCGAGGCGCTGACGCTCATCCAGACGGGCAAGATCTATCAGTTTCCCGTGATCCTCTTCGGCCGGCATTACTGGGCGGGTCTGATCCGCTGGCTGCAGACACGCGTGCTCACCGAGAAGAAAATCTCGGCCGGCGACCTGGATCTGCTGCTGCTCACCGACGACCCGCGCGAAGCGGCACACGCGGTGATCGAGGCGCATGCCGCGGCGAACGGGCGGGGCGCGAGCAGGGACGTGTCGTGACGGGTCGTACGGCGAAGGCACGCACGCGCGGCTGATCGAGGGCAAACACTCCAGCGTCGGATGGCATGGCGAGCAAGAAGAGCGGTTCAGGAAAGGACGACGGACGCGAACGCGGCGGGTTCAAGTCGTCGCGCCACGGTACGAGCACTGGCGCCGGCAAGGCATCGGCGGCGGGCAACAAGAGCGAGCAGAAGCGAGCGGCCGAAGAGCGCGAGAGCGCGGGCGCGCAGCACACGTCGCACGAGGGCTCGAAGTTCCTGCGCGGCGGCAAGATCGAGCCGCGCCGCATCGACGGCAGCGAGACGGCCGCCGACCTGATCGACTCGACGTTCCAAGCGTACAACGCCGCGCGGCTTCGCGAAGCGTGCCAACTCTTCAGCAGGAAGATGCTCGAGCCCGATGTGACCGTGGGTCTCACTCTCACCGGGGCACTGACGCCGGCGGGACTCGGCATGTCGTCGCTCATCCCGCTCCTCGAGGCCGGGTTCGTCGACTGGATCATCTCCACCGGAGCGAACCTCTACCACGACGCCCACTTCGGACTCGGGCTCTCCATGCACCGGGGCAACGCGCAGGCAAGCGACACGCTCCTGCGCGAGGAGGGCATCGTCCGCATCTACGACATCTTTTTCGACTACGACGTCCTGCTCAGCACGGACGCCTTCTTCCGCAAGATCATCCAGGGCGAGGAATTCCAGCGGGCGATGAGCAGTGCCGAGTTTCACGCGCTCTGCGGGAAGTACATCCGCGAGCGCGAGAAAACGCTCGGTCTCGGAAACAAGTCGCTGCTTGGCGTCGCGTACGAGTGCGGCGTGCCGATCTACACCTCGTCACCAGGTGACTCGTCGATCGGGATGAACATCGCCGCGCTCGCGCTGGAAGGAAACAAGTGCGTAATCGACCCCAACGCCGACGTCAACGAGACGGCGTCGATCGTGCTCGGCGCGAAGCGGGGGGGAGGCAAGAGCGCGATCCTGATCTGCGGCGGTGGCAGCCCCAAGAACTTCGCGCTGCAGACCGAACCCCAGATTCAGGAAGTGCTCGGCATCGACGAGAAGGGACACGATTTCTTCCTTCAGATCACCGATGCACGCCCCGATACCGGCGGCCTCTCCGGCGCGACGCCGGCGGAAGCCGTGAGCTGGGGGAAGATCGACCCCGACCGGCTGCCCGACGCTGTCGTCTGCTATCTCGACACGACCGTCGCGCTGCCACTGCTCACCTCGTACGCGCTGGCGCGGCACGAGCCGCGCGCCCAGAAGCGGCTGCTCGACAAGCGAGTCCACAACATGAACGTGCTGCGCCGTGAGTTCGCCAATGCGGGTGGAGCCCCGCGCGAACCGTCCGATACCGACGCGAAGCTGCCGATGCATCGCTGACGCGGCGTGCAGGGGGTTCCTCCGCGATCCTCGGCGTCCTCCGCGGTCAATGCCCTTGACCAGGTCGAACCGCAGAGGTCGCAGAGGGGCGCGGGAGACGCCAACCACTCCGCCCGACGCACCCTGTCGCCCCACTCGATTGCCGGAAAACCCGAGTCTTCTTCCACGAGACCCCATGAAGATCGCCGACCTCCTCCTCCCCGAATACGACAACGAGATTGGCGTGACGCGGCGTGTTCTCGAACGCGTGCCCGATGATCGTGCGGACTGGAAGCCGCACCCCAGGGCATTCTCCATGGCCCACCTCGCGCAGCTCGTCGCCATGCTGCCAGGCTGGGTGGAACACGTGATGAAGAAAACGGAGCTCGACATCGCGCCCAGGAGCGGGCCCACGATGACATACTCGAACCAGAAAGTGTCGATGCTCCTCACCACATTCGACGCCGGAGCAGCCGCGGGCCGCGCCGCGCTGGTCCGCGCGACCGACGCGGACTTCGATGTGCCGTGGACGCTCCTCGCGGCGGGCACCGTCGTCTCGACCCAACCGCGCTACATGGCCCTGCGCCAGCTCGTCCTCAATCATCTCGTGCATCACCGCGCGCAGCTCGCCGTCTACCTGCGAATCACCGATCAGAAGGTGCCACAGATGTACGGACCAACGGCGGACGAGAAGTAGCCGCCCCCTCACGCAGCACTGCATCCACGAACGCCAGCGCGGAGTATTCGCCGGCGCTCAGGATACCCACCAGCAGTTCTCGACCCAGCACGCGGCGCGCGATCGCCCGTGGCGTATCGCCCGCCTCCGATCGCGACATGATCTCGCGCCTCGTCTCCTCGAGCCACTTCGCCTTCGCTCGTAACTTCGACGCCGCATCCGTCACCGGGCCGCGATGCGCGTCGAGCAGGAGACGAGGTTCCAGTGCCGCCGCGGCGCGAAGGCTGGCCACCAGACGGCCGGGCGATTCGCTGCGATGCGCCACGCGAACCTTCACGCCCAGGTACAGGTCGCCCGAGACGAGGATTCGCCGTCGTGCATCCCAGACACCGGTGTGGTCCACCGTGTGCCCGGGCAACGGCACGAGCTCCAGCGGCGCTGGATCGAACGCCCGGAGCGGCGCGACGAGGCGATCCGGTCGCCCCCACACCACTCGGCGATAGGGCCGGATGGCTGGTCGGGCCCGCAGCGTCGACTCGCAGGACGCGTGCATCACGAGCGGAAACCCGCGATCGGCGAGCATGGCCGCGTTCCCGGCATGATCCTCGTGCCAGTGCGTCACGATCGCGCCGCGCACCTTCATCCCCTCGATCGCGTCGAGCAAATCGCTCGCCACGCGAGGAAAGCCGGTATCGATCAGCACACCATCGACGATGTACGCGCTCACCTCGTAGCCGACGAATCGGCCGCTCCACGAGCTCAGGCGGACGCGCGTGACCCCGGGTTCGACCGCCTCGAGAACGACGCTCACACGGCCCGTCGAATTGCCCCGCGACACCGTGCGCGATAGACTGAAGGAACGTGGCGCCCGGCCGTCGGCTCGGCGCCTGCTTCCGTTGGTGTCTCGCAGTCCGGCATTCCGATGATCGAAGAGCTCAAGGCAAAACTCGGGGACGAGGTCGAAAAGCTCCAGTTCGAGCTGAACGTTACCCTGCCGGGCGAGATCCGGAGAGCGGTCGAGATGGGCGACCTCCGCGAGAACAGCGAATACAAGGCGGCGCTGGAGCGGCAGCAGTTCGTGCGCGCACGACTCAGCCAACTCCGCGAGAGGCTCAGCAAGCTTTCATCGATCGACCTCACGCAGATTCCGCACGATTCCGTCGGTCTGGGCTCCAAGGTCGTCGTCGCCGATCAGAAATCGGGACTTTCCGAGACGTACAACCTCGTCTTCGGTGATGCGCTCGAGTTCGAGGAAGGCCAGGTCACGATGTCCTCGCCGATCGGCCGCTCGCTGCTGGGCAAGAAAGTCGGGGACGTCGCCTTCCTCAGGCTGCCGACGATGATGCGGCAGTTGAAGGTCACGGAACTCCAGACGATTCACGACCAGCAGGCGGACAAGGTGTGAACCGTGCGGCGCTCACACCGCGCCGTGCCGTTCCACCGCGAACATCCGCTCGACCTCTGCATCGTACGCCGCGATCGCGGCCTGCGTCTCCACGGCGCTCCAGTCCAGCCATCGCGCCACGTGCGGCGCCACCCGTCGCGCCGCGCTTCGGCCATTGTCGCGTGTCTCGAAGGCGATCGGCATGCGCCGGATGAGCAGGTCGCCCAGTGTGAACGCGAGCTCCTCGTTCAGCGCATGCCGCAACTCGGCCATGAGATATGGGCGAGACGGCTCGACGCGCTCGGCAAGTGACGCATCAGCGTCGGCCAGCACCCACACCGATCGCCACTCGCTGCCGTGCGCCTGCACGAGTCGGGTGGCGACCGAGGCATCTCGGGTGAGCGTCGTGGCGGCCGCGATCTCCCCCGGTACGTCGGCCAGATCGCCGCCGGCCAATGGCACGCTCGCCGTGCGCGCCGCGGTGCGAGGCGCGCCGAGCGCCTGCTGAACCGCATCGACGACCTGACTGGCCATGACGCGATACGTGGTGAGCTTCCCGCCGGTCACGCTCACCAGCCCGGGCACTCGCGATGTGATGACGTGCTCACGGGAGGCGGAGCCGGGATCGCCTTCCGCGCCATCACTCGCCATCAGCGGACGCAGGCCCGCCCAGGCGGACACTACATCGCCGCGCTCGAGCCGCGCGACGGGGAAGTAGTGGTTGGCGGCATCGAGCAGGTACGCGACGTCGGTCTCCGATGCCCGCACCTCCTCGGGCGCCACCACTTCGTAGCTGTCCGTGGTGCCGATGATCGTGAACTCGCCCGCAGGCAGGATGAACATCACCCGCCCGTCGCGCGGCGCGATCACGGTCACCGCTCCGGAATTCCGTATACGATCGCGCGCCACGCAGACGTGCACGCCCTTGCTTCCGCGCACGGCGGGCCGACGCTGACCGCCGGCGAGACGTTCGACCGCGTCGCTCCACGGTCCCGTGGCGTTCACGACGACGCGCGCGCGCATGGTGATCTGCTCGCCAGTCATCACGTCCACCACTGCCGCACCACCCACTCGGCCCTCGACGGACGACAGCGACACGACTCGCGCATGATTGAGCGCGACGGCGCCAGCCGCGATGGCGGAACGGATGGTCGCCAGCGTCAGCCGCGCGTCGTCGGTGGCGGCATCCCAGTAGCGCGCGCCGCCCGTGAGTCCGACTGCGCCGAGGTGTGGCTCGCGCGCGAGCACGCCAGCGGCACTCAGTCGTTCGTGGCGCCCCACGTTTCGAAAGAGTGCGAGCAGGTCGTACAGTGCGAGTCCCGCGACCAGCTTCCAGCGCGGCACGCGCGCGCCGACGTACACCGGCCAGACGAATGCCAGCGGGCGCACGAGGTGGGGCGCGATGCGGAGCAGCGTGCGTCGTTCGGCGCTCGACTCGAACACGAGCCGCAACTGCCCATGCTCCAGGTAACGCACCCCGCCGTGCACCAGCCGCGACGAGCGGCTCGAGGTGCCGCTCGCGAAGTCGTCCTGCTCCACGAGCGCCGTCCGGAGCCCGCGCAGCGCGGCATCACGTGCGACACCGGCGCCGGTGATTCCCCCGCCAATGACGAGCACGTCGAACGACTCGCGCGCGAGCGCGTCGAGCGTGCGTCGGCGCACGGCCTGTGGCGGGACGGGTGTCGATGGCACTCCCCGGAAGCTAATCCGCGCGTACCTTCCAGCCATGATCACTTTCGGTTCCCCGGGCCGTCGCGTCGCCATCGTCGCCGGCCTTCGTACGCCTTTCGCGCGCTCGGGCACGACGCTCAAGTCGCTCTCGGCGATCGAGCTCGGCAAGCGGGTGGTGGCCGAGCTCATTCAGCGCAGCGAGATCGACGGCAAGCTCGTGGACGCGCTCGTGTACGGAACCGTCGTCCCATCGGTGACCGCGCCGAACATTGCGCGGGAGGTGTCGCTGATTCCACTGCTGCCGAGAGGCGTGCAGTCGTACACGGTGGGTCGTGCCTGTGCGTCCGCCAACCAGGCGATCACCGACGCCGCTGACCAGATCGCGCTCGGTCATGCCGACGTGATCATCGCTGGCGGTGCGGAATCGCTGTCCAACGTGCCGATCCTGCATTCGCGCGGCATGAGCGACGCACTCGTTGCCGCCTCGCGCGCAAAGAGTTTCGCTGGCCGCGTCCGCGCCCTCGCGAAGGTGCGCGCACGGGATCTCGTCCCGATCACGCCGGCCATCGCCGAGCCGTCCACCGGCGAGTCGATGGGGGAGTCGGCGGAGAAGATGGCGAAGATCAACGGCATCCCGCGCGCCGATCAGGATCACTTCGCGTTGCGCTCGCACCGCCTCGCCGCCGCTGGTACCGAGGATGGTCGTCTCACCGCGGAGATCGTCCCCGTCTACATCCCGCCCAGCTTCGGCGCGATGACGTCGGACAACGGGATTCGCGCTGATTCCTCGATGGATCAGCTTCGCGCGCTCAAGCCCGTGTTCGACCGCGCGAACGGGTCGGTCACCGCCGGCAACGCGTCGCCGCTCACGGACGGTGCGAGCGCCGTCCTGCTCATGAGCGAGGAGCACGCGAAGGCGCTCGGGCATGTGCCGATGGCGTATATCCGCAGTTACAGCTACGCGGCGCTCGATCCCGGCGAACAGCTGCTCATGGGCCCCGTGCTGGCTGCGCCCGTTGCACTGGAGCGCGCGGGACTGAACCTCAGGGACATCGACCTGATCGAGATGCATGAAGCCTTCGCCGCGCAGGTGCTGTCCAATCTGCACGGCTTCGAGTCGAAGTCCTGGGCCGAGCGCGCCGGTTTCTCCAAGCCGGTTGGCGAAGTCGATCGGTCGAAGCTGAACGTGATGGGAGGCTCGCTCTCCATCGGCCATCCCTTCGGCGCGACGGGGGGGCGCATTCTCACGACGCTCTGCAACGAGCTCGCACGACGCGATGGCGAGTTCGGCTTCATGACGGTGTGCGCCGCGGGCGGAATGGGCCACGCGATGGTGATCGAGCGCGCATGACGACGGCACTCTCGCTCGATCAGGTCGACGGCATCGCCGTGGTGACGATCGACCTGCCCGGGGAACCGGTGAACAAGGTGACCGCTGGCTTGCGCGCGGAATTCGCCGTCATGTTCGACCGGATCGCCGCGGACAGCTCGATCAGGGGCGTCGTGCTCGCGTCGGGCAAGGCGGACAGCTGGATCGCCGGCGCCGACATCGACGAGTTCCTCACTCTCAGGACGCCGGCCGATGCCGAGGCGCTCAGTCGCGGCGGGCAGGAGCTGCTGGCGCGACTCGAGTCGCTCGGCATGCCCGTCGTCGCCGCCATTCACGGCGCGTGCCTTGGCGGAGGTCTCGAGACGGCCCTCGCATGTCGGTATCGCATCGCGACGGATCATCCGAAGACGGTGCTCGCGCTGCCCGAGGTGCAACTCGGACTCATCCCCGGTGCGGGGGGGACTCAGCGACTGCCGCGCCTCATCGGGCTGCAGCGCGCACTGGACATGATTCTCACCAGTCGCACCGTGCGCGCACGCAAGGCGTACCAGATGGGGCTCGTCGACGAGCTCGTGCACCCCGCGATCCTCGCCGATGTCGCGATCGATCGGGCTCGGAAGCTGGCGGACGGTGGACTCGCTGCCCGTCGCCGGCCGAAGGATCGCGGTGTCACGGGCATGCTGCTCGAGGACAACCCGATCGGCCGCGCGATCGTGTTCAGGAAGGCCCGCGAGGGCGTGCTTGCCAAGACACAGGGGAACTATCCCGCTCCGCTCGCGGCGCTGCGCGCCGTGCAGGCCCGATACGAGCGTGGGCGTGAGGCGGGTTATCGCGAAGAGGCCCGCGCATTCGGCGAGATGGCGATGTCGGACGAGTCGCAGCAGCTCGTCTTTCTCTTCTTCGCCACCACCGCCCTGAAGAAGGACTCGGGGGTCGACGCGCCGGCGCCGGCACCGCGTCCGATCGAGACCCTGGGTGTCATCGGCGCCGGTTTCATGGGAGCGGGGATCGCGACCGTCGCCGTGCAGCAGTCGACGCCGGTGCGACTCAAGGACACGGACACCACGCGTGTCGCGCGAGGCATCGCGGCGGTGAGCGAGGTGCTGCAGAGCCGCCTGAAGAAGCGGCAGATCACCCGTCTGCAATACGACGATCAGCTCGGCCTCGTCGGCGGCACCACCAGCTACGCCGGGTTCGGACGGGCCTCACTGGTGATCGAAGCAGTGTTCGAGGACCTCGCGCTCAAGCATCGCGTGCTGCGCGAGGTTGAGCCGGTGCTCGACGCGACGGCGGTCTACGCCTCGAACACGAGCACGATTCCCATCTCGCGCATCGCCGAGGCGGCCGAGCGGCCGGATCGCGTGCTGGGAATGCACTTCTTTTCACCCGTGCACAAGATGCCGTTGCTCGAGGTGATCGTCACGCCGGACACCGCGAAGGATGCGACGGTGAGCGCGGTCGCGTACGGCAAGCGGTTGGGCAAGACGGTGATCGTCGTGAACGACGCGCCGGGCTTCTACACGACGCGCACGCTCTCGGCCTACATGAACGAAGCCGGCCGGTTGCTGGACGAGGGGGTGGCCATCGAAGCGATCGATGGCGCACTCACGGCATTCGGGTTCCCCGTCGGACCGATCACCCTGCTCGACGAAGTCGGCATCGACGTCGGGGGAAAGGTGGGCCACGTCCTGTTCGAGGCGTTCGGGGCGCGCATGGCGCCCAGTGTGTCGATGCGGCGGGTGGTGGAGTCCGGCCGGACCGGCCGGAAGGGGAAGAGGGGGTTCTATCTGTACGGCGAGGACGGCACCAAGAACGCCGTGGATTCCACGGTGTACGAGCTGTTGCCCCGCGGAGCCGCCCGTGTCCAGATGGATGCGTCGGAAATCCGCGAGCACTGTGTGCTGGCCATGGTGAACGAAGCGGCGCGATGCCTGGATGAGGGTGTGTTGCGCTCGCCGCGGGACGGTGACGTGGGAGCGGTGTTCGGTATCGGGTTTCCACCCTTCCGGGGAGGTCCCTTCCGATATGTGGACGCGGTGGGCGCGGGTCGGATCGTCGAGGAGCTGGAGGCGCTCGACGATCGCTTTCCGGGTCGATTCGAGCCCGCGGCGGTCCTGACGGCGCATGCGCGGGCGCACGATCGTTTCTATCCGGCGCACGGGCCTCCACTCCCGTAGGTTTCCCGAACGTCCGGCGCCGCGCGTAGGTGTGTCCTGTCGAGTGAGCAACGAGCTTCCAACTGTGACGGTGTGAATTGAGCGAAGGTCAAGACGGTATGGAGAGCTCGGACGCTGCGCTCGTGTCACGAGTGCTGCACGGGGAGGTGAACGCGTACGGTGCGCTGGTCTCGCGGTATCGGGATCGCTACGCGCGCTACGCCGTTCACATGCTCGGTAATCGGGAGGACGCCGAGGAAGCGCTGCAGGACGCGTTCACACGCGCGTACCGGTCACTGCCTCGGTGCGAGGATCCGGAGCGCTTCGGCGCATGGTTGTTTCGAATTCTCGTCAACCGGTGTCGAACGAGTGGGGCACGGCGCGTGCGTCGAGGGCAGACGTTCGTGCACGACGATGGCGCGCTCATGAAGGCGTCGGAGGAGCACCCGGCCGAGCAGACGATGTGGCGCGAGGAGATCGAGCGCGCGGTTGGCGAGCTGAGCCCGGACCAGCGGGAGGCATTCCTTCTGAAGTACGTGGAGGATCTCGGGTACGACGAGATGGCGGAGATCACCGGCGTCGGTGTGTCTGCCTTGAAGATGCGAGTCATGCGCGCCTGCGATCGGCTGCGCACCCTGTTGCGGGAGGTACACAGTGGCTGAGTGGGGACGGACGACCCTCGAGATGGTCGTGCAGGAGTTGCAGCAACCGGTCCGCCTCGATGCATCGTTCGAGCGACGGGTGATGGTGCGCGTGCGCCGCCTGTACGCGCAGCGACGACGTCGGGGCTTCGGCACCTGGCTCGGTGTCGCGTCCCGCGTGACGCACCATCCCGGCTGGGCGGCGGCCCTTGCCGCGGGCATCGTCGCGATCGTCACCGCGGGTGTGCTGCGCACGCGTCCCCCGGTGTCGCCGTCCGCGTCCTCCGTGTTCGAGCCGGTGCAGTTCGTGCTCGTGGCGCCGGCAGCGCAGAGTGTGGCGGTCGTTGGCGACTTCAACGACTGGGGACTCAACGACTCCGCGCTCGTCGCCACCAATCATCAGGGTGTGTGGAGCGTCACGGCGCCAGTGCCGGCGGGAGTGCATCGATATGCCTTCGTCGTGAATGGAAAGGAGTGGGTGGCCGATCCGAGCGCTCCGCGTTCCGCGGGTGACGACTTCGGCCTGCCCAGCAGTGCACTCATCGTCGAGGACAGCACGAAATGATCAACCGTCCGGTCCGGGCACTCGTCACGTTCGCGCTCGCGAGCGCGGCACTCGCGCCGGCCGGCGCGCAGGATCCGCGCATCGGGACCCGGCTCGACGCGCCGTCGCGCGCCGCGATCACCGCGCTGGTCGACTCGGCACGCGCGCAGGGAATTCCCGTCGAGCCGCTGATGGAAAAGGTGTACGAGGGCATGGGGAAGGGCGCGGACGGTCCCCGGATCGTGGCAGCGGTGCGCTCGCTGACCCTGGAGATGGCGAGCGCGCATCGCGCACTCGGCACCATCGCCTCCGCCGACGAGATCAAGGCAGCCGCGTCAGCCATGCACGCCGGCGTGCCGGCCGTGGAGCTTGGCAAGCTGAAGAAGCAGAGCGGGCTGCGCCGTTCGCTCACGTTGCCGTTTACCGTGCTGGCCGACATCGTGTCTCGCGGCGTACCGGTGCAGACCGCCGCGAACGCCATCCGCTCCCTCATGGGCGCCGGTGCGAAGGATGCCGACATCAACAAATTTCAGCGCAACGTGCGGGTGGACATCGAGCAGGGCGCGCCACCGGCCGCGGCGGCCGAGACTCGCGCGAAGGCGGGAGTTCCCGCCACGAAGCCCGAGGAACAGGATGACAAGTGATCACGTGACGGGCTGACACGTCCCGTTGGCACTGCGAGGGCCC
>JAJAYP010000022.1 GCA_026786185.1 Gemmatimonadaceae bacterium
ACGCGCGGCCGCGCGGCGCACTCCGCGTACGCCGAGCTCGGGGTATCGGCGATCGAGCCAATGCTCGCGCTCCTTCCCACGGCGAAGTCGCTGCCACTCCCCACGGATCCGATCCTCGGTGAGACGACGGTGAACATCGGGACGATTCGGGGCGGCACCGAGGCCAACATCATCCCATCGCTCTGTGAGTCCGAGCTGATGTTTCGACTCGTGAGCGACGTCGCCCCGTTGCGCGAGGCGGTCACGCGATGGGCGGATGGCAAGGCAGAACTCGAGTGGGGATCGCACATCCCCGCTCAGCACTTCCACACCATTCCCGGCTTCGAGGTCGCGCCGATGGCGTACACCTCGGACATCCCGCTGCTCTCACGGTGGGGAACGCCCCTCCTGTTCGGGCCCGGCTCCATTCACGTGGCGCATACCACCGACGAATACATCGACGTGGAGGAGTTGCGCGGCGCGGTCGACGCGTACGAGCGCATCGCGCGGGCGGTGCTGGCCTCATGACGTCCTTCACGCCGTCCGCTCGCATTCCCGTGGCCGTACTCGGTGCGACCGGCGCGGTGGGCCAGACGTTCATCCGGCTGCTCGCCGATCATCCCTGGTTCCGCCTCACCGAGCTTGCGGCATCGGAGCGCTCAGCGGGAAAGCGTTACGGCGACGCCGCACGATGGATTGGCGATTCGATGCCCGAGGTGGCGCGCGACATGATCGTGCTCCCCTGCGATCCGGCGCTCGTCACCTCGCCACTGGTCTTCTCGGCGCTCGATTCCAATGTCGCCGGCGAGGTGGAATTGGCGTTCGCGCGTGCAGGCCGTCTCGTGCTCAGCAACGCGAAGAACTTTCGCATGGATGAGGATGTTCCGCTCGTCATCCCGGAGGTCAATGCCGATCACCTGGCGATTCTCGAGGCGCAGCGAGCGACGCGTGGCTGGAGCGGCGGCATCGTGACCAATGCCAACTGCGCCTCGATCATGGCGGTGATGGCGCTCGCGCCACTGCACGAAGCGTTCGGCATCAGCCGGCTGTTCGTCTCCACGATGCAGGCGGTATCGGGAGCGGGGTATCCGGGCGTCCCATCGCTCGACATTCTCGGCAATGTCATTCCGTACATCAAGGACGAAGAAGCGAAGATCGAGGCCGAAATCTGCAAGATGCTGGGGCGCCGCTCGGATTCGCGCATCGAGCCGGCTGACATCGCGATCAGCGCGCACGCGAATCGAGTGCCGGTGGAGCATGGACACACGGTCTGCCTGTCGGTGGAGTTCAGCGCGCGCGCGAGCGCCGGCGCGGCGCTTCAGGTGCTACGCGGCTGGCAGGGCGACGCGCGCGCCCTCCACCTGCCCAGTTCTCCCGCTCGCGCACTCGTCGTCACCGATCTCGCCGACCGTCCACAGCCCCGCCGCGACGTCGATGCGGGTCGCGGGATGACGGTCACCGTCGGCCGTGTGCGCGCCGATCCGCTCTTTCACGTGAAGCTCGTGGCAATGGGCCACAACACCATCAGAGGCGCGGCTGGCGCATCCGTCCTCAATGCCGAGGTGCTGGTGTCGACCGGGCAGGCGGGCGTCTCGTGATCGTCTGCAAGTTCGGCGGCACGTCGGTCGGTGATGCCGAGTCGATCGCGCGCACGGCGACGATCATCGCCAGTCGTCGAGACCGGCAACCCGTCGTTGTGGTGAGTGCGCTCGGCGGTACGACGAACCAGCTGTTGCAGGTCGCGGAGCAATCCGCCAAGGGGCAGCTGATCGGGGCGCTCCGCGCGGTGGAAGGGTTGCGCGACCGGCACCTCACGCAGGCGCGCCTTCTGCTGGACCCTGCCGAAGCCGACGAGGTGAGTGCCGAGCTGTCCGCGATGTTCGACGAGCTCGCCGCACTGGCCGAAGCACTCAAGACGCTCGGCGATCTCACGCCGCGATCGCTCGACACCATCGCCGCGCTTGGTGAACAGCTCTCGTCCGTTCTCGTCGTGGCGGCCTTCCGGAAGCTGGGCCTTCCCGCTGAACACGTTGACGCACGCGAGGTGATGATCACCGATGGCAACTTCACGCGCGCCGAGCCACAGGCCGAGGCGATCGCGGAAGCGGCGCAACGGGTCGTCATGCCGCTCATCCGCGCCGGTCGTATCCCCGTGATGGGAGGATTCTTCGGCGCGGCACAGGGGACCGGCATCACCACCACGCTCGGCCGCGGCGGCTCGGACTACAGTGCCTCGCTGGTGGGTGCCGCACTGCAGGCCGATGCGATCGAGATCTGGACCGACGTCGATGGCATGTTGACTGCCGACCCGCGCGTCGTGGAAGGTGCGAGGCTCATCGAGCGCATCGGCTTCGAGGAGGCATCAGAACTCGCCTCGTTCGGCGCGAAGGTGCTGCATCCCAACACGATTGCGCCCGCCGTGATGCGCGGCATTCCCGTGTGGGTGCTGAATTCGCGGAAGCCGGACGGCACGGGAACACTGATCACCTTCGACGCGCCGCGGCGCAGCGTCACCGCAATTGCGGGCAAGAGTGGCGTCACGCTCGTCAAGGTCCGCAGCCCACGCATGCTCCTCACGGAAGGATTCATGCGCATGCTATTCGACGTCTTCGGGCGCCACCACACGTCGGTGGATGTCGTCGCGACGTCGGAGGTGAGCGTCTCCGTCACGATCGACGACGTCGCGAGTCTCGAGGCACTCGTCGTGGACCTCCGCGACCTCGGCGACGTGACCATCGAGCGGAATCGGGGCATCGTCTCCGTCGTCGGTAGTGGCTTGAGCGACGGCGGCTCGGCGATGGCCAGGGCGCTCGGCGCCATCGGCGACATCCGCGTGCACATGCTCTCGCTCAGTGCCAGCGGCATCAACCTCACCATCGTCGTCGACGGCGAGCAGGTCTCCCCGGCGATGCGACGGTTGCACGATGAGTTCTTTACGAGCGCGACCGCGGCATGAGCACCATCCCGCTAGCCCTCGTGGGCATGGGGCGCATGGGACGCGCCCTGGCAGAACTGGCGCCGGATCGCGGATTCGAGGTCGTCGCGCGCATCGATTCCGACGGAGCCGTCACGCGAGCGTCGCTCGGCGGTGCTGCGGTCGCGATCGAGTTTTCTGTCCCGGCTGCCGCCGCCGCCAACGTCATCGCCTGCGCGGCGGCGGGATGTCCCGTCATCGTCGGGACCACGGGCTGGTATGCCGACTTGCCGCGCGTGCGCACCGAAGTCGAGCGCGCCGGCGGCGCCATGCTGCATGCGCCGAACTTTTCGCTCGGCGTGGCGATCTTCGATCGCGTCGTGGCCGAAGCGGCGCGACTGTTCGGCGGCGCGACCTCGTTCGACGGCCACCTCGTCGAGACGCACCACCGCGCGAAGGTGGACGCACCGTCCGGCACCGCCGCCGCGCTCGCGCGAACTGCGGAAGCTGCCTCCGGCCGCTCGATGCCCATCACCAGCATCCGGGTCGGCTCGGTGCCGGGAACGCACGAGGTGGTGTTCGACGCGCCGTTCGAGCAGGTGCGGCTCGTGCACGAAGCGCGTGACCGGCGTGTGTTCGCCGAAGGCGCGCTCGTTGCCGCACGATGGATCATCGGGCGCCGCGGTGTGTTCACGATGCAGGATGTGCTCACGACACCAGAATCCCCGACTCCATCCCGACAGACATGACTCACGCGCTCCTGACGGGCTGCGGCACAGCCCTCGCGACTCCGTTCACCGCGGCGGGCGAGCTCGACGAGCGCGCACTGCGAGGCTTCGTCGACTGGCAGATCGACGAGGGAATCGACTTTGTCGTGCCGTGCGGATCAACGGGCGAAGCGGCGACGATGACTCCGGCAGAGCACTACCGGGTCGTCGAGATCACGGTCGAACAGGCTCGAGGTCGCGTGCCGGTGGTGGCGGGCGCTGGATCGAACGACACTGCGAAGGCCATCGAGACCTCGAGGCGCATGCAAGAAGCCGGCGCGACGCACCTGCTCCACGTGTCGCCGATGTACAACAAGCCTCCGCAACGTGGCATCGTGGCGCACTTCACGGCGATCGCCGATGCCACGACGCTTCCGATCGTCGTCTACAACGTGCCGGGTCGCACCGGAAGCAACATCGAGGCGGCGACGACTCTCGAGCTGGCGAAGCACCCGCGCATCATCGCGGTGAAGGAGGCGTCGGCGAACCTCCCGCAGATCACGGACTGCATCGCTGGCAAGCCGCGTGACTTCGCCGTGCTGTCGGGCGACGACGAGCTCACGGTGCCGATTCTGGCGCTGGGCGGGGACGGACTGATCTCCGTGATCTCCAACGCCGTTCCCGCGCTGATGACGAAGCTCGTTCGCGTGGCGCGTGCCGGCGATGCCGCAGCCGCTCGCGAGCTGCACTTGCAGCTGCTGCCGTGGATGCGCGCTGCCTTCATCGAGTCCAATCCGGTACCCGTGAAGGCCGCGCTCGCGATGATGGGGAAAATGGAAAACGTGCTCCGGCTGCCACTCGTGCCGCTCGCTGACAGCAAGGTCGCCGCGGTACGCGCCGCGCTCGTCACGGCGCAGGCGCTTCGATGACGAGCGCCGATGGTCGGGTGCTCGACGACATCTTCATCGCGCAACTGCTCGCCTACGCCGACACCCCCGCGGGCACATCGCTGCCGTCGGACGCCGAGCACGCGGTCGATGCGTTGCTCGGCGCACTGGAGCGCGGTGCGGTCCGCGCGGCGGAGCGGGATGCAGACGGATCGTGGCGCGCCGTGCCATGGGTCAAGCGAGGCATCCTGCTCGGCTTTCGGGGTGGGCGGGTCGCCGAGATGTCGATCGGGGGGCACCACGGCGAACCGCGCTTCGCGTTCTTCGACAAGCACACCTATCCACCGCAGGCGCTCTCCGCTGCCAGTGGCGTTCGCATCGTCCCCGGTGGGTCCGCCGTTCGGCGCGGTGCGTACCTCGCCCCCGGCGTCGTGTGCATGCCGCCGATGTACGTCAACGTCGGCGCCTGGGTGGGCGCTGGCACGATGGTCGATTCACACGCGCTCGTGGGATCGTGCGCGCAGATCGGCGAGCGTGTGCACCTCAGCGCCGCGGCGCAGATCGGTGGCGTGCTCGAGCCGGTCAACGCCGCGCCGGTGGTGATCGAGGACGACGTGCTGGTCGGCGGCAACTGCGGTGTGTACGAGGGCACCATCGTTCGCGAGCGCGCGGTGCTGGCTGCCGGCGTCGTGCTCACACGCGGAACGCCCGTCTACGATCTGGTGCACGAGCGCATCTATCGAGGCGATGCCGAGCGCGCGCTCGAGATTCCGCCGGGCGCCGTTGTAGTGCCCGGGGCCAGACAGGTCGGCAAGGGATGGGGAGCGGCGCAGGGTCTGTCGCTCCAGACACCGGTCATCGTGAAGTATCGGGACGAGCGCACCGACCTCGCGACGGCGCTCGAGGGATGGCTCCGCTGACACGCGGGCGGTTGCGTGTTGCCGGTGAGCTCACCGTGCCGGGCGACAAGTCCATCTCGCATCGCGCGCTGATCTGCGCGGCGCTCGCCGACGGCACGTCGGAGATTCGCGATATTCTTTCATCCGCTGACGTGCAGTCCACCGCCGGTGTGCTGCGCGCGCTCGGGGTCTCCATTCCGGCGCTCGCTCCCGTCATGCAAGTCACCGGCGCGGGACGCCGCGCACTGGCCGCCCCCGTGGCCGACCTCGATTGCGGCAACAGCGGCACGACCGCCCGGCTGATGGCCGGTGTGGTCGCAGGCGCCGGTGTGGCAGCGCGCTTCGTCGGCGACGCGAGTCTCAGCCGTCGTCCGATGCGTCGCGTGCAGCGTCCGCTCGAGGCCATGGGTGCCGTCGTGGAGTTGCCCGACCACGGCGGATTGCCGATGCACGTGCGAGGTGGCGCGCTCGAAAGCGTGGAATGGGCAAGCGATACGCCGAGTGCGCAGGTCAAGAGCTGCGTGTTGCTCGCGGCCCTCGCGGCCGGCGTCGAGGCCACCGTTCGCGAGCCGAGTCGCTCGCGCGATCATACCGAGCGCATGCTGGCGTCGATGGGCGCCGAGGTCTGGGTGAATGACGACGCGGTGATGCTCTTCGCCGAGCAGACGCTGTCGCCGCTCGAGCTGACCGTGCCGGGCGATCCCTCGTCCGCGTCGTTCTTCGCGGCGCTCGCATCGCTGGCGTCGCACGGCGATCTGCTGGCGCGACGGGTCGGCATCAACGAGACCCGAAGCGGATTCTTTGCCGTGCTGCGCGAGATGGGTGCGTCGATCGAGCTCGAGAACGCGGTACGCGCGAGTGGTGAGCACGTCGCGGATCTTCGCATTGCGACGGGCCGCGGACTGATCGGTGTCACCGTGAGTGGCGCAGCGATTCCTACATTGATCGACGAGCTTCCGCTGCTCGCCTGCGTCGCCGCGTACGCCGAGGGCGAGACGCGTGTCACCGGCGCGGCCGAATTGCGCGTGAAAGAGAGCGATCGGATCGCCGCGGTCGTGGACAACCTGCGCCTGCTGGGCGCCGACGCGGACGAACTGCCGGACGGCTTCGTCGTGCGAGGCACGCAGCCGAGGCTGCGAGGAACAGTCGTCACGCACGGCGACCATCGGCTGGCCATGGCGTTCGGCGTATTGTCCGCCCTGCCGGGGAACGAGATCGCGATCGATGATCGCGAGTGCGTCGCCGTGTCGTATCCGGAGTTCTGGGCCGACCTGGCGCGTGTGACCGGCTCGTGAGTGACGTGCCGCGCATCGTGATCGCCATCGACGGTCCGGCCGCCTCGGGAAAGTCGTCCACCTCGCAATGGGTGGCCGAGCGGCTCGGGTTTCTCCACGTCGACAGTGGCTCGCTGTATCGTGCGCTCACGGCGGCGCTCCTGCGACAGGGGGCGCCGCCGGAGCGGTGGACGTCGTCCGTGATGGTGGCGCAGGGATCACGCATCACGCTTCGCGCAGAGGCCACCTCGTTCTCGGCGCTGATCGACGGAGCGCCGGCGGAGGAGGAAATTCGCGGCGGCATCGTCACAGCCAGCGTGTCGCTCGTGGCGCGTGTGGCCGAGGTCCGCGCCTGGGTGAATGCGACGGTGCGGGAGGCGGCGCAAACGCACGATGTCGTCGTGGACGGTCGCGACATGGGCACGGCCGTGTTCCCGGAGGCGACCCTCAAGATCTTTCTCATCGCCGATCCCTGGGAGCGGGCGCGTCGACGGCTGGTGCAGCGGCTCGAGCGCTCGCCCACCGAGGAGGAGATAGCGGCGGAGACCGATCTCCTCGTGCAGCGTGACGCCAAGGACGCCACGCAGACGGTCCAGGCGAAGGACGCGGTCGTCCTCGACACGACCTACCTCACCCAACCCCAGCAGGTGGAGCGGATCGTGGCGCTGGCGCGCGCCGTAAGTCACCGTCCGCCCGTCACTTAAAGTTGACGCGCCGGTCCTTTGGCTCTATACTTTCGGGTTCGGTTCCATCGCTCGTTTCCCCTGACTCGCCGCGGCGAGCGAAAACATCCGCGATCCAGGAGATTCTTCTTCCCGTATGACTGAACTCGACACCCTTACCGGCTCGGCGGCGCTGACCGCACGCGAGAAGCGCGATGCACAGCGCGCGATTCTCCGCCCCCTGGCCAACCTGCGCCCGGAACTCGTCGACGATGAGGGCTACTCGCCCGACGAGCTCGAATCCATGATGGCGATGTACAACGGCACCATGGCGTCGATCGACGAGGGCGAGATCGTCAAGGCTCGCGTCCTCGAGATTCGCGACAACATGGTCGTGCTCGACATCGGCTTCAAATCCGAGGGCAGCGTCCCGCTCGAGGAATTCAAGGACTTTCCCGACCTCAAGATCGGCGACGAGGTGGAAGTTCTGCTCGAGCATCTCGAGGATCAGGAAGGCTCGGTCGTCCTGTCGAAGAAGAAGGCGGACTTCATGCGCGTGTGGGAGCGCATCCGTCTGGCCTACGAGAACGAGCAGCCGGTGGAAGGCACGCTCGTCAAGAAGATCAAGGGTGGCGTGGTCGTCGACCTCATGGGCGTCGACGCGTTCCTCCCGGGCTCGCAGATCGCCTTGCGGCGCGTGCCGAACATCGACGAGCTCCTCGGCCAGAAGTTCGAGTTCAAGATCATCAAGCTGAACAAGCGTCGTCGGAACATCGTCGTCTCCCGTCGTGTCATCCTGGAGAACGAGCGGGCCGGGAAGCGCGAGAAGCTCATGAAGGAGCTGGAGAAGGATCAGATCCGGAAGGGCGTCGTCAAGAACATCACCGACTTCGGAGCGTTCATCGACCTCGGCGGCGTGGATGGCCTGCTGCACATCACCGACATGTCGTGGGGCCGCATCTCGCATCCGTCCGAGCTCGTGGCCATCGGCGCGGAGCTCGAGGTGAAGGTTCTGGACATCGACTGGCAGCGTGAGCGCATTTCCCTCGGCCTCAAGCAGCTCCAGAGCTATCCGTGGAAGGATGTGGCCGAGAAGTATCCGGTGGGCACGCGCGTGCAGGGCAAGGTGGTGAGCATCACCAACTACGGCGCGTTCATCGAGCTCGAGCCAGGCATCGAAGGACTGGTGCACATCTCCGAGATGAGCTGGACGCGCAACGTCAGGCACCCGTCGAAGCTCGTCAGCATCGGCGAGACGATCGAGGCCGTCGTACTCAAGGTCGATCCGAACGAGGAGAAGATCTCGCTCGGCATGAAGCAGACGGAGCAGGATCCGTGGGTCGTGCTGCCGCTCAAGTACCCCGTCGGCACGCGCATCAACGGCAAGGTCCGCAACCTCACGAGCTTCGGCGCCTTCGTCGAGATCGAGCCCGGCATCGATGGGCTGATCCACATCTCCGACATGAGCTGGACGAAGCGCGTCCAGCACCCGTCGGAAGTCGTGAAGAAGGGCGATGCCGTGGACGTGGTGATCCTGAATATCGATTCCGAGAACAAGCGCATCAGCCTCGGCCTGAAGCAGGCGGAGGAGGATCCGTGGCTTCGCATCGGCGAGAGCTATCCGGTCGGAACGGAGATGCGCTCGACGGTCGTGCGCTTGATGGACAAGGGTGTCGTCGTCGACATCGGCAACGATATCGAGGGCTTCGTGCCGATCTCGCAACTCGGGCAGGGCGGCGCGGCCGTCGTCAGTCCGGCCGACGTGGTGTACGAGACGATGTTCCTCGACACGCGCGTGCTCGAGGTCGACCCGATCCATCGCCGCATCGTGCTGAGCGTCGTCAACATTCCCGAGGAGCAGCCGCCCCGGCCGGAGACGCCGTCCAAGATTCACACCGAGGACGGCGAGATCGTCGACGTTCCCATGGATGCAGTCGTCGACGAGTAACGCGCGTCACTGCCCTCGAGCGAGCCCGCCCTGACATTCAGGGCGGGCTCGTTTGCGTATGGGTGCCACCGGCACGCGGACGACGGAACTATCTGGTCGTACTTCGAACGTGGAGCACGTGATCGTGGCGAACATTCTTATCGTCGGGGCAGGTCCCACGGGGCTCACCATGGCGGCGGTGCTGGCGAGGCATGGCGTGATTGCCCGAATCATCGACCAGGCGGTCACGCCACCAGACGACCGATCTCGCGCGATCGTGATCCAGGCGCGGACGCTCGAGCTGTTCGACGACCTTGGCATCGTGCGCGAGATCCTCGACGCGTCGCTCATCGTGGAAGCCGCCAACGTGTACAGCTCGCGCGGTGGACACGGCACCATCGTCATCCGCCCGGAATGGCTGGACAGCCGATACGGACGCCTCGTCACGCTACCGCAGGAGGAGACCGAACGCATCCTCGGCGGGCTGGTGGAGCGATCGGGCGCGCTCGTCGAGCGCGGCGTGGAGTTGGAAGGGTATGAAGAGGGCAGCCGTGGCGGCGTCGCGGTTCTGCGGCATGCGGACGGCCGCATCGAGCGAATGACCGTGGACTACCTGATCGGTTGCGACGGCGCGCACAGCGCCGTGCGGCAGCATGCGGGCATCCCCTTTCCGGGCAGCACCTATCCGACCGAATGCCTGCTCGGCGACGTCACGATGCGGTGGCGACTGCCCGAGGGGCAGGTGTCGATCTGCCCCGCGCCGGACGGCGTGCTGCTCGCGTTTCCCCTGCCGGGCCCGCATCACTTCCGCATCATCATGATCCTGCCGGCGGCCAGCAGCGACGAATCCAGACACCTGGATCCCGAAGAGTTTCTCTCCCAGCTTCGTCGTTTGGTGCCGCGTGAGCGTGCAGATAGCAATGAGCCGACCGTCGTCGAGAGCCACTGGCTCACGCGGTACCGGCTGCACAGCCGGGGTGTGCCGATGTACCGGAAGGGAAACGCGTTCGTCGCGGGCGACGCCGCGCACATCCACAGTCCTGCCGGCGCACAGGGCATGAACACGGGAATTCAGGACGCCTACAATCTGGGATGGAAGCTCGCACTGGTCACGCGCGGAGACGCGCCGGCGTCACTCCTCGACTCGTATCACACCGAGCGACATCGCGTCGGCGAGCTGTTGCGTCGCCGCACTGATCGCATGTTCGCCGTGTTGGCGGGCGGCGGGCGCCTCGGC
>JAJAYP010000023.1 GCA_026786185.1 Gemmatimonadaceae bacterium
AAGCAGGCCAGCCTCGTCGGTGGCGCGCCGGAAATCGTTCGCGGGCGGGGACCGGTGTTCGCGCGCGCGAGGGAGACTGCTCGCTCTCGGCGGGGCGAGCGCCGGATCGCGTCGGGCAGATAGAAGTCCGGCGCTAGACGTCGCTGCCCCCCAGATGACGAGGAGAATGAGGGCGCCCCGAGCGATCCGGCCGATCCAGCGCGGCTGAGAGTTCGTGCGGTCGTCGTGCATATCCATGGGACGACCGAGGGCCTGCCCACGTCCCCGCGCGTCCTAGTGGCCGGTAACCGAAATCATGCCAGCACGAGTGAAGTTTTTTTCACCGCGGAGTGCGCAGAGGTGCGCAGAGGATCGACATCCGCCGTTGCGTGGTGAAACGAGCGGAGCCGGGCACACGTGTCCAAAGAATCTGCGGTCACCGGCTGTCCTCCGCGCTTCTCTGCGGCCTCTGCGGTCATGCTCTCGTTCTTGCTATCGAAACTTCGGTTACAGTTCACTGGTCGACGACCAAAGTGCGCACGAGCAGGCGCAACGCCACGCCGTCAGTCACGAAGTCGGGGACGCGCCCTGCTTCAATGAACCCGCTCGCCTCGAGGGCATCCGCTGCCGATGTCAACGGAGTGTCGTCGGGCAGTTCGCAGACGATCATCCGTTCGCCGGAGTGCTCGCTCGTCGCCCGCACCGCCTCGAGCAGGGCGACGGCGGTTTCGAGCTCCCGGCCGACGAGCACATGCACCTTCACGACGCCTCTCGCGCCGGCGACGGTACCGAACAGGACGAGTCCCCGCAGCGCGATCTCGTCCCCGCTCGAGGCGAGCAAGGCCATGTATTCCGGATCGTCGAACTGCAGCGCGATGTCGAGCTGCTCGAGCGCGCGGGTTTCGTAACGCGTGCCGGCGAGCTGCGCCGATACGCAGGTGCGCGCGTCGCCCGCGTCACCGGGCATCAGCGGGCGGAGCACCAGCTCCATCCTGTGCGCCGTCAGAAGTGCAGCGCGCGCCCCAGCACTGCGAGCGCCGCTTCCTTCGTCGTCTCCGACAGCGTGGGATGGGCGTGGACGGTGATTCCGATGTCCTCCGAGGATCCGCGATACTCCATCGCGAGGACGACTTCCGGAATGAGCTCGGAGACGCTGGGGCCGAGCATGTGGCAGCCGAGGATCTCGTCGGTCGTGGCGTCCGCGACGAACTTCACGAAGCCGGTCGTCTCGCCCGCAGTGCGTGCGCGGCCATTGGCCGAGAAGGGGAACTTGCCAACCTTGACCTCACGGCCGCTCGCCCGGGCTTCTCGCTCCGTGATGCCGACGACCGCGATCTCGGGCCAGGTGTAGACCACGCCCGGGACAGTGCGGTGGTGCATGTGCACGGGCTTGCCCGCAATCACTTCGGCGGCGACGACCCCTTCTTCCTCCGCTTTGTGGGCGAGCATCGGGCCAGGCGTGCAGTCGCCGATGGCGTAGACGCCGGGAATGTTGGTGCGCTGCTGATCATCGACGAGCACTTCGCCGCGCCGCCCGAGCGCGAGCCCAAGCGCTGCGGCGTCGATGCCGGTGGTCACCGGGCGCCGGCCGACGGACACGAGCACGTAGTCGCCGTCGAGTCGCTCGGTCGAGCCGTCGTTCTCGACGGTGACGAATGCGCCGTCGGCGCTTCGTCCGCCGCCGGTGACTTTAGTGCCGGTGCGGATATCGAGCCCCTGCTTCCTGAACATCTTGTCGGCATCCTTCACGATGTCGTCATCCATGCCTGGCAGGATGGACGGCAGCAGCTCGACGACGGTGACCCGGGCGCCGAGCCGGCGCCAGACGGAGCCCAGCTCGAGGCCGATGTAGCCGCCACCGATGACGATGAGATGTTCGGGGACCGAGGGAATGGTCAGGGCTCCCACGTTCGAGAGTACACGTTCCTCGTCGAACTTGAGAAAGGGGAGCTCGATTGGTGCGGAGCCGGTGGCGATGATGACGTGCGTGGCCTGATAGGTGGTGAGATTGTTTTCCGGGGGGGGCCCCCGCACCTCGACCACGTTGCCGGCCTTCAGCGTTCCGCGACCTTTCGCCCAGGTGATCTTGTTCTTCCGGAAGAGGAACTCGATGCCCTTGGTGTTCTGCCCGACGACATCGTCCTTCCGCTTCAGCATCGCCGGCACGTCGATCGACAGGTCGGCCAGCCCGATGCCGTGCTTCGCGGCATCGTGGGCCATGAACTCGAAGTGATGAGACGACTCGAGCAGCGCCTTGCTCGGGATGCATCCGACGTTGACGCAGGTGCCGCCGAGTGTGCGGTCCATCTCGACGCACACGGTGGAGAACCCGAGCTGGGCCGCGCGGATGGCAGCGACGTAGCCGCCTGGGCCGCCTCCGATGACGACGACGTCGGCGGCAATGTGCGATTCGGCCATCTCAGTCCACCAGCATGGCCGCCGGATCTTCCATCAGCTCCTTCACCTTCACGAGAAAGAGCACGGCCTGCTGTCCGTCGATGATCCGATGGTCGTACGACAGTGCGACGTACATCATCGGACGGATGACGACCTGACCGTTGAGGGCGATCGGTCGGTCCTGGGTCTTGTGCAATCCGAGAATGCCGGCCTGCGGATAGTTGATGATGGGTGTGGAGACGAGCGAGCCGAACACTCCGCCATTCGTGATGGTGAAGGTGCCGCCGGTGAGGTCGTCCATCGTCAGCTTCCCTTCGCGCGCGCGCCTGGCCACCGCGGCGATGTCGCGCGACACGTCGAGCATGCCCTTGCGGTCGGCGTCCTTCACATTGGGGACGACGAGCCCCGCATCGGACGCGACAGCGATGCCCATGTTGACGTAGTGATGGTAGACGATGGCGTCTCCATCGATGGACGCGTTCACGATGGGCATCGCCTTCAAGGCCATCGACGCCGCCTTCACGAAGAAGGGCATGAAGCTGAGCTTCACGCCGTGTTCCTTCTCGACCTTTTCCTTCATCCGCTCGCGCAGCGCGCTCACGACGGACATGTCGATCTCGTTGAAGGTCGTGAGGTGCGCCGTATTGTGCTGTGAGAGCAGCAGATTCTCCGCGATGCGCTTGCGTCGCGTCGTCATTTTCTCTCGTGTCTCGCGCGTCCCTTCGGCTGGCGCGGGTCGAATGGACCCGGCAGGCGCGGTGGTGATAGCAGCGGACGGAGTGACTGGGGACGCCGAGGCCTTCGCGATCGGTGGCGTCGGTGCAGTTCGGCCGGATGTTGCGGCCTGCTCGATCACATCGGGCTTGCTCACGACACCGCCGCGCCCCGTGCCCGTCACGGCGGCGAGATCTACCTGCTGTTCCGCCGCCACGCGCTGGGCTGCGGGCGAGACCTTGGCCGCGCCCTGCGCCGTCGCGGACGCGGGTCCGGCGGCGGGGGACGCGACGAGATTCGCCGTCGCCGCACGCGGCGCCTGAGCATCGGGCGGCGCAGAGGCGCCGGGCGCCGAGCCGGCGGTCGCGGGCGCCGCGGTGGCACCGTCCTCCAGCTCGCCGAGCAGCTGATCGACGGTGACGACCTCGCCTTCCTTCGCGATGTGCGTGCGCAGCACGCCCGCCGCGAGCGCCGGCACTTCGACGGTGATCTTGTCGGTCTCCAGCTCGACGAGCGTGTCGCCTGCCGCGACCTGATCGCCCTCGTTCTTGAGCCAACGCGAGACTGTCGCTTCGACGATCGACTCGCCGAGTTGCGGAACCTTGATTGCAGTCATGTCGGTGCGTCGTGACGGAACGAGGCCGGGACACTGCGGCGCCTTTCGCGTCCGCCTGCCGCCGCATAGCATTCGTGTCCAATATAACCCCACGTCAGAGGCATGCGAGGACTCACGATCTCCGCGCACGGCGGGATGGAGCGCATCGAGTATCGCGACGACCTCGCCGAGCCGATGCTGCGCGCCGATGGCGACGTCCGCATTCGGATGCGCGCCGCGGCACTCAATCACCTCGACCTCTTCCTGATCGCCGGATTGCCTGGCGTGACGATCACGCCGGGATGGGTGCTCGGGGCCGATGGCGTGGGGACCGTGGAATCCATCGGCGCGACGGTCACGAACGTGGCGGTGGGAGACCGGGTCGTCATCAACCCGGGGATCAGCGATCGCACGTGCCAGTACTGCCTGGAGGGCGAGCAGCCGCTCTGCACGCGCTTCGGGATCCTCGGCGAGCATCGTCCGGGCACGATGGCCGAGTTGCTCGTGGTCCCTGCCGTGAACGTTGCCCGCGTCGACGGCGCGTCGGACGATGCGGAAGCGGCGGCGTTCACGCTCGCCACGCTCACGGCGTTTCGAATGATGGTGACGCGCGCGCGCGTGCAGCCGGGAGAGCGTGTACTGATCTGGGGCATCGGCGGCGGAGTCGCCATCGCCTGCCTGCAGATCGCCAAGCTCGTGGGCGCGCATGTCACCGTGACGTCAAGCAGCGATGCGAAGCTCGCGCGTGCGGCGCAGCTCGGCGCAGACGACGTCATCAATCACACCGGCGTGGACGTCGGCCGTGAGATTCGCGCCCGGACCGCCAGGCGCGGTGTGGATGTCGTGGTCGACTCCGTGGGAGCGGCCACCTGGTCGCAGTCGCTGGGCGCACTGGGCAGGCGCGGGCGCCTCGTCACCTGTGGCGGCACGTCGGGGCCGATGGTGACCACCGATGTTCGTCGCCTGTTCTGGAATCAATGGAGCATCCTCGGTTCCACGATGGGCAACGACGACGAGTTCGCGGAGATCGTTCGACACTTCTCCGCTGGCCGGCTGCGCCCGCCGATCGACCGGGTGTACTCGCTCGCAGACGGACGCTCCGCCTTCGAGCGCCTCGGCCAGGGCGACCAGTTCGGCAAGATCGTGGTGCGGATCGACTGATGCGTTTCGCACTCCAGACGCGACTGAACGACTACGACTCGAAGGGCCACGTCAACAACGCCGTGTACCTGGCCTATTTCGAGATCGGCCGCGTTCGCGCGTGGCTCGCGGCGGGCGGCGACGTCGATGCCGGTTTCATCCTCGCCGAGGCGACAATCTCCTATCGCAGTCCGGCGATGATGGGTGACCCGCTGGATCTCGAGATGACGACGGCGGAGATTCGAAACAAGGCGTGGGTCTGGCAGTACCGGATCCTCGACTCGCGCGACGACCGGCTGGTGGCCGAAGGGGAGACGGTGCAGGTGATGTTCGATTATTCGTCGCGCACGACGGTGCCGATCCCGGAGGCCATTCGGGACGGGCTCACGCGCACGTGAACGACGGCGCGCAGGCGCAGTTCGAGCCGGAGGAGCAGCGCGCGCTCCGCGAGCGGGTGATCGCAGGCGAGCCGGCCGTGTGTCCACGGGACGGCACCGCGATGACCATGCGATCCATCGGCGGCGGGTCGTTCGGGCTGGGGTACGCGCGCCGCCGCGAGTGGCTGATCTGCCCGACCTGCCGCCGCAGCGTGATCTTCGACCTCAAGCGCGGCACACGGAACTGAGCGAGGGTGGCCGGCGCGTGGCGACGGACAGCAGTCGACGGCTCACAAACAGGGGAGCAATCAGCTAGCTTTTTCCGCGACGCGCCACCGTCGGCGCCTCCAGCTCTCGAGATCATGCTTCTTCAGGACAGCTTGCACTTCGGCGACCGTCTCCAGGCGAGCTTCGCGCAGGTGTTCGGCGACATCGTGCCCGCGCTGCTCGGCGCCCTCATCATCCTCTTCGCGGGCTACCTGCTCGCGAAGGTACTCGAGAAGCTGATCGAGCGCTTTCTCCGCCGCATCCGGCTCAACCGGATGCTGGAGCGCGGCGGCGTGATGCAGGCGGTGGAGCGCTCGGGCTCGCACGTGAACCCTGTTCGCGTGCTGGCGAACCTGGTGTTCTGGCTCGTCATGTTCGCGGTGATTCTCATCGCGGCCAACGCGCTGGGCCTCGAGTCGCTGGCGAACGTGTTTTCGGAACTGGTGAGCTACATCCCGAGCGTGATCGCGGCGATCGTGATCATCCTCGTCGGCATCGTGCTCGGCGGATTCGTCGGCGGCCTCATCTCGGCGTCGGCCGGCGCACTGCACGGTGGGCGGGCGCTGGCCCGCGTGGGACGCAGCGGCGTGATCCTGCTCGCGATCTTCATGGCCCTGCAGGAGCTCGGCATCGCGACGGACATCGTGACGACCGCGTTCGCCATCCTGTTCGGGGCGATCGCCCTCGCGATGGCGCTCGCATTCGGGCTGGGCAACCGCGACCTCGCGGGCGAGGTGACGCGCGAGTGGTACGACGCGTATCGCGTCGAGCGCGACGAAGGGCTGCGGCGCGAGCGCGAGATCACGGCGCAGGAGGACGACGAGATGGCGAAGGAATATCCCGACACGGCGGAATATCCGGAGTCGGCACCCACCGAATCGGAAGGCAAGGAGTAGGATCATGCTCTGGTCGCGCGCGCTCGTGCTCGTTCCTCTGGGGGCGATCACCGCCTCGCTGACCGCCACCCAGCCGCCGGCAGCGTCCGCGGCGCGACGCCCGGCGTTGGCATCGATCGACAGCACCCTGCTGCGCTCGTATCGCTGGCGCAACATCGGCCCTGACCGGGGGGGCCGATCCATCGCCGTCAGCGGCGTACGCGGCCGACCACGCGAGGCGTACTTCGGTGCCGTCGGCGGCGGGCTCTGGAAGACCACCGATGCCGGGGAACACTGGGCCCCCGTCACCGACGGTCGGATCGGCAGCGCATCGGTCGGTGCGGTGGCCGTGAGCGAGTCCAGCCCCGATGTGGTGTTCATCGGCACGGGCGAGACCTGCATCCGCGGCAACATCATGCCCGGCGACGGCGTGTACCGCAGCGGCGACGCCGGGAAAAGCTGGACGCATTTCGGATTCCGGGCGTCGCACGGCATATCGAAGATCCGCATTCATCCCACGAACCCGGATATCATCTTCGTCGCCGCGTTCGGGAAGTACAGCGCGCCGAGCGCCGAGCGGGGCGTGTTCAAGAGCACGGACGGTGGCCGGAGCTGGCGGAAGGTGCTCTACCGCGACGAACGCACTGCCGCCATCGACATCACGATGGACCGCACCGACCCGAACATCATGTACGCGGCGATGTGGGAGGCCTACCGCACCGAGTCGCACATGTCGAGCGGCGGAGCCGGGAGTGGTCTGTTCAGGAGTACCGACGGCGGTGAGACGTGGACGGAGATCACGCGGGCGCCGGGAATGCCGTCGGGCGTGATCGGACGCATCGGCGTGGCCATCTCGGGTGCAAATGCGCGTCGCGTGTACGCGCTCGTGGAGAACGAGAAGGGTGGCCTGTTCCGCAGCGACGACGCGGGCGCGAACTGGACGCTGGTGAACGAGGACCGCGCGATCCGGCAGCGCGCCTTCTACTACACGCACGTCTTCGCCGATCCGCGCGACACGGGCGTGGTCTACCTGCAGAACACGTCCATGTTTCGCTCGACGGACGGTGGCAGGAAGACCGGCGCGATCGACAACGGCACGCACGGGGACTTTCACGACCTGTGGATCGATCCCGACGACCCCACGCACCTGGTGGTCGGCAACGACGGCGGCGGCGCGGTGTCGTTCAACACGGGCGGTCGGTGGACGGATCTCGATTTTCCCACCGGACAGTTCTATCACGTCGTGACGACGAAGCACGTGCCGTATCACGTGTGCGGATCGCAGCAGGACAACAGCACGTTGTGCACGCCGTACAACTGGAATGCGGCAGCGTTCGGGCTCGGTGGGGCGGGACGCCGGCGCGGCGGTGGTGCGCGGCCCGACAGCGGCGACATCACTGCCGGCGGGATGGCGGTGTCGTATGTCGCGGGTGGCGGCGAGCCGGGCTACATCGCGCCCGATCCGCGCAATACCGATGTCTTCTACTCGGGCACGAACAACGGCGCCTACGTCGACCGATACGATCGCAAGACCGGCACGTCGCGCGAGGTGAATCCGTACCCATGGTTCTATTCCGGCGAGCCCGCGAGTGCGCTCAGGGAGCGGTGGCAGTGGACGTTCCCGATCATCTTCAGCCCCGTGGATCCGGCGACGCTCTACGTGTCCTCGCAACGCCTGTGGAAGACGTCGGACGCGGGGCAGACGTGGGCAGCCTTGAGCGGCGACCTCACCCGCCACGATCCCGCGACGATGGGCCATTCGGGCGGTCCGATCACCGGCGACATGAACGGACCGGAGGTCTACGGCACGATCTTCAGCGTCGCTCCGGGGAAGCGCGATGTGCGCGTGATCTGGACGGGCTCGGACGACGGACTGGTGCACGTGACTCGTGACGGAGGCCGCCGCTGGGGCAACGTCACGCCGCCGGACATGCCGGCCTTTGGACGCGTGAGCCAGATCGACGCGTCGCCGTTCGACGGGGCCTCGGCGTACGTCAGCGTTCGGCGACCGCTACTCGACGACATGGCGCCGCACATCTTCCGGACGACCGACTACGGGCGCTCGTGGACGAAGATCGTGACGGGCATTCGCGCCGACGCGTACGTGCACGCCGTGCGCGCCGATCCCACGCGACGCGGTCTGCTCTACGCCGCCACGCAGCACGGGGTCTACCTGTCGTATGACGATGGCGCGACGTGGCAGTCGCTTTCGCTGAACCTTCCCGACCTGCCCGTCGTGGATCTGGTGGTGGAAGGGAACGAGCTCGTGATCGCCACGCATGGCCGCGGCTTCTGGGTGCTGGACGACATCGCCGCGCTCCGGCAGGCGACGCCGGCGGTGCTCGCCGGGCCCGCGCATCTCTTCACTCCGCCGGCCGGTGTGCGAACCGGTCCCGGCGTCGCGATCAGCTGGTGGCTCGCGACGGCGCCGACCGCGCTTCGGCTCGAGATCGTCGATTCCGCCGGCACGGTGCTCCGCACCTTCGAGCCCGATACCGCGAAAGTCGATAGCGCAGCGAGCGCGGCGAGTCGTCGCGATCGCGAGACTTTCCTGCCAGCGACGGAGGGCGTCAACCGAATCATCTGGGATCTCCGCGCGCAGGGCATCACGCGTTTTCCGAAGATGATCCTGTGGGGCGCCGGCACCAGCGGGCCGGCCGTGCCGCCGGGTCGTTATACGGCGCGCCTCGTGGCAGATGGACGGACGCTGACCGCGCCGCTCACCGTGACGCGCAATCCGTGGCTCACGGCCACGGACGCGGACCTGCGGGCGCAGTATGCGTTCTCTCGCCGCGTGCGCGACCGCGCGAGCGCGGCCAACGCGACGGTGATCGAGATCCGGCGGGTGAAGGAGCAACTCGACAACCGGCTCGCTACCTCGAAAGACAGCGCGCTGGCAGCGCGGGCCGCGACGCTCCGTGCTCGTGCGTCAGCCATCGAGGAGGTGGTGTACCAGGTGCGCAACCAGAGCGGACAGGATCCGCTCAACTTCCCGATCAGGGTGAACAACCGCCTCGCGAACCTGCTCTCGATGGCCGAGCGTGGCGACGGCCGGCCGACGAGCAACCTGCCCGAGATCTTCGGCATTCTCTCCACGGAGCTGGCGGGGTACGAGGCGCGGCTGGCGCAGGTCTGGAAGACGGATCTGGCGGACACGAACGCGGAACTCGCGCGACTCGGCCTGCCGCTGCTCGATCCCGCGTGCGCGCGTGCGGCGGAGTGCCCGGCACGACCATAGGACGATGGTCGGGTGCGCGGTGGCGCGACCCGTGGCGGCGCGATGCCACGCGCGTGGCCGGGCGTCGAAATCGGGGTTGCGGGAGGCCAGATAAACCATTGTAGCACAATGAGTTGTCTGGCCTTCGTGAAGTTGCAATTCGGAGGGTGTTCGGCTACATTGCGAACTCGGTCGTCACCGTGTGTCGAGTCCCGCAATTATCCGCGTACATGACTGCTCCGAACAACCGCGAACGCATCCTTCCGCGCCTGATCGACGACGAGATCCGCGAGTCGTTCATCAACTACTCGATGAGCGTCATCGTCTCGCGCGCGTTGCCTGATGTGCGCGACGGACTGAAGCCGGTGCACCGCCGGGTACTGTTCGCGATGAACGAGCTGGGGCTGGTGCCCGGCCGGCCGTTCAAGAAGTGCGCGACCGTGGTCGGCGACGTGCTCGGCAAGTATCACCCGCACGGCGACCAGAGCGTGTACGATGCGCTCGTCCGCATGGTGCAGAGCTTCTCGCTGCGCTATCCGCTCGTGGATGGGCAGGGAAACTTCGGGTCGGTGGAAGGTGATCCGGCGGCGGCGTACCGGTACACGGAGGCCAAGCTCTCGCCCATCGCGATGGAACTGCTGTCGGACATCGACAACAACACGGTCGATTTCGTTCCGAACTTCGATGACCGGCTCACGGAGCCGGGTGTCATGCCGGCGGGCATCCCGAACCTGGTGGTCAATGGGTCATCGGGCATCGCGGTCGGCATGGCGACCAACATCCCGCCGCACAACCTGCGCGAAGTCGTCAATGCGATCGTCCACCTGATCGACAGTCCCGAGGCGACGCCGGGCGAGCTGCGCAAGTTCATCAAGGGTCCGGACTTCCCCACGGGCGGCTACATCTACGGACGCGAAGGGATCAAGGATTACCAGGAGACCGGTCGTGGCCGCATCGTGATGCGCGCCCGCGCCGTGATCGAGGAGAAGGAGAGCTCGAACAAGTCGCAGATCGTCGTCACCGAGGTTCCCTACCAGGTCAACACCGCGCGCCTGCTGGAGAACATCGCGGAGCTGGTGCGCGACAAGAAGCTCGAGGGGATCAGCGACCTGCGCAACGAGAGCGATCGCGACGGCCTGCGCATGGTGATCGAGCTGAAGCGCGATGCCATTCCGCGCGTGGTGCTCAACCAGCTCTACAAGCACACCCAGCTCCAGACGACCTTCGGCGTCATCATGCTCGCGCTCGTGCCTGACCCGACGACGCGCCGGCTGGTGCCGAAGATCATGGCGCTCAAGGAGGTGCTCGAGCACTACATCACGCACCGTCACGAAGTCATCGTGCGGCGCGCGCAGTTCGAGCTGGACAAGGCGCTCGAGCGCGAGCACATCCTCGAGGGGCTCAAGATCGCCGTCGACAACATCGACGAGGTGATCAAGATCATCCGTGCGGCCGCGGACACGCCCACGGCGAACGCGCAGCTCCAGGCGCGGTTCAAGCTGAGCGATCGCCAGACCGAGGCGATCCTCAACATGCGCCTCGCGAAGCTCACCGGCCTCGAGATCGAGAAGCTCGAGGACGAGCTCAAGGAAGTGCGAGGCATCGTGAAGGATCTGCGCGCGCTGCTGGCCTCGAAGGACAAGCGCAGCGCGCTGCTCAAGAGCGAGCTCGTGCACATCTCCACGAAGTACGGCGACGAGCGGCGCAGCGAGATCACGAGCGACGAAGGCGAGTTCACGATCGAGGACCTGATCGCCGACGAGGAGATGGTCGTCACCATCTCGCACTCCGGCTACATCAAGCGCACCTCCGTGTCCACGTACAAGAAGCAGCGTCGCGGCGGTCGCGGGCTCAACGGGCAGGCGCTGAAGGACGAGGACTTCATCGAGCACCTCTTCATCGCCAGCACGCACGAATACCTGCTCGTCTTCACCGACGACGGACGATGCTTCTGGCTCCGCGTGCACGAGATCCCGCAGGCAGGGCGCGCGGCCAAGGGCAAGCCGGTCGTCAACCTCATCAACGTCACCCCGGACACCAAGGTCCAGGCGATCCTGCCGGTCCGCGAGTTCCGGGACGACCAGTATCTGCTGTTCTCCACCAAGCAGGGCACGGTAAAGAAAACGGCGCTCTCCGCCTACGCCAATCCGCGCAGCAACGGCATCAAGGCGATCAAGATCGAGGACGGCGACGAGCTGATGGACGTGCAGATCACCAGCGGCACGAACGATATCGTGCTGGCGACCCGGCACGGTCTGTCGATCCGATTCCACGAGCAGGACGTGCGCGAGATGGGTCGTGACACGACCGGCGTGAAGGGGATCGAGCTCGGAGCCCGCGACGTCGTGATCGGCATGGTGGTCATCAAGCGCGAGGCGACGCTGCTCGTCGTCGCGGAGAAGGGCATCGGCAAATGCTCGCCGATCGACGACTATCGCGTGCAGCGCCGAGGCGGCAAGGGGATCATCACCATTCACCGCACGGACAGGACGGGCGATGCGGTCTCCATCATGGAGGTCCTGCCGGAGGACGAGCTGATGTTGATGACCAAGCAGGGCATCCTGATCCGGATGCCGGTGCGTGGCATCCGCGTCGCGGGGCGCAACACGCAGGGGGTGAAGCTCGTGAACCTCGACAGCAAGGACCTCGTGATGGCGGTTGCGCGCGTCGTCCCGGAGGAGGAAGGGGAGGCCGAAGTCGGGGGCGCCGATGGCACGAGTCCAGACGACGACGAGGGCGACAGCGGGGACGAGTAGCCTTCGTCGTCCGCCCGACAGTGAACGGCCCCGGGGCATGTCGTCGCACCGGGGCCGTTTGCCTTCGTCGTCTTTCCGCAGTGCGGACGCCGCACTAGCTTAGCGAATTGACGTCATCGATCATGGGTACCCAGCCGTGAGCCGGCCCCCGGAGCCGGACACCCCGCGCGCGCCTGCGGCGGTGCAGCGCGGGGGATACACGCTCGAGTATCCCGCCGCGACGTCCGAGATCGTCGAGGCGCTGCACGTCGACCGCCAGGCGCTCGTCCGCGACGCGATCCTCTGGCAGCGCTGGATCCGCTACGTCGGCTTCGTGGCGCTCGTCGCGCTCGCGCTGACATTCGGTCGCGAGCGGGAAAGCATGCTGCTGCCCATGACGAGCGTCGCGCTGGTCTACGTGCTGTGCGTGTCGATTACCGCGACGATGGTGCGACGCGCGGCAACCGTGCACGAGCATCGCATTCCGGCGCTCCTGGTCACGGCGGACATCCTGACGCTCACGGCCATCGTCTGGCTGAGCGGCTCGCCCGCCGATGCGCCGCGCATCCTCATCGCGGGCTTGCTGGTGGTGCAGCTCGCGGTCTTCTACTTCGGCCGCTGGCACGGCGCGTACTCGGCCGTTCTCTGCGCGGCGGGATTCGTGCTGGCGGCCAGAATCCTGCCGCAGCAGGTCGCCGGCGTTCCTACCTCGACATCGCAGCTGCTCGCCACGCTCGGCCTGTTCGCGTTGGTGAGCGGCGTACTCGTGACTGCCTACGGCAGCTTCCGTGCGCGGATGAATCAGCTTCGTCTCTTCTGCAAGCTCGTCGAGCAGGGAGACCTCGCCCCGACGCTGTTGCTGGGCGTGGAGAAGCGACCCGACGACCTCACGCTGCTCGCCCGGAGCTTCGAGGCGATGCGCACGCGGCTCGCGGAGCAGATCGGCACCGATCCGCTGACGGGGTGCCTCAACCGTCGTGCACTGGAAACCCGCCTGCGTGCCGAATGGCGGCAGGCGAAGCGGCGCGGCTCCACCGTGGCCGTGCTGGCGATCGACCTCGATCACTTCAAGAGCATCAACGACACGCGCGGACATCCGTTCGGCGATATGGTGCTCCAGGAGATCGTCGGCATCATGAAGGCGACCGCCCGCGACACGGACGCGGTGGCGCGCGTGGGCGGGGACGAGTTCGTCGTCGTACTGCCGGACACCGGCTGGCAGGGTGCGCTGACCTTCGCCGAGCGGATGCGGCGCAAGGTGGACGACTTCTCGTTCGCCTCTCCCGCGGGCGCGCTGGGCGTGACGATCAGTGTCGGAGTGGCGCTGGCCAGAGGAACGGATCCGATGTCACCCGAGGCGCTGCTCCAGGACGCGGATCGGTCGCTGTACAAGGCGAAGACCGCCGGCCGCAATCGCATCTTCGCGTGAGTCCGCGGCCGCGGTCCTGGCGGCCTCGCGGCGCTCCTGCGTCCTGACGCTCCACCTGTTACGCTTCCGCCCATGATCCCGCTCATCACGCTCGACGACCTCACTGCCGCTGCGGCGCGGATCGCACCGGTGGCGGTGCGCACCCCGCTCCTCCCGTTCGACGCCGCCTCCGAGCGACTGGACGCCGACATCTGGCTCAAGCCGGAGATGCTCCAGCGCGGTGGTGCCTTCAAGTTTCGCGGCGCGTACAACTTCGTCGCGCAACTCAGCGCGAGCGAGCGCGCCCGCGGGGTGATCGCGCCATCGTCGGGCAATCATGCGCAGGCTGTCGCGCTCGCAGCCAGGCTGTTCGGCATTCCGGCCGTCGTGGTGATGCCCACCACGGTCACGCCCGCCAAGCGTGGCGGTGCCGAGCGGCTCGGCGCGCGCATCGAACTCGCCGGGACGACGACGCAGGATCGAATGGAGCGGGCCGTGGAGCTGATGCATGCGGAAGGCTTCGTCATGGTGCCGCCCTACGATCACGCATGGATCATCGCCGGACAGGGCACCGCCGGACTCGAGATCGCGGACGACATGTCCGACGTGGAGACGGTGCTGGTGCCGGTGGGTGGGGGCGGACTGAGTGCGGGCGTGGCCACGGCCATCAAGTTGCGCGTACCGAATGCCCGGGTGATCGGCGTCGAGCCGGCCGGCGCGCCGAAGCTCTCGAAGGCACGCGACGCTGGACGCCCCGTGCGCATCCCGCCGAGCGCAGGCCTGGCCGACGGGCTGTTGGCGGTGGAAGTGGGAAGCATCACCTTCGCGCACCACGAACGCTATGTGGACGAGGTGGTGCAGGTGGAGGACGCGCCGCTGCGTTGCGCAATGCGGTTGCTGCTCGATCGCATGAAACTCGTGACGGAACCGAGTGGCGCGATCACGGTGGCGGCACTGATGGAGGGAATCGTCAAGCCGCGTGGGCGCACGGTCGCCCTGCTGAGCGGGGGCAATATCGAGTGGGGCGGACTCGCGCCGCTGGTTGCCGACGCATGACGCGATGAATCGTTGTCCCACATGCGGCACCGGCTATCCCGCGGAGGCGCGCTTCTGCACCCGCGATGGGTCACGGCTCGTGCCGCGTGCCACACTGAACATCGCGTCGGCACCGCGCGAGGCGTCGAACGCGCGCGCCGAGTCGCCCGTGCCAGTCACGCACGCCACGCTCGTGGGGCAAACGCTGGACGGCCGATACGCCGTCGAGCGAAAGATCGGGCAGGGCGGGATGTCGTTCGTCTATCTGGCGACGGACATCGTGTCGAACGAGCGGTATGCGATCAAGGTGTTGTCGACGGCGCTCTGCCACGATCAGAATGCGATGGCGAGGCTGAAGCGTGAGGCCACGCTCGGCATGCGCCTCGCGCATCCGAACGTGTGCCACATCATCCGGCTCGGCGAGACGCAGGACGGGCTGGTGTACGTCGTCATGCCGTTCGTGAAGGGAGAGATCCTGTCGGATCGCAACATCCGGATGGGAACGCTCGCACTCGACGAGGTCGGGCGGTTCGTGCGGGACATCGCCGCCGGACTGCACGTCGCCCACGAACTCGGCATCGTGCATCGTGATCTCAAGCCGGAGAACGTGATGATCTGTACGGATGCCGGCGGGACCGAGCGCGCGGTAGTGATGGACTTCGGGCTGGCGAAGGAGCGGCATGCCGACGCCGAGCTGCAGAAGCTCACAGCGACGGGCATCATCCTCGGCACGCCGGAGTTCATGAGCCCCGAGCAACTGCGCGGCAAGCCGCTCGACGCGCGCACCGACGTGTACTCACTCGCGCTGATGACCTTCGAGATGTTGACCGGCGAGCTGCCCTTCACCGGGCGCACGCAGCAGGAGACGATGATCGCGCGGCTGCGCGACGATCCGCCGCCGCTGCGCCAGGCCGGTCAGCCGGGCACGTTTCCGGAAGCGGTCGAGCGCGTGTTGCTCAAGGCGATGAGCCGCGACCCGGATGGACGTTACGCTTCGGCGCCCGCATTCGCGACCGCGTTCCAGCAGGCGGTGGCTGGCAGGGCATCCGAGCCGGGTGTGTTCAGCCGCATGTTCCGCCGTTGACTCGCCCGCAATCGCATGCGTTCCCCAGCTTGCCACCCGTGACACGTATGCTCAGCGCCGCACGCATTTCCGCACTGCTCGTCATTCTGGCCCTGGCACCGGCGAGTGCACAGGGAACGGGAGGTACGGTCGCCACGCTTGTCTACCAGCCCGGCATCGATGTCCGCGACTACGACATCAGGATCGAGCTGCCGGACACCGGAGCCTTCATTCGCGGCGACGTGACGGTGACGGCGCGCCGCGCGGCAGGAGTATCCACGCTCCTCCTGGATCTCGTGGATGCGCTCACCGTGCGCGGGATCGAGGTGAACGGACGAGCCGTGGGGCCGGTGCACGCGAATGGGAAAGTCGAGGTCCCGCTGGGCGGCGCCACCGGAGACAGCGTGAGCGTGCGCGTGCGCTACGATGGACGCGTGACGGATGGACTCGTGGTCCTGAAGGACGCGCAGGGGCGCTGGACCTGGTTCGGCGACAACTGGCCCGATCGCGCACGACAGTGGCTGCCCACGGTGGACCATCCGAGCGACAAGGCGACGGTGAGCTGGACGGTACGAGCGCCCGTCAATCGCACGATCGTGGCGAACGGTACGTTGCTCGGCGTCCGCGACGTTGGAGGTCCGCGGGAGCGCCGGAGCGAGACGCGGTGGCGGGAGGCACTTCCGATCTCCACGTACCTGATGGTCATCGGGGCCGGCCCACTGGTGAACGTGCCGCTCGCGACGACCGGATGTACGCAGCCCGACCCTGCGCGTTGCCTTCCGCAGTCGGTGTACGTGATGCCGGAGCATCGCGAGTGGCTGCCTGGCCCGTTCGCGGCCGCGGCGCCCATCGTCTCGTATTTCGAGACGCTCGTCGGACCCTTTCCCTACGAGAAGTTGGCGCACGTCCAGTCGGCGACCCGGTTCGGCGGCATGGAGAACGCGACCGCGATCTTCTACGCGTACGACCTGTTCACCACGCGCCGCATGAGTGTCGGTCTGATCGCGCACGAGACAGCGCATCAGTGGTTCGGCGACTCGGTGACCGAACGCGAGTGGGCGCATCTCTGGCTCTCGGAAGGTTTTGCCACGTACTTCGCCGCGCTGTGGACGCGCAAGGCGAGCGGCGACTCCGCCTTTCGTGCCGAGATGGCGCGGATCCGGACGCAGGTCCTCGCAGACTCCGTCGTGGCGAGCCGACCGGTGATCGATACGGCGCAGACGAACTACCTCGCGCTGCTGAACGCGAACAGTTACCAGAAGGGCGGGTACGTCCTGTACATGCTCAATCAACAAATCGGCGACAGCGCGTTCTTCCGCGGGGTGAGATCGTACCAGGCGAGATTCCGGCATGGCACGGCACTGAGCGACGATCTTCGGATCGAGCTGGAGCGATCGTCGGGCCGTCCGCTCGGTCCATTCTTCGACCAATGGCTTCGTCGCCCTGGCGTGGCCCAGCCCAACATCGGATGGGCCCACGATGTGGCGACCGGAACGATTTCCCTGCTCGTGCTCCAGGACTCCGTGCGTGGCGCGTACGAAGTACCGCTCACGGTGCGCGTGACCGAGCGCTCCGGCGCGCAGCGACGGGTCGATGTGGTCGTGCCAGCTGACGCTCGCGCGACGGTGACGCTTCCGGGCCGATTCGATTCGGCACCGGCTTCGCTCGACTTCGATCCGGCGCAGGTACTCCTCGCGCGCATCGGTCGTCCATGATCCCACCAACACACCGCGGTCGCTGCATCGCGCTCGGGCTCGTGTTCCAGCTCATCGCGCCGGCGGCGCTGCCGGCTCAGTGGGCACGCTCTCCGCTGCCGCGCTCGCGTGCCGATGCGTTGCTCGAGGCGGGGTTGTGGCCGCAGGCGGAAGAGGCGTACTACGCGCAGTCGCGGCTGAATCCTCGGGCGCCGACGCCGCGCGCGGCGCTTGGGCGCTATCTCGCCATGAAAGGTGCCGCGCTCCCCGGGACGATTCTCATCGAGGAAGCGCTGCGGTTCGGCCTCGATTCGTCCGTGGCCCGAGCGCTCCTGGCTCCGTGGCGTTCGGTGCTCGACTGGCGATCGATCGCGACGATCCGCAGCGACTCATCCCTGCGCGTGCGCCCCCCTCGCGATTCCACCGCGCTTTTCCAGTTGCCGTTGCCGCCGCGCCGCGGCGCTGGCGGAGGGCGACCGGTCCACGACAGGGATACGGTGTGGGCCGACGTCGTGCCGCGGCTGATCGGCTCGGACAGTCTGTACACTCGATCGCCGCGCATCGGTATCGAGCTGATCGAAGCGCTCGCGCCGTCGCTGGACGTCGCGACGATGCGCCTCACCCTCCACACTGGCGGCAGGGCGCGGCGGCTCTCTCCGGGAGAGCGCTACCCGCTCATGCGCGATGCGCGCGACGTGCGTGTGCTGATGACGTCCGGCCGAATTCTCTCCCTGCCGGCCGCGCTGCGCGAGCTTGCGCCGAGCTGGTGGCAGGTGGATCTGGTTCGCGGAGTGCTCATCGTTCGCTGACGCGGGCTCCGGAGCACGACATCAGCGTCCGATGCGCTGTAGCTCCACGAGGAGGCAGCGGTCCTGCACCACGTCGATGCCCGCGCGGGCCAGTCGCTCCGCCGCCGCGTCGTTGCGGATGCCCAGCTGGAACCAGACCGACGACGGACGCGCGGCGATGATATCGTCGACGTGTGCGGGAATGTCGGCCGGTCGGCGAAAGACGTTGACCATGTCCACGGGCGGGTCCACGGTCGCCACGGAGCGATGGACCCGTTCGCCCAGGATTTCCGTGACGTCGGGGTAGTACACCGGAACAGGCACGACACTGTATCCGGCATCCTGCGCGTAGCGCGCGACGTAGAATGCCGGTTGCCCGGTCACTTCCGTCTTGATGCCGAGGACCGCGATACGTCGCGTCCGCTCAAGCAGTCGACGGATGTTCGCATCGTCATCGATGAGATGCGTTCGCCACTGTTCGGGGGCGGATGGTGAGGGAGCAGTCATGCAGTGCACCTGTGCAACGTCCGTGCGCGCCGTCGTGATCTGCCCGGCGCCGGCATCGTGCGGTTAGATTGGGTGACGGTGTCCTGAGACGCCCGAACCGGAGATATCGTCGTCATGCGAATGCTCGTCCTCGGCGCTGGCCTGCAAGGGTCTGCGTGCGCGTATGATCTGCTGCAGAATCCTGCCGTGAGCCAGGTGCGACTCGCCGACCTGCGGTTCGACCACCTGCCGCCGTTCCTCGCGCCATTCTCGGGTGCGCGTCTCATTCCGACGACGCTCGATGTCCGCGACCGGGAAGCGGTGCTCGCCGTGATGCGCGAATGCGATGCCGTGATGAGCGCGATTCCGTACTACTTCAACCTCCAGCTCGCGGAATGCGCGGTCGAGGCGGGCGTCCACTTCTGCGACTTGGGCGGCAATACCGGCATCGTGTTCCAGCAGAAGGAGCTCGCAGGGAAGGCGCGAGCGAAGGGCGTGACCATCGTGCCGGACTGCGGCGTCGCGCCCGGCATGGTGAACATCTTCGCCGAGCACGGCATCCGGCAACTCGACACGGTGGAGTCGGTGCGGATCTACGTCGGCGGGCTACCGCAGCGACCCGAGCCGCCGCTCAATTACCAGATCGTGTACTCGCTCGAGGGCGTCCTCGATTACTACACGACCCTGTCGTGGGTGGTACGGAACGGCAAGCGGGAACAGGTCGTCGCGCTGTCGGAACGTGAGCCCGTGTCGTTCCCCGCACCGGTGGGCGAGCTCGAGGCGTTTCATACTGCCGGTGGCCTGTCGACAATGGCGTGGCGGTACGAGGGCACGATTCCGACGATGGAGTACAAGACGCTACGATATCCCGGTCACGCCTCGATGATGGAGTCGATCCGCGAGCTCGGACTGCTCGACCTGGACCCGGTGGATGTGAAGGGGCAGAAGGTCGTCCCGCGTGACGTCTTCGTGAGCGTCGTCGGTCCGCGCCTCACCAAGCCGAAGGGGAGGGACCTGCTGGCGCTCCGCGTGACGGTGAGCGGCATGAAGGCCGGCGCGCCGGCGACGCGGCAATTCGACCTGATCGATCGGTACGATGAGCAGCGCGGCATCAGCGCGATGATGCGCACGACGGGCTACTCGCTGTCCATCACCGGACAGATGCAGGTGCGAGGCGACGTCACGCCGCCGGGCGTGTGGACGCCCGACGAGTGCATGCCGGCCGCGGCGTACATTGCCGAGCTCCGCGCGCGCGGGATGGATGTTCGAGAGACGTCGGGATGACTGGTCGTCCCGACGTCCCGTGCGTCAGTCCCTGACGAAATTCGCGAGTGTGGCGCCCATGGCGTCCATCGTCGACTTCGCGTTCCACCGGTCGGTGCCGTTGTAGAGGAACGAGAATGCCATGATCTCGCCGTTCTTCGCCGTGACGTAGCCACCGAGTCCGATCACCGTATCGGTGGTCCCCGTCTTCGCGTGCAGGTTGCCTTGGGCGGGGGTGGATCGCATGCGTCGGCGCAGCAACTCGGACTCGCCGGCCACGGGCAGGGAACCGTGGAACGCGGACGACCATGGTCCGCGATGCGCATAGCTGAGCAGGTGAATCATGTTGCGCGGCGTCAGCGAGTCGAGCGTCGAGAGCCCCGATCCATCGGACACGTTGATCCGCGACGGATCGGTGCCCACCTTCTTCGAGAGCAACTCGCGAATGTTGGCGAGACTCGCGGTGGCGGAGCTCATGCCTCCCGGCGCGGTGGCCCGTGCGGCGCTGCGATAGAGCAGTTCCGCCACCACGTTGATGCTCTCGCGGTTCATGTCGGATACGATCTGCGAGAGGGGAGGCGATGCGAAACCGGCGACCTTCACCGCCGCGGCAGGCGTCTTCCCCGGTTTCACGACGCCGTCCACCGTGATGCCGGCGCTCTTCAGCGCGGCATGGAGCGCGCCCGCGGTGAACAGCGCCGGGTCGGGCACGACGAGCGAATAGCGCATGGTCCCGCTGTTCGCGCCGACGGACCCGGTCACGACGATGCCGTCACCGCTCTGCCGCGCGACGATCCGCCCGCCGCTGCCACGCACGACGCGCACGTTGCTGGTGAGCGGAATGGTCGACGTCGCGGGCTCGAGCTCGACATGGGCCGTTCCGCCTTCCGGACGCACGGCCACCCAGACGACGTTCTCGTTGAGCGAGAGTGCCGAGACGCGGGCGGCGTAGGCGGAGCCGAGATACTTGGTCTTCCAGCCGTCCGGGATCTTCTGGTCGTCGAATGCCGACGCGTCGAACACGAGGTCGCCCTTCACGTGCTTCACACCCGCCCCGGCGATCGAGCGGGCCAGCGTGGTCATGGGCAGATTGGGATCTTTCCAGAAACGCGACGACATCGAGGGATCGCCGTCGCCGCGCAGGTACAAGTTTCCGTTCACGACGCCCGGGCCGGCGGTGGCGGTGTCACGAAGCACGTCGGTGGAGAAGGTGTGCTCCGGGCCGAAGCGGTCCAGCGCCGCGGCCGTGGCGTACAGCTTCATCGTCGACGCCGGCTGCATCATGTCGCCCGCGCTGCGCGAAAAGAGCGTGTCGCCACGTGTGAGCGACACGATCATCACGCCGAACTTGCCGCTGCGCACCCGACCGTCGATCATGCGCGCGAAATCGTTCGAGAGCTCCCCGCTGCCGCGAGGTGACGTCCATGCGATCGGCGGGGGAGCGGACGGACGTGCGGAGCGGACCCGGCGCGTCGACCGGCGCGTCGTGCGCGCGCGCCGCGTGCGGGACTGCGCGTCGGCGGTTCCAACCGCCCAATGAGCCGCTTCACGCCACACCACCGGGCGAGCCAGATCATCGAGATGACCCGCGGGAGCAATCAGCAGAACGGCAAGGGCCAGCGTTGCCGTCACGCGTGGAGCGCTCGGCCGAGTCGGAAATGATCGCATTACGGGGGAGAAAGGCAACTCGCGTTCCACGACCTCAGACCTTCAGGATGATGTTCCTGCGGTACAGCAGGTAGAGGATTCCGTACCAGAAGAGGACGAAGGCGAGGGCGAATGCCAGGGACGCGTTGACGGGAGCGAGCCACGACGCGAACAGCGTCTGATACATCCACGCTTGCAGGGGGATCCGTTTGCCGTCGGACGAGACCTTGATGATCGAGTAGATGAGCCGCGCCATCACCCCCGAGCCGATGAACGCGATGATCGGATTGACGCCATAGATGACGAACGGCTTCGTCCAGCCACTCACCTTCTGGAAGTCCACGATCCACATGACCGTCGCCAGACAGAGCGCGGCCATGCCTGCGGTGAAGACGACATACGAGCTTGTCCACAGGCTCTTGTTGATCGGAAACACCCAGTGCCACATGAGTCCGATCATCATGGCGATCGAGCCCACCGATGCCAGTCCGGCCAGACGTTCCGGGAGCGATCGGCGATCGCCGATCCATCGGCCGGCGAGATTGCCCAGCATCGCCGTGCAGATGGCGGGCACGGTGCTGAGCACGCCCTCCGGATCCCACGTGACGCCGGACACCCACAGGTGGTTGCCCAGCCCCCAGCGGCTCCAATCGAGGACGAGCCGATCGGTCCATGCGGCCATCGTTCGCTGCGGGCCATCGAGCAGCAGTGCGCCGATCGTTCCTTCGCCCGGCACGGGAAGCACCGTCATGACGAACCAGTATCCCAACAGCAGGCTCGCGATGATCACGACCTGCTGGCGCAGCGTCGTCCGCTGGGTGAGCAGGCCCGCGAGCATGTACGCGATGCCGATGCGCTGAAGCACCCCCAAGAAACGCCAGTGGAGCAGGCGATCGCCGACGCGCTGCAGCAGCGTGGGATCCGCGACACCGGCCACGGTGCCCCACGTGAAATACGGAAAGCCGTTGACGAGAAAGCCGAACAGGAAGATGAGGAGGCCACGCCGGATGATCTGCGCCCGGATGGCGCCTTCGTCATCGCCGCGTGCGCGCCGCGAGGACAGGGAGAGGTGCGTCGTGATTCCCGCGATGAACAGGAAGAACGGGAAGATGAGATCGGTCGGGGTCCAGCCGTGCCATGCCGCGTGCTCGAGCGGGGGGTAGATGCTTCCCCAGCTTCCCGGATCATTCACGAGGAGCATTCCGGCGACGGTGAGCCCGCGGAAGGCGTCGAGCGAGCGCAGTCGCTCGCGGCCGGAGGTCGTCGGCGAGACAGCGGGATGGACGCTCAGGGTCGTGGCCATGATGAGAACCTCGGCAAGGCGTCGGCGGTGGCGGAACCGTCCGCTCCATACCTTTGTTGACTATTGAAACACGTGGGCATTTGTCGAGCCGCTGGCGGGCTCCTTTCGGCATTGGCCGGTGGACGGCAGGTTCCGGGACCGACGCCCAGGAACCGGGCGTCCATTGACGACTCAGGTGTGCCTGGCGCGACATGCTCGCGATGCGGGATTGCAGGATGGGAACACACTCGTCGAGCGGAGGGAATGATGAAGCACACGGTCATGCGGGACGGTGTCGCCGCGGGAGCACTCGGCGCCACCGCGGTCGCGATCTGGTTTCTCGCGATCGACACGTTGTACGCGCAGCCACTCGCGACGCCGGCGGCGCTGGGGCGTGGCCTCCTGCGCCTGTTCGGCCCGCCCGGCAACGACGGCATGATGACGTTCGTGGTCGGCTACACCGTCTTCCACTATTTCGCGTTCATCCTCGTGGGAATCCTGCTCTCGGTCATCGTGTACTGGGCCCAGCGCCAGCCCACGGTTCTTGCGGGCGCGATGATGCTGTTCGTCGCGTTCGAGATCGGATTCTACGCGCTCAGCGCAGCGCTTCAGCAGTCACCCTTGCTGGGTACGCTCGGATGGGTGCAGGTCGCGTCGGGCAATCTCGTGGCGGCGGTGGTGATGGGGGGATACATGTGGAGAGCGCACCCCGAGCTGAAGGACGAGTTCAGCTACGCGCTGGGCGGACGGGAGTAGACACGCGGCCCGCGCACGAGGGTCAGGCTGCCAGGCTGGCGGGGCCGTGCATGCCGATCACGCGCCCCGCACCCACCCGACCTGCGCCGCGACGGTGGAATCGTCGTCCTGCTGCTGCCACTTGAAGAAGACGACCGAGATGATGGCGAAGAAGAAGAGCCCGCCCGGGATCCACATGATGAGCGCTCCGATCATCTGATCCTGCAGCGGCGTGATGCCCCAGATCCGCGGCGCCGCGGCGTATGCGGGATACAGCACTTCGCCCGCGTACGCGATGCACACGGCCACGAGTGACATCGGGATCGTGAGCAGGAAGAGATAGAGCATCTGCGCCGGATAGGCGAGGCGCGGCAACTCGGGCATGGGGCTCAGGATCGGCCACCACATGAGCGTTGCACCCACCATGAAGCACAGGTGCTGCGCGATGTGCACCGGATGGTAGGCCATCGCCAGCCCATACACCGGCGGCAGGTGCCAGGTGATGAGCACGACGTTGAAGAGCAGGAAGGCGTGCGGTGCCGCGGTGAGTGCGCGAGCCGCGGGCGCGACACCGCGCCACGCCATTGCGGGGCGAAGCATCCAGCCCGGGGTCCCCATGATGAGCAGGGGCGGCGCGACGAGGGTCAGCACGAGGTGCTGCACCATGTGCGCGCTGAACAGATAGTAGTCGCTCAGGTCGTGAAGCCAGCCGTTGAGCGACAGGAAGATCGACGCGAGCGCCGTGAAGAACAGCGCCTTCTGCGCCGGCGACGGCGACCGGGTGCCGCCCGCTGGGGGATGGCGTGCGCGCCAGGAGTACAGCGCGCCGATCCCCGCGAGGCCGATCACCGTGCTCCAGTGCACGGTGAACTCGTCCACCGCGATGCGCGCCGCAGCGTGCAGCAGGAGCGGGACCGGCAGGTACATCAGTTCGGGGCTCCCACCCCGATCGAGAGCTTGCCGAACAGGAACATGAGGCCGAGCATCGTGACCGCGGCGATGATCAGCGGCCCCATGAACAGGGCACGAAACAGCTTGTGGTCGTAACGCAGGTGCATGTAGAACAGCACCACCGTCACGAACTTCACCGCCGACATGATGAGCAGCGACGGCACGAACAGCCGCGACGCGACGAAGCTGGGGATGTAGTAGATCCAGACTTCGATGGCGGTGATGAGCGTCAGGATGACGGCGACCTTCCAGTACGTGGACCAGGTCGGGTGCTCCTTCGCGATGCCCATCGCCGCATGATCGACCGTGGAGTGCGGCTGGTGTACAGGGTCGTGTGTCATTGGCGTCGGCCTACTTGATGAGGTAGACGAGCGTGAAGATCACGATCCAGACGACGTCGACGAAGTGCCAGTACAGTGCCGCGAGATCGACGTTGATCGCATCCTTCGGCCCGAGCCCGCGCCGGTAGTCGATCGCGAGCAGGGAGAGGAGCCAGAGCACGCCGACCGTCACGTGTGCGCCGTGGAAGCCGGTGAGCGTGAAGAAGCTGGAACCGAACAGGTTGGTGCGGAGGGTGAGACCCTCGTGGACGAACGAGGTGAACTCGTACGCCTGGAAGCCGAGGAAGGTGGCGCCGAGAAGGGCCGTCATCCACAGCCACAGCTTGGACGAGCCGAGGATGCGTTCGCCCGTCGTGCGCTTGGGCTGATCCTTCATCTCGACGGCCGCCAGCGCCAGCACCATCGCCAGCGACGACATGAGCAGCACGAACGTCGAGGCGGACGTGATGGGAATGTCGAGGATGGCCGGCAGCGGCGTGCTGCAGAGCGGGGGCAGGCAGGCATCGTGCGGATACGGACCGACGACGCTGCGCCTCTTGTAGATGAGGTACGTGGAGATCAACGACGCGAAGAGCATGCATTCCGAGCCGATGAAGGCCCAGATCGCGATCTTCTTGTTGTCGAGCCCCGTCGACGTCGGCGGATGCCCATGCGTGTCGTCGTGCGCGCTGTGCGCGTGCGTGCCGTGAGCGGCGGAGGCGTGGGTCACTGGAGTGGAAGCCGGAGCATTAGTGTGCGTCCTCGAGCGGAGTCAGGAGCCACGCGTAGAGCGCCATCGTCATCACGAGTGCGCCGCCGATGATGGTGATGAGCGCGAGCGACATGTTGTCCTTGTGGATGAACAGCAGGCCCGAGAACATGATCGTCATGCCGAGCGCGCAGATGAGCGGCTTGATCGTCGGGTTGGGCATCGGAATGCCGAGATCCTTCGCCGTCCGGCCCGTGGCGTGCTCGATGTGCAGCCCGGCTTCGGCCGCCTGCTTGGGCTGATTGCCGATCGGATTTGGATATGCGTGTCCGACGTGCTTGCTCGCCACGTCCACGTCGAGCCGCTTGTCGCCCCTCTTGGTGTGCGGCACTTCGGACGCCAGGCGCGGTGACGTGATGTCCCAGAGCGGGACGCGCGACGTCACGCGCGGGATGCGCGCGAAGTTGTACTCCGGCGGCGGCGAGGGGATCGACCATTCCAGCGTCGACGCCTTCCAGGGATCATTGCCGGCGACCGCCCCGATGGAATGACTCCGGAAGAAGTTCCAGAGGAAGACCGCCGTGCCGATGATGAGCAGCACCGTCCCGTATGTGCTCATCTTGTTGAACAGCTCCCATCCCTGGCCCGAATCGTACGTGTAGATGCGTCGCGGCATGCCCATCAGCCCCGCGTAGTGCATGGGGAAGAAGGTGACATTCATGCCGACGAAGGTGAGCCAGAAGTGCCACGTCCCCAGCTTCTCGTTCATCATCCGGCCGGTCATCTTCGGGAAGTAGTAGTAGATGCCGCCGAAGATGCCCATCATCGATCCGCCGAACAGCACGTAATGGAAGTGCGCGACGATGAAGTAGGTATCGGTCTGCTGGAGATCGGCCGGGGGCGACGAGTGCATCACGCCCGAGATGCCACCGATGGTGAACAAGCCCACCAGCGCGATCGCGAACTTCATCGCCGTCGTGAACTGCACCGAACCTCCCCACATCGTGAAGATCCAGTTGAAGATCTTCACGCCGGTCGGGATGGCGATCAGCATCGTCGTCACGCCGAACACGGTGTCGGCGATGGGGCCCATGCCCACGGAGAACATGTGGTGCGCCCAGACGCCGAAGCCGAGGAAGGCAATCAGCATGGTCGCATACACCATGACCGGATACCCGAAGATCGGCTTCCGCGAGAAGGTCGGGATGATCTCGGACACCAGCCCGAACGCGGGCAGGATGAGGATGTAGACCTCTGGATGACCGAAGATCCAGAACAGATGCTGCCACAGCAGGGGGTCGGCGCCGGCGCCGATCGCGTAGAACGTGGTGCCGAAGAAGCGGTCGAACTGCAGGAAGACGAGCGCAATCGTGATGACGGGGAAGGCCAGCACGAGCAGGAACTGCACGACGAACGCATTCCACGTGAACATCGGCATGCGCATGAGGTTCATCCCCGGCGCGCGCATGTTGATGATCGTGGTGATGAAGTTGAACGCCGCCGCCAGCGAGCTGACACCGAGGATCTGGAGTCCGATCACCCAGAAGTCGATGTTGAGGCCGGGTGAGAACTGGTACGTGGTGAGCGGTGCGTAGCCGAACCACCCGCCGTTGGGCGCGGCGTTGATCAGCCACGAGCTGTTCATGAACAGGGCGCCGAGCAGGTAGACCCAGTAGCTGAACGCGTTGAGGCGGGGGAACGCGACGTCGCGCGCACCGATCTGCAGTGGAATCAGGTAGTTGAAGAACGCGGCCGACAACGGCATGATCGCGAGAAAGATCATGGTCGTGCCGTGCATCGTGAACAACTGGTTGTACATCTCGGCCGACACGAGGTGCTTGTTCGGGCCGGAGAGCTGCGCCCGAATCAATCCGGCCTCGAGTCCGCCGACGACGAAGAAGAAGAGTGAGGTGAAGAGGTAGAGCGTGCCGATGCGCTTGTGATCGACTGTCGTGAGCCAGCTCCAGACGCCGCTCTCGCCGACGTAGCGCTCGGCCGGCGCGTACACCGGTGCGGTAGCCGTGGTTGCCATTTCGTCCGTATCTCCGGTGTCGGCGGTTACTTGAGCGCCTGCATGTACGCGACGATGTCAGCGATCTGCTGATCCGTCAGCCCTGTCTTCGGAATGGTCGACTTCGTGACCGGGTCGTACTGGAATGCGCCGAGGGTCGGCATGATCACGCCGGGCTTCATGTAGCGGGAGTTCTTGATCCAGAGCGACAGATGCTTCGTGTCGTTCGGAAAGAGACCGCCGGCGATCGTGGCGCGGCTGCCGACATGGGTAAGGTTGGGGCCGATGACGCCCCTCATCACGGGATTGCCGCTCACCATGTGACAACCGAGACATCCGCCGATGCCCTGGGTGAGCATGGCACGTCCGCGCGCCGCATCGCCGGAGAGGGACTCGTCGAAGGACGACATGCCCGGTGGCAGGGGAGTCTTCGGCATCACGTGCGCAGGCATCTTCTCGCGCGGGAACGCCACGAACCCCGCCTGCTGGACGCTCGCGCCGGTCAGGGTGGCTCCGGTCGCAGTGGCTCCGGTGACGCCGGGCGTGTTCGGTGCGGGGTTGGCCTGCGTGACCGTGGCCGACGGCGCCGACACCGGACGCGTGGGTGCGCCGCCCTGCGGATTTGCCGGCGCACCCCGTTGAGACGCGGGGCCCGCGCCCCCCGCCGGAGCGTCGGGGCCCGCGCCCGTCACCGCCGGGGCTGG
>JAJAYP010000024.1 GCA_026786185.1 Gemmatimonadaceae bacterium
ACGGAAAGGTGTGTGCGCCGCAGGCGTTGCCCACGAGCATCGAATCGCACTGCGTGTAATTGCGTGCGCCTTCCGCCTTGGGCATCACCTTCACGAGCCCGCGATAGCTGTTCTGTCCGTGGCCGGCGGAGATGCCCTTGCTGACGATGTTCGACTTCGTGTTGCGGCCGATGTGGATCATCTTCGTGCCCGTGTCGGCCTGCTGGCGGTTGTTCACGACGGCCACGCTGTAAAACTCGCCGGTGGAGTTGTCGCCCTGCAGGATCACGCTGGGATACTTCCACGTGATCGCCGAGCCCGTCTCGACCTGGGTCCACGAGATCTTCGAGTTGGCACCGGCGCACTTGCCCCGCTTGGTGACGAAGTTGAAGATCCCGCCTTTGCCTTCCTTGTCGCCGGCGTACCAGTTCTGCACGGTGGAGTACTTGATCGTCGCGTCCTTCAGCGCCACGAGCTCCACGACGGCCGCGTGGAGTTGCGTCGTCGAGCGCTTGGGCGCCGTGCATCCCTCGAGGTAGCTGACGTACGAGCCTTCGTCGGCGATGATCAGCGTGCGCTCGAACTGTCCCGTCCCTTCGGCGTTGATGCGGAAGTAGGTCGAGAGCTCCATCGGGCAGCGGACACCCTTGGGGACGTACACGAACGAGCCGTCACTGAACACCGCCGCATTGAGCGCGGCGAAGAAGTTGTCGGAGTGGGGCACCACCGATCCGAGGTACTTCTGCACCAGCTCGGGGTGCTCCTTCACCGCCTCGCCGAGCGAGCAGAAGATGATGCCAAGCTCGGCAAGCTCGGCCTTCATCGTCGTGCCGACGCTCACGGAGTCGAAGATGGCGTCCACGGCCACACCCGAGAGGAACTTCTGCTCGTTGAGCGGAATGCCGAGCTTCGCGTAGGTGCGCAGGAGCTCGGGGTCGACCTCGTCGAGCGACTGCAATGGCGTCACAGACTTGGGCGCCGAGTAGTACGACTGCGCCTGGTAGTCGATGGGCGTATACGAGACGTTCGGCCAGTGCGGCTCCTTCATCGTGAGCCAACGCTTGTAGGCCTTGAGCCGCCAGTCCAGCAACCAGGCCGGCTCGCCCTTCTTGGCGGAGATGACGCGAATGACGGCGTCGCTCAGTCCCGGCGGAATCGTGTCGGTGTCGACGTCGGTGACGAAGCCGTACTGATACTCCCGATTGACGAGCGTTTCGATGGACGAACTCATGACCGTTGATCTCCGACCGGAAAAACTGGCATCGCGATGGCAGCCTGAATGGGCCGCGGCGATATGGGAGTAAACTAGTCGGTATTACCCCCATAGTCAACGCGGGCGGAGTCGACCTAACATGATTCACGACATAAAGTTAGGCGTATTGGGTCTTCCGGCTGTCGAGTGGGTCGCTTGCGTGCGTCGAGCTGAGTCGTGCACGTTCCCCGCGCTCCTCTGCGGCCTCCGCGGTTCGTGCTGGTCAAGCGCGTTGACCGCGGAGGGCGCAAGAGGATCGCGGAGGAAACCGCTGATGGGTGCCGCGCCGAGTGGGCCGCACTGCGCTAGTGGTCATTCTCCGCGCTCCTCTGCGGCCTCCGCGGTTCGTGCTGGTCAAGCGCGTTGACCGCGAAGGGCGCAAGAGTATCGCGGAGGAAACCGCTGATGGGTGCCGCCCCGAGTGGGCCGCACTGCGCTAGTGGTCATCCTCCGCGCTCCTCTGCGGCCTCCGCGGTCGATGATCGAGGAGGAATGCTCTGCCGCTCGTCGCTGGCTCCCCACGGCGGCGTACATCATCTTGCGTCTGCAATCGAACATCGTTCACAAGAGAGCTCGCATGATCCCGAAACCAACGTCGAGAGCGGTCGGACAGCAGTACGGCTGGGGCGACGGGTGCCAGGGATGGCACCTGGTGCGCGCCCAGAATCTGGGCGTGATCGAGGAGCAGATGCCGCCCGGAACGCGCGAGCAGCGCCATTGGCACGCTCGCGCCCGCCAGTTTTTCTACGTGCTGTCGGGTACCCTCACACTTGAAGTCGAAGGCGTGACCCACATACTGGCGGCGCGCTCCGGGATAGAGCTCCCTCCAGGTACGGCGCATCAGGCGATCAACGACACGACGACCGCGGTCGAGTTTCTGGTGATCTCCGAGCCGCCCACCTACGGCGACCGTCACGAGACCGACGCGCTGCCGGAGTGACTCACTTTCCGACGTTCCGCGCATCGCGCTACGTCCAGCCACTTCGGGAGGGCGGCTCGCTTCCCGCGGTTGTCGACACCGACGAAGCCGGCCTGTTCGTCGTGAAGTTTCGCGGAGCGGGGCAGGGTACGAAGGTTCTCGTCGCGGAGCTGGTCGTCGGGGCCCTCGCCATGCGACTCGGCCTGCCGACACCCGAGCTCGCGCTCATCGACGTGTCGTCGCGATTCGGACGCAGCGAGCCGGATCCCGAGATCCAGGATCTCCTGCGCAAGAGTCGCGGACTGAACGTCGGCATCCGCTACCTGGACGGCGCGTTCAACTTCGAGCTGTCCGCTGCGGGCTCGCTGGTGACGCCCGATCTCGCCGCGCGGGTCGTCTGGCTCGATGCATTCACGACAAATCCGGACCGCACGGCGCGCAATCCGAATCTGCTCGTGTGGCAGCGGCGTCCGTGGCTCATCGATCACGGCGCCGCGCTCTACGCGCACCACGACTGGGCGTCGGTCGACGAGCAGCGCACGCGTACGGGCTTTCCGCTCATCCGGTCGCACGTGCTGCTTCCGCACAGCGGTGATCTCGCGGAGGCCGATCGCGAATGCGCCGAGCGGCTGCAGGGCGACGTCGTGCGCGAGGTGCTCGCTGCCGTCCCCGACTCGCTGCTCGTCGATTCCGTGGCAGGCGCCGGCGATTTCGCGACGGCGTCGGAGGCTCGCGCACGATACGAGCGCTACCTCGTCACCCGGCTTGCCGCCTCCCGAGCCTTCCTCGCCGAGGCGATCGCCGCGCAGGAACAGGTGCGGCTCGAGCCTCCCCTTCACCTGAAGGCACGGCGATGAGCGGGCCGTCCTCGCACGCCTACGACTTCGCGGTGCTGCGTGTGGTTCCGCGTGTCCACCTGGGTGCGTTCGTGAACGTCGGCGTCGTGCTGCATGCGCGATCTGCGGAGTTCCTCGCCCTTCGGGTGCTGACGGACGAGGCGGCGCTGCATGCTCGTCTTCCAGGGATGGATGCAGATCTGCTGGCCCGGTACCTTCGCGCCAGCGAGGCGATCTGCGCGGGCGACGCGAACGCGGGTCCCGTGGCGCTGGCGCCGCCCTCGGAGCGGTTCCACTGGCTCACCGCTCCGCGCTCGGACGTGCTGCAGAGCTCACCCGTGCACGAGGGAATGTGCGCCGACCTGCAATTCGAGCTGGAGCGGCTGTACGGGATCTATGTGGAGCTCGCGAATGGTTGACGCGTGCCAGTGCAAGCGGTGCGAGCGCTACGGGCGACGACGGAGCGTGACTCTTGCGACCCCCGAGGATACGTTTCGTCAGTCCCCAGACCCTGGAGCGAGATGAACGAAGCACAGCTCAAGGCGCTGCTGCGCAAGACCCAGGCGGCTGCCGCGGCGGCCAAGCCGAAGAAGAATCGTACGTACGACGCCACGCTGGATGCGACGCGGCCCCCCAAGACCGAGGCGGGTGAAGCCGCCGACGCCGATGCGGCCGATCTGTTCGCGCAGATGAAGAAGCGCGAGTTCTGACGCGCCAAGCCCGCAGCGGATGAGCACCATCTCCGCCACACCTGCTGGGCTGGGCGGGCTACCGGTCGTGACACTGCGCGCAGCCGACGGATCCGCGGCCGACGTCTACCTGCACGGCGCTCACGTCACGTCGTGGTGCCCCGCGCCGGGTCTGGACGAGCGGCTGTTCCTGAGTGCGAAATCCGAGTTCCGTGCTGGCGCGGCAATTCGCGGCGGGATACCCGTGATCTTTCCGCAGTTCGCCGCCGAGGGTCCGCTGCCTCGACATGGGTTTGCGCGAACTGCCACGTGGGAGCTGATGGGCGTGCGGCACGCGGAGGATGGGGATGCGATCGCGACGCTCGCGCTCAACGATTCGGCGGAATCACGCGCGATCTGGCCTGCGGCATTTCGCGCGTCGCTCGTCGTGCGCGTCGGAGGCCCGCGCCTCGTCGTCGCGCTGACGGTGGAGAACGTCGGCACCTCACCCTTTTCGTTCACGTGCGCGCTGCACACGTACCTGCGTGTGCTCGATGTCGCGCACGCCGAGGTAACGGGGCTCCGGGGCACGAAGTACCGCGATGCGGCGGACCCCGGAGTACTGCGCCTCGATGACGAAGCGGTGATTTGTGTGGCGGACGAGTTCGACCGCGTCTACGTGGGAGCGCCTCGTACGCTGACATTGCGAGAGTCGCAGCGATCGCTCGGTATCGCGATCGATCACTTTCCCGACGTCGTGATCTGGAATCCGGGGCCCGCACGTGCGGCGGCGCTGACGGACATGGAGCCGCACGGCGAACGCACCATGCTCTGCGTGGAGGCAGCGGCCGTGCAGCAGCCCATCACGCTTCAACCGCACGAACGGTGGCACGGTTCGCAGACGCTCGACGCGTCGGTGACACACGACTCGATTTCGCCGGAGGGCATTACATGAGCAATGAGCATCAATTGCCTGACGCGGTGGCGGGACGGGAGGAGTTGGCGTCGCAGTTGCGCGAACTCGAGGCGTTCGTGGCGCAGTCGGAAGGCAGCGGCGAGGCATTGCCGCCGGCCGCGGTCGCGATGATCGAGCGGTTGCGCGAAATCGTTCGCGCGCTCGACGGACTCACGTCCAGCCTCGACACCAGATGACGGCACCGACGCACGCCACGCACGGCCGGACCGCGTCGACGTCGCGATGGCTGCTCGCCGCAATCTTCATCGGTGCGGGAATCCTCCATCTGCTGCGACCCGGCATGTTCGTGACGATGGTGCCGCCATGGCTGCCCGCTCCCGCGCTGCTCGTGGTCGTGAGCGGAGTGTTCGAGGTGATGGGGGGTTTCGGCATCCTCGTTCCCCTGACGCGCGTCGTTGCCGGCTGGGGACTGATCGCGCTGCTCGTGGCGGTGCTGCCGGCCAACGTGCACATGCTCGTCATGGCGCGCGCGACCGGTGCGTCGCTGCTCTGGCAGCTGGCGCTGCTGGCTCGGGTGCCCCTGCAACTGGTGCTGATCTGGTGGGTACATCGCGCAACGGTGCGCGCCTCGGCGTGACGGTGCCGTTCGTCGTGCACGAGGTGCGCGACGCAGCTGACGTGGACGAGGTGCGACGGCTGGTGCTCGAGCACGCCCTGGTTCGTGCATCGACCCCGGGGATCGAGTACATGCGGGCGGATGCACTGGCGCTGCCAGGACCCTACGTCGCGCCGAAAGGCGGACTGTGGCTGGCGCGCGCGACCGCGGACGCCGTCGGCGTGGGATGCGTGGCCCTTCGTCCCCTGACGGCGTCGATGGCCGAGGTGAAGCGCATGTATGTGGATCCGGGATGGCGCGGTCACGGCATCGGACGCGCGCTTCTCGAGGCCCTGATCGGCAAGGCACGCGCGTGCGGGTGCGGCACGCTGCGTCTGGGCACGCTGGACGACATGACGGCCGCGCAGTCGCTGTATCGATCGCTCGGCTTCGCACCCATCGAGCGATACCGGCCCGACGAGATGATCGACACGAGATTCTACGAGCTGTCGTTGTAACGACTCGCTCACTCCGCCGCCAGCTCGCGGATCGCGTCGCGCAGCAGCGTTGCAGCCATCGTCACCTTGTAGCCGTTCTTCGACAGTGGGTCCGCATCGAGCAACGCGCGCTCCGCCAGGCCAGCGATCGTCTCCTCATCGAGGCCGCCCGATGTAGCCTCCTCCTCCACCGACGTGTAAATGCGGTATGGACGCGGTCCCACTCCGCCGAGCACCAGTCGTACCTCTCCATCGACGCGCCGCACGGCGGCCAGACTCGCGAGCGCAAAATCCCACGCGTCGCGTTGCATCAGCTTCACGTAGCGCTGCAACCCGCCAGCGGCCGCGCCGGGCAGCCGGATGCCGATCACGAGTTCGCCATCCTCGAGCACGGTCTCCCGGTCGAGGCGTTCGCGCGGGAGCACGTAGAATTCACTAGCGAGCACATCGCGCCGTCCCTTCGTACAGGCGATCTCTATCGTCGCGTCGAGCGCCACCAGCGCGACCGCAGGATCGGACGGATGCACGATGAAGCAGGGATCACCCTCGAGAATCGCGAGATACTGATTCTCGCCTTCGCGAGCGGGACATCCACTACCGCCGTTCTTGAGGCAGGGAATGTTACGGCGGAAGTACCAGCACCGTGGGCGCTGGCACAGGTTCCCTCCGAGTGTGGCCATCTCGCGAATGGCTGGTGTCCCGACCTGCTCGCACGCACTGGCGAGCGCGGGAAAGCGGGATCGCACCAGATCGTGCGCCGCGATATCGGCCAGCCGCACCGACGCTCCGATGCGCAGTCCGCCATCCGCGACACTCGCGATGCCAAGCATTCCCTCGAGCGCACGGACGTCCACCACGGCGACCGGGTCCGCCAACTGCTCGGCAATCGTGACGAGAAGGTCGGTTCCGCCACCGATGGGAACGTGTCGAGGCTCGGCGATACGCGCGAGCGCATCGTCGAGCGTGATGGCGGGGTAATAGGTGAACGGGTGCACGCGCGGAGATTAGCGGCACGTGTACCGTGCAGCCAGAGGCCGCATTTTCGACGATGTGGGAACGTGGGAGCGGCCGGGTGGATTCCGTACGCATGAGCGATCTCATCACCCTGCGCGAACGTCATCAGGCTGCGGACACGTTCGAGGCGATGCTCGCCCAGGCGGAGAGCAACGTGGATCTCTGGTGGGCGGTCTGGCGGAAGGCTCGCGTGCCAGACGAATTTCTGCGTCGCGTGGCAGAGCTCGAGGGGACGTGGCACCTGCTCGCGCTGAGCGAAGACTGGTGCGGCGACGCGGTGAACACGCTTCCCGTGATCGCGAAGCTGGCGGCGTTGTCGCCCAACCTGGATTTGCGGGTGCTGTCGCGCGACCACAATCTCGACCTGATGGACGCGCACCTCACCGGTACGTCGCGCTCCATTCCCGTCGTCATGGTGCTCGACGAGTCGTATCGGGAACGAGGGTGGTGGGGATCCCGCCCGGCCGAGCTACAGGCCTGGGTGCTCTCGAGCGGTCACGCGCTGGAGAAGGAGGCGCGGTATGTCGAGGTGCGCCGGTGGTACGCGCGCGAGGGCGGACGAACGACGCTGGAGGAAGTCGTCGCGACGCTGGAGCGCGCCGCGACGACCACTCCATCGGTGTCTACTGCTCGCTGACTGCCACCGTGCGGGCGCCGGCATTGGCCGGCGTCTCGATGACGAACACGACGCGCCGATTGAGTTCCGCGCCGGCCATGTCGCGCTCGGCGCCGCGCGTGACGAGGCGCGATTCGCCGTAGCCGATCGTATTCACGAGGGAGCCATCCACGCCGCGCGCCGCGATGAAGTCGCGTACCGCGTCGGCGCGGCGCTGTGACAGCGCGAGATTATAGCGGGGCGAACCGGCGGGATCCGCGAATCCTTCCACGGTGAGCTTCGCGCCCGGGTAATACCTGGTCACGACGCCGGCGAACCGCTCGAGCGCTGCGACGTCAGTGGTGCGCACGGACGAATCGTCGTACCCGAAATGCACGGGGAACGCGAACTTGATACCCTCCGTGACCTCGGTGATCTTCGCGCCGAACTCGGTGCGCAGCGCCGAGAAATCCGTGCGTAGCGCCGCGAGCTCGGCGCGTTGCGCCGCAAGGTCAGCCTGCTGGGCATTGTCGGCGGTCACACGCGCCGACCGCTCTTCTTCCAGTCCTCGCCGCAGCGCGCCACGTGTGGCGCACGCGCTCAGGGACAGCATCGCGAGCATCCCTGCACCTGCCAGCCTGATCGACATCGACATCGCACTCCTCCGGTTGAGTATCAAGATTTCGTACGGAAGGCGCTGCGAGATCCGTACCTCGATGACCGAAGCGAGCACGACGCTAAAGCTCGTAACTAGATTTGCAGCAACACTTTACGCGACTTTACGAGCCTCAACCAGAAAAAGCATAAATGTGATTGCCATCACACGGCTAGTGTGATGACGGGCTGCCCACCGCTTTCATGCGAACATCCGTGGGATGCTTGTACGTCGTCTTGTGCACATAGAAGGCGGTCAGTGCGCTCCCCAGGGCCAGCAGGCAAATGAACAGCGCGATACCCCAGCCTTCCTGCTTGAACGGCACGTGACGGCCGGCGGTAGCCGGGGTGGACGATTCGTGCATCGAGGTCTCCATTCGGGTCGTGGCTGCGGGGTAAGGTAGCCGTGGCCCTCGCGCCGCGACAGCGTAGCCGGTTCGCTTCCTGCACCGCCGCGCCATGCCCACGCCGTTCACGTCCGCGTGTCGAGTGCGTGCAAGCCTTCGGTCTCCACACAGCCGATCTCACCGTTCCTGGAGGTGTCCGTGCCCGCAACGACCACGACCCGCGCCACGCCTCGGCCTCGCACGTCATCACGCACGTCGCTGCGCACAGGAGACGACGAGATTCCGCGGCGCAGATTTGGAAGCACGGGCGAGATGGTCTCTGCGCTCGGCATGGGCGGATATCATCTTGGGCTCATCGGGGCCGAACGTGAGGCGACGTCGTTGATTCATGCGGCGATCGACGCCGGCATCACGTTCATGGACAACGCATGGGAGTATCACGACGGCGTCAGCGAATCGCGCATGGGAAAAGCGCTCGCCAACGGATGGCGGCAGCGCGTCTTCCTCATGTCGAAGGTGTGCACGCATGGCCGGGACGCGAAGGTGGCGATGCGACAGCTCGAGGACTCGCTGCGGCGGTTGAAGACGGACTATCTGGACCTGTGGCAGGTCCACGAAGTCGCGTACGCGGGAGACCCGGAACGCCACTTCATGCGGGGAGGCGTCATGGAGGCTCTCGACCGTGCGAAGCAGAAGGGACTCGTGCGCTTCGTCGGCTTCACGGGGCACAAGGATCCGGCCCTGCACCTGCGGATGCTCTCGTACGGCTATCCGTTCGACAGTTGCCAGATGCCGCTCAGCTGCTTCGACGCATCCTTTCGCAGCTTCGAGCAGCAGGTCATCCCCGAGGCGACGCGGCAGGGAATCGCCGTGATCGGGATGAAGACGTTCGGCGGCGATGGCGGTGCGGTGAAGAAGCGACTCGTGCCGGCGGCCGACGCGCTGCGCTACGCGATGAGCCTTCCCGTCGCGGTGACCGTCACCGGAATCGATTCGCTGAAAGTGTTGCGACAGAATCTCGGCGTCGCGCGCGGGTTTCGCCCCCAGGGACCGCTCGAGCTCGAGCGCCTGCGGGCGTCGTATGCTCCGCTGGCCGTGGATGGACGGTTCGAGCTGTACAAGACCACGTCGAAGCACGAGGGAGACGTGGGACGGAAGCAGCACGGATTCCCTCCGCAGTCGGAGCTCGGCGGCTAGCCATCGGCTCCGCCGCGGAGCTACAGCCGATGCCGTCGTCCTTCCGGGAGCTACCAGCCGATGCCGTAGTCCTCCCCGTGGTTGCTCGCTCCGCCCCACATCGTGCGATGCGCACGGTCGAACCAGATGGCGGTGATGGGACCCGACGTCCGCTCCTCGAACTCGAGCGTGTAGCCCATGCGACGGAGCGCCGAGCGTGTGTCGTCCGGTAGCGACGTCGCCACCACCATGCGTCCCGGACGCGCTTCGTGCGCACCAAACGACGAGCGCATCTGGAAGCTGTTGAGATTGGGAGCTTCCACGGCCTGCTGCACCGTCATTCCGAACTCGACGACGTTGAGGAAGAACTGGAGGAGATTCTGGTCCTGCGAGTCGCCGCCCTGCACGGCGAACGACAGGAAGGGGAGTCCGTCCTTCAACGCGAGCGTCGGGGTGAGCGTGACGCGCGGACGCTTGCCTGGCTCGATGACGTTGAACGGTCCGTCCTTCGCGTCGGTGACGAAACTCTGCGCACGCTGGCTCAGCCCGATGCCGGTGCGACCCGCGATGACGGCCGGCACCCACCCGCCACTCGGCGTGATCGACACCACCCATCCTTCGGCATCGGCCGCCTCGATCGATGTGGTGCCCGCGTAGAAGGATTCGGTGAACGCCGAGTCGCGACTCGAAGCATCCGACGGTTCCGGTGCGGATGGCGCGATCGGGATGACTCGATCCTGCTGTCCGCTCTTCGGCTGGGAGTCCACTGGCGCGAAGTCGCTCGTCTTCCAGTTCGCGAGCAGCGAGGCGAAGGGATTGGTGCCGCCCTGGTAGGGATACGGATCCCCCGGCTTGATCGTGGCATCGTTGCGCGCCGGATCGATCAGCTTCGCCCGGTCGCGCGCGTATTCCTTGGACAACAATCCCTTCACCGGCTCCTCCGGCGGGAAGTAGGGATCGCCGTAGTAGAAGTCGCGGTCGGCGAAGGCGAGACTCATCGCCTGATAGACGGTGTGCATGTACGCCGGGGAGTTGTAGCCCATGCTCTTCAGGTCGACGGTCTCCAGGATGTTCAGCGCCTGGAGCATGGCAGGTCCCTGTTGCCAGAACGCCAGCTTGTACACGTCGATTCCCTTGTACGTGGTGCGCACCGGTTCCTCGATGCGAACCTTGTAGTCGGCGAGGTCCCGCATCGTGAACAGCGCGCCATCTTCCCGAGCGCCGCGGACGAGCTCACGCGCGATGTCGCCGCGATAGAAGCGATCATAGGCGGCGTAGATGGCCGCCTTCCGCGACTTGCCGCCGCGCCGCGCCTGGCGCTCCGCGTCCACGAGCTTGCGCCACGTCGTCGCGAGGTCCCGCTGGACGAAGAGTTCCCCGGGCTCGGGCGCTTCGCGCACGGCGCCTGGATGCGTGAGCATGATGGCCGGCGCGTACTTCCACTGCTTGATCCATCCCTTCTGCCGTTCGATCGTGTTCGCGAGTTGCGCCTCGATCGGGAAGCCGTCCGCCATGTCGATCGCCGGTGCGAGCACCTCGCCGAGCGAGAGCGTGCCGTACTCGGCGAGCATCGTCAGCAGTCCGCCGATGGTGCCGGGGGTGACGGCGGCGAGCGGACCGTACTCGGGCGGGTGCTTCAGTCCACGGCTCGCGTAATACGCCGCGGTGGCGCCAGACGGCGCGACACCGAGCGCGTTGATGCCGATCACCTTCTTCAGGCGCGGATTGTAGATGAGCGCCTGCGTCTCTCCGCCGCACGAGAGCGTATCCCACATCGTGCACCCGGCGGCGAGCATCGCGGCGGCTGCGTCGACGGCATTCCCCCCTTTGGCGAAGATGAGCGATCCGGCGGTGGCCGACAGCGGTTTGCCGGTGATCGCGAGCCAGTGCTTCGCGTGGATTGGGGGCTTCGCGGTGGGCGCGCGACGCGGATCGGGTGCCTGAATCGCGCGTGCCTGCGCGTAGACGGAGCAGGGTGTCGCAGCGAAAATGAGGGCGGCGAGCAGTCGACGGGCGGTTGATGTTGGCATGAGCGGAAAGATGCGCCGGCCGCCGTCGTGTCGCCATGTGTAGCGGGGCGTCAATCGGATATGGCGCGTTGGCGGGTTGCGAGCATCTTCCCGGCATGCCTCTCTTCCTCCGCTCGGCTTCGCCATGGCATGTGACGTCGGTTCTCGCGCTGATCTACACGCATCTCATCGGAACGATCATCGTGAATGCGCTCATCGGCGGACTCCTGGGATATGCATTTGCGCCGAAGGGATGGGAGCGCATCCCGTTGCCCGGTGTGGAACGGTGAAGGCCATCGTCGTTCGCGCGCACGGCGGCCCCGAGGTGCTGACGCTCGAGACGGTTCCCGATCCCCTCGCCGGGCCCGGACACGCGCTTGTCCGCATGGAGTCGATCGGCGTCAACTTCATCGATATCTACTTTCGGCGAGGCCAGTATTCGGCCTCGCTGCCATACACGCCGGGGACTGAAGGGGCGGGCGTCGTCGTCGCGGTCGGCGACGATGTCACGGCGGTGGCCGTCGGAGACCGGGTCGCGTCGCAGAACTTCGTCGGCGCCTACGCGGAGCTTGCGCTCGCGCGCGCCGATCGGCTCGTGCCGTTGCCTGGTGGAATGAGCATGCGCGATGGCGCAGCGGCGCTGCTTCAGGGGATGACCGCGCACTACCTGGCCGCGTCCACGCACACGCTCCAGGCGGGTGACTGCTGCCTCGTGCACGCGGCGGCCGGCGGGGTAGGGTTGTTGCTCTGCCAGATCGCCCGGCGGCATGGGGCGTTCGTGATCGGAACGGTGTCCACCGCCGAGAAGGCGACACTCGCGACCGAGGCCGGTGCCAACGAGACGATTCTGTACACCAGGCAGGACTTCGTGACGGAGGTGAAGCGGATCACCGGGGGCGTGGGCGTGCAGGTGGTCTACGACTCCGTCGGCGCGACGACGTTTCTCAAGGGTCTCGACTGCCTGGCGCCACGTGGCATGATGGTGCTCTTCGGGCAGAGCAGCGGACCGGTCCAGCCGATCGACCCGCAGCTGCTCAGCCAGAAGGGTTCGCTCTTTCTCACGCGCCCGACGCTGACCAGCTACGTGGCGACACCGGCCGACCTCCGCTGGCGCGCCGGTGACGTGCTGGCGTGGGTGCACGACGGCTCACTCCGCCTGCGCCTGGACCGCGAGCTCCCGCTCGCGCGCGCTGCGGATGCACATCGCGCCCTCGAAGCTCGCGAGACGACCGGAAAGGTGCTGCTCGCGCCATGACGACCCTGCGTTCGTTACGTGAGGCGTGTCGCTTCGTCCGCATATCGATGCGTACCTCACTCGGACTTCTCGCGGCGCTCGCTCTTTCGGCGTGTTCGCGCCAACTCGCCGCACCGCTCGCCTCTCCCGTGCCGTCACGATCGGCGCCACGCGTGGTGCGCGCCGGGGCGCCCACGCTCGGCCGATCGTCGGTGTCGGGAGACGAAGCGGTGAGCTACCTGTTCGCCCGCGCGCTCGAGATTCCCGTGGCGGGCAAATCGGCGTTGCAGCTCCAGGACACGTTCGACGAAGGGCGCGACGGCGGCCGGGTACATCGTGCGCTCGACATCCTCGCACCGCGCGGCACGCCGGTGCTCGCCGCGGACAGCGGCCGCATCCTGCGCGTGAAGACCAACGCCCTCGGCGGGAACACGATCTACGCGACCGACCCGCAGGGCCGCATCGTGTATTACTATGCGCATCTCGATGCGTACCAGGAGGGCGTCGTCGACGGGCTCGTCGTCGCGCGCGGCGACACCCTCGGATTCGTGGGCACCACTGGCAACGCGCCGAGAGACACGCCGCACCTGCACTTCCAGGTGATGCGGATGCCGGCCGACGGAAAGTACTGGGATGGCGAGCCGATCAATCCGTACCCGCTCTTTCTCCTCACGCACGGCGCCGCCGCGAATGACACTCTCGTCCAGGGAACGCGCTGAACTGCGCGCCGAGGCGCACCACCTCACGCCGCTCGTGCACGTGGGGCATCAGGGCCTGACCGACCCGCTCGTCCAGACGCTCGACGACGCACTGCGCACGCGAGAGCTCGTGAAGGTCGCGCTGGCGAAGACCACCGAAGTCTCGGCGAAGGACGCCGCCCGCCAGCTCGCGGACCGCATGGGTGCCGACATCGTGCAGACGATCGGGCGAACGGTGACACTGTACCGCGAGAATCCCGACCTCAAGCGGAAGGCAGGGGCGGCGGCGCCGTGGAGGGGGTAGGACCTACGCGCGGCGAAGGGTGACGGCTTTGGCGAACGGCTTTGGCGTGCGGCAAAGAGGCTGCGGCGTGCGGCGCGACGTGAGGCGGCGCGGCGTACGACGTGAGGGGGGAATTCGGAAGGGGCGGTTGGATGGTGCGACGGGTTGGCACTAACGCTGTCACCAAACCGAACCCCAGTTCCGAATTACCCGCCGCCCGCCTCACGCCCATCGCCGCCCGACGCGCCGTACGCCTTTCTCCGTACGGCAGGGGCCGTTGGCATACGGCGTACGGCGTACGGCGTACGGCGTGCGGCGTGCGGCGTGCGGCGTAAGCTCAGAACTGGCGCTCATCTCGCACCGTCCATCGCCGCCAGCACTCGCCACGGCGTCATCGGTATCTCGACTATCTCCACCCCGAGCGCATCGGCCACCGCATTCGCGATCGCGGGGGCCGTCGGGATGATCGGCGCCTCGGCGATCCCTCGCGCGCCGGTGTGGTTCGCCACGACGTCGGCGCTGCGCACGAAGAACGCGTCGATGGGAGGAATGTCGCCGACCGTTGGAATCTTGTAGTCGTGGGACGTCGGATTGAGTGGAAGTCCGAGCCGCTCATCGATGACGCGCTCCTCGAACAGCGCGTAGCCGAGCCC
>JAJAYP010000025.1 GCA_026786185.1 Gemmatimonadaceae bacterium
GGATCATGGGCAAGGCAAAGTTTGAGCGGACGAAGCCGCATGTGAACGTGGGGACGATTGGGCACGTCGATCATGGGAAGACGACGTTGACCGCGGCGATCACGTCGATACAGGCGGCGAAGGGGTTGGCGCAGTCGGTGGCGTTCGACCAGATCGACAAGGCGCCGGAGGAGAAGGCGCGCGGGATCACGATTGCGACGGCGCACGTGGAGTACGAGTCGACGAAGCGGCACTATGCGCACGTGGACTGCCCGGGGCATGCGGATTACGTGAAGAACATGATCACGGGGGCGGCGCAGATGGATGGCGCGATCCTGGTGGTGTCGGCGGCGGACGGTCCGATGCCGCAGACGCGGGAGCACATCCTGTTGGCGCGGCAGGTGAACGTGCCGTACGTGCTGGTGTTCATGAACAAGATCGACATGGTGGACGATCCGGAGCTGGTGGAGCTGGTGGAGCTGGAGATTCGCGAGCTGTTGAGCGCGTACAACTTCCCTGGGGACGACACGCCGATCATCAAGGGGTCGGCGCTGAAGGCGCTGGAGTCGAAGGATCCGAACTCGGAGTACGGGCAGAAGATCGGCGAGTTGATGGATGCGTTGGACTCGTACATTCCGGAGCCGAAGCGGGAGATCGACAAGCCGTTCCTGATGCCGGTCGAGGACGTGTTCTCGATCACGGGGCGCGGGACGGTGGCGACGGGCCGCATCGAGCGCGGGATCGTGAAGGTGCAGGAGGAAGTGGCGCTCGTGGGGTTCAACTCGGACAAGAAGACGGTGGTGACGGGCGTGGAGATGTTCCGGAAGCTGCTCGATGAGGGGCGGGCGGGGGACAACGTCGGGTTGCTGCTGCGCGGGGTGAACAAGGAGGACATCGAGCGGGGGATGGTGCTGGCGAAGCCGGGCTCGATCACGCCGCACACGAAGTTCACGGCCGAGGTGTACGTGTTGACGAAGGAGGAGGGGGGGCGGCATACGCCGTTCTTCAAGGGGTACCGGCCGCAGTTCTACTTCCGGACGACGGACGTGACGGGGTCGTGCGAGTTGCCGGAGGGGATGGAGATGGTGATGCCGGGGGACAACGTGCAGATGACGATCGAGCTGATCACGCCGATCGCGATGGACGAGGGGCTCCGGTTCGCGATCCGCGAGGGCGGCCGGACGGTGGGCGCCGGCGTGGTGGCGAAGATCCTGAAGTAAGAAGTCAGACTTTCTCTCGGTATATCCAATGGCAGGCAGAATCCGCATCCGTCTCAAGGCCTTCGATCACGCGATCATCGATCAGGCGTCGGCCGACATCGTCCGCACGGCTGAGAAGACCGGCGCCCAGGTGTCGGGTCCGATTCCGCTGCCGACAAAAACGCAGCGGTGGACGGTGCTCCGCTCGCCGCACGTCGACAAGAAGTCGCGCGAGCAGTTCGAGTTGAAGACACACAAGCGAGTGATCGACATCCTCGACAGCCGGGCGCAGACGGTCGATGCGTTGACCAAGCTGGACCTGCCGGCGGGTGTGGATGTGGAGATCAAGGTTCAGTAGGTGGGTAGGTGGGTAGGTCAACAGACCTACAGACCTACAGACCTACAGACCTACAGTTGTCAGTATCAAGCGGAACTCCGCCCCAGACTTCGCTCCGGCGAGTTCACAGTCCAACTGGCGACACTGCCAGTGACTCAGTGTTGAGGAATGCATGATCGGCATCATTGGCAAGAAGTTGGGGATGACCCAACTGTTCAACGAAGCGGGGCAGCAGATCCCGTGCACCGTGATCGAGGCCGAGCCAAATTCGGTTCTCGCGGTCACGAGCACGTCGCGGCTGAAGTCCGTGCAGCTCGGTGGACTCGGCTCGCAGCGCACGGCGCGCGAGTCGGCGAAGGGCGAGCGTACGCCGCGCGGGCGTCGCGCGACGCGCGCCGAGCTCGGACATGCGAAGAAGGCGGGGCTCGATGCCGCACCTCGCGTGATTCGCAGCATCCGTCTCGACGAGAAGGGCAACGCCAAGGCGGAAGTCCCGACGTACAACGTCGGCGATTCAGTGAAGGTCGACATCTTCGCGGTCGGTGAGACCGTGAAGGTCACCGGGACGACGAAGGGCCGCGGATTTCAGGGTGTCGTGAAGCGCTGGAGCTTCGCCGGCGGCCCCAACACCCACGGCAACACGAAGCATCGGCGGCCGGGATCCATCGGACCGGGCACCGATCCGTCGCGCGTCATCAAGGGCAAGAAGATGCCGGGCCATTATGGCGCCGAGCGGCACACGCAGATCGGCCTCCGGGTCGAGAAGGTGGATGCCGAGCGCAATCTGATCTACGTCCGCGGCGCTGTCGCCGGCCCGAAGAACGGGATCGTCGTCGTCCGGAAGCAGGGGTAACCGATGCCTGACAAACAGAATCGCAACGTGTCCACGTTCACGGCGCTCGGCACGGCGCGCACCGACAAGGTGCAGCTGCCGGAAGCGACGTTCGACGGCACGATCAACATGCCGGTGATGCACCAGGCGGTGAAGGCCTTCATGGCCAACCAGCGTCAGGGCAACGCCTCGACGAAGATCCGCAAGTACGTGGTCGGTGGCAATCAGAAGCCGTGGAAGCAGAAGGGCACCGGTCGTGCGCGACAGGGTTCGATACGCGCTCCGCATTTCGTGGGTGGTGGCACGGTCTTCGGTCCGACGCCGCGTCCCTACGACGAGTACGTGCCGCGCCAGGTCCGCGCCCTGGCGAAGAAGAGCGCGCTCAATGCGCGCGCCAATGAAGGGGCGATCTACGTGATCGACTCCTTCAACTTCGATACGCCGAAGACGGCGTCGATCATCAACCTGATCGGCCGGCTCGACGTGGCGGACAAGAAGGTGCTCGTGCTGACGGACGGCGTGAAGCCGAACGTCTTCCTGAGCGGCCGCAACGTGCCGAACGTGCACGTGATGCCGTACACGGACAGCTCGACGTATCACATTCTCTGGTCGGACATCCTGCTCGTCGAGGCCGGCGCGATCGGCCAGACGCTCGATCCGATCACCGAGGACGCTCCGGCGCGCGTGGCGAAGAAGGCGCGTGCCGAGGCGGACACGGCGAAGTCGGCTCGCAAGGTGGCGAAGCGCGCGGAGAAGACCGAGGCGAAGGCGGCGAAGAAGTCGGCGAAGAAGTCAGCGCCGAAGGCAGCCGCCAAGAAGGCGCCCGTCGCGAAGAAGTCGGCGGCCAGGAAGGCGGCCGCGAAGAAGTCCACGAAGAAGAAGGAGAAGTAGCCGATGCCGACGCTTCATCGCACGATCGTGCGGCCGCTCATCACGGAAGCGAGCTCGGTCGCGTATCAGGACCGCGGGGAGTACCACTTCGAGGTGCATCCCGACGCCAACAAGCCGGAGATTCGCCAAGCCATCCAGACGCTGTTCGGCGTCAAGGTGACCGGCGTCTGGACTTCGAACCACCGCGGGAAGGAGAAGCGTGTGGGGAAGAGCATCGGGCGCAAGCCGCACTGGAAGCGGGCGATCGTCAAGCTCGCGGACGGCGACAAGATCGAGATCTTCGAGGGCTAAGCGCATATGCCAATTCGTCAATTCAAGCCGGTCACCAAGAGCAGCCGGTTCCGCTCGGTCGCCGATTTCAGCGAGATCACGCGCACCACGCCCGAGAAGTCGCTGCTCGAGCCGATCAAGAAGAGCGGCGGGCGTGACAATCACGGGCACATCTCGATGCGCCGCATCGGTGGTGGGCACAAGCGGAAGTACCGGATCATCGATTTCAAGCGCAATCGTCCAGGCGACGCGGCGACGGTGCGCGAGATCGAGTACGATCCGAACCGTTCGGCGCGCATCGCGCTCGTGCAGTACGAGGATGGGGAGAAGCGCTACATCATCCATCCGAAGGGGCTCAAGGTCGGCGACGTGATCGCCTCCGGACCCGGGACGGACGTGCGTCTCGGGAATGCGTTGCCGCTGGGCGAGATCCCGCTCGGTACGGACGTGCATTGCATCGAGCTCAAGCTCGGCAAGGGCGCGCAAGTCTGGCGGTCGGCCGGCATGTCGGCCCAGGTGATGGCGAAGGAGGGTGATTATGTCACGCTCCGGATGCCGAGCTCGGAAGTGCGGTTGGTTCATCACCGCTGTCAGGCGACGATCGGCGAGGTGGGCAATGCGGAGCACGAGCTGGAATCGTGGGGCAAGGCGGGCAAGAGCCGCTGGATGGGGCAGCGCCCGAAGGTGCGCGGCGAGGTGATGAACCCCGTCGATCATCCGCACGGCGGGAGAACGCGTGGCGGACGGAACGTCGTCAGCCCGTGGGGCAAGAAGGAAGGCGTGAAGACGCGCAACAAGAAGAAGCCGTCGCAGCGGATGATCGTCCGCGGACGGAAGCGCGGTAAGGCCACGCAGTAATCCGGGATAACCGACCATGGCGAGAAGCGTAAAGAAGGGCCCATTCGTTCAGGAGGCCCTCGTGAAGAAGGTCGAGACGCAGAACAGCGCGGGCTCGAAGAAGGTGATCAAGACCTGGTCGCGTGCGAGCACGGTGCTCCCGGACTTCGTCGGTCACACGTTCGCCGTGCACAACGGCAACAAGTTCATTCCGGTCTACGTGACCGAGAACATGGTGGGACACAAGCTCGGCGAGTTCGCGCCGACGCGGCTGTTCCGCGGTCACACGGGTGGCAAGCCGGTCGACAAGAAGGCTGGCGCACCGAAGCCGGGAGGCAAGTAGCCCATGCCCGCAGCGAAGAAGTCCGTTGCGAAGACGGCTCCCGTCAGGCGTGCGGCGACCAAGCGTGCGGCGGTCGCAGGAGCTCCGGCGACCGAGGCGCGCGCGCTGATGCGTGGCACGCGGCAGTCGCCATACAAGATGCGCCTGGTGATCGACCAGATCCGCGGCAAGGACGTCAATGAGGCGCTCGCGCTGCTGACCTTCTCGAAGAAGCACGCAGCGAAGCAGATCTCGAAGACGCTCAAGTCCGCGGTGGCGAATGCGGAGCAGGCGGCGCGGGCGACCAATGCGTCGCTCGACGTGGATGCGCTGTACATCAAGCACGCGGTGATCAACGAGGGGCCGAAGCTCAAGCGGTTCATGCCGGCCGCACAGGGGCGCGCGACTCCGATTCAGAAGCGGACGAGCCACGTGGAAATCGTGGTCGCCGAGAGGAACGGGCGATAATGGGACAGAAGACCAATCCGATCGGCTTTCGCCTCGGGATCAGCAAGCAGTGGAACTCGCGCTACTACGCCGGCCGTGAGCTGCCGGCGCTGCTGCGCGAGGACGAGCTGCTGCGCAAGTACCTGAAGGCGCGCCTCGGACATGCGGCGATCGCGAACATCGTCATCGAGCGCAAGCCGGGCAAGGTCGTGGTGACGCTCCACACGGGTCGTCCCGGCGTCGTGATCGGGAAGAAGGGTGCCGAGGTGGACAAGCTGCGCGACGAGCTGGCGCATCTGACGGGCAAGGAAGTCGGCATCAACGTCGAGGAGATCAAGCGTCCCGAGCTCGATGCCCAGCTGGTGGCGGACAACATCGCCGCGCAGCTCGCGCAGCGCATCTCGTTCCGCCGCGCGATGAAGCGTGCGGTGCAGAGCACGATGCGGATGGGCGCCGCCGGCATCAAGGTGAAGGCGGGTGGTCGTCTTGGCGGGGCCGAGATCGCGCGCGTCGAGGGGTACCATGAGGGCCGAGTGCCGCTGCACACGCTGCGCGCCGACATCGACTATGCCATCTCGACGGCGAAGACGACGTACGGCACGATCGGCGTGAAGGTCTGGATCTTCAAGGGCGAAGTGGTGGCGGCCCGGCAGGGCGCCACGTATTCGTCGGGTCAGTAAGGAGCATAGCGATGCTGAGTCCGAAGCGCGTGAAGTTCCGCAAGATGTTCAAGGGCCGGATGAAGGGGCTGAGCCAGCGTGGGAACACGGTGGCGTTCGGCACCTACGGGTTGCAGGCGCTCGAGCCGGGCTGGGTGACCAGCCGGCAGATCGAGGCGGCGCGTGTGGCGTTGACCCGGCACATCAAGCGTGGCGGGAAGGTGTGGATCCGCATCTTTCCGGACAAGCCGATCACGAAGAAGCCGGCCGAGACCCGCATGGGAAAGGGCAAGGGATCGCCCGAGATGTGGGTGGCGGTGGTGAAGCCGGGCCGCGTGATGTTCGAGCTCGAGGGAGTGAGCCCGGAGATCGCGCAGAAGGCGATGGCACTCGCGTCGGCGAAGATGCCGGTGAAGACCAAGTTCGTCGTGCGCGAGGAGGCGCATACCGATGCGAGCTGACGACATTCGCGAGCTGAAGGTCGAGGAGATCACGTCGCGCATCGCGGAGCTCGAGGAAGAGCGTTTCCGCCTGAACTTCCGCGCCGCGACCGAACCACTCCAGGACCCGCTCCGGCTGCGCTGGATCCGCAAGGACATCGCACGCCTCAAGACCATCCTGCGCGAGCGCCAGCTCGAGAGCGCGCGCTGAGCGCGGGGGAATGACCATGGCTGAAATGACCAACGAGCAGGCAACCGAGCGGAACGCGCGCAAGTCGCGCACCGGCCTCGTGGTGAGCGACAAGATGGAGAAGACGGTGGTCGTCGCGATCGAGCGTCGCGTGCCGCACCCCGTCTATGGCAAGATGGTGACGCGCACGAAGCGTCTGAAGGCCCACGACGAGGAGAACTCGGCGAAGGTCGGCGACACCGTGCGCATCGTCGAGACGAGGCCGCTGTCGAAGGACAAGCGGTGGCGGCTGGTCGAGATTCTCGATCGCGCACGGTAAGGGAGACCGACCATGATCCAGCAGGAATCGATGGTGAAGGTCGCGGACAATTCGGGAGCCAAGACGGCGCTCGTGATCCGCGTCCTCGGCGGAACGCGCCGGCGCTATGCCGGCCTCGGCGACATCGTCGTCGTGGCCGTGAAGAACGCGCTCCCGAACGGAACGGTGAAGAAGAGCGAGGTCGCGAAGGCGGTCGTCGTGCGCACGGTGAAGGAGACGCGGCGGAAGGACGGCAGCTACATCCGCTTTGACGAGAACGCCGTCGTGATCATCAATGATGCGGGCGAACCGAGGGCGACGCGTATCTTCGGCCCGGTCGCCCGCGAACTGCGCGAGAAGAAGTACATGAAGATCGTCTCGCTCGCGCCCGAGGTGTTGTAGGATGCGCATTCTCAAGTACAAGAAGACCGACCGCGCCCGGAGCAAGGGCCAGAAGCGGCATGCGCAGAACTCGGAGCGTGTCAAGCTGCACGTCACGACGGGCGACACGGTGAAGGTCGTGCGCGGTGACGACAAGGGACATGTGGGGAAGGTCATCCGGGTGTACCGGAAGACGGGCCGTGTCGTCGTCGAGGGCGCGAACATCGTGAAGCGCCATCGCAAGGCGAAGGGTCCCGAGGACCAGGGCGGCATCGTCGATTTTCCGGCGCCGATCCATTCCTCGAACGTGATGCTGCTGGATCCCAAGAGTGACGCGCCGACGCGTACGCGCCGCCGCATCGATGCGGACGGCACCAAGGAGCGCCTGAGCGTCAAGAGCGGGGAAGCGATTCCCCGCGTGCGCTAGGCGAGAGAGGACGAGATCATGGCGACGAAGGACAAGAAGCCGAGTGCCGGCGCTCCGGGCCCGAAGGCCCCGAAGAGCGAGAGCAAGAAGAAGAAGGGCGCGGACACGAAGGTCGCGCGCGGTCCGCACGCGGGTGCCGGGAAGCCGGTACCGGCGCCGCGCCTGCGTGAGTTCTATCGGAAGACCGTGCGCGGCAAGCTGATGGAGCAGTTCGGCCTGACGAATCCGCATCAGGTGCCGACGATGACGAAGATCGTCCTCAACGTCGGTGCGGGTGAAGCGATCAAGCAGCCGAAGTTCCTGGACAACATCGTCGAGGAACTGGCGACGATCACCGGGCAGCAGCCGGTGCGGCGCAAGGCGAAGAAGTCGATCGCCAACTACGGACTGCGTGAAGGCCAGGAGATCGGCGCGTCGGTGACGTTGCGCGGCGCGCGGATGTGGGAGTTCCTCGACCGGTTCGTCACGGTCGCGCTGCCTCGCGTGCGTGACTTTCGCGGGGTGAGCACCAAGTCATTCGACGGGCGTGGCAACTACTCGCTCGGCGTGAAGGAGCAGCTGATCTTTCCGGAGATCAACTACGACTCGATCGACACGACGCACGGGATGGACATCACGTTCGTGACGACGGCACCGGGCGACGACCTCACGTTCGCCCTGCTGAAGGAGTTGGGGATGCCGTTCCGCGGCAACGACAAGACAGGCGCGCGCCTGTAGATACGCGCTCCGGGTGCGCGCCCACGGCGCGTGTCCGGTCACTTCAGGAAGAGAGACGACTGCGATGGCTCGTAAGGCCATGATCGAGAAGAGCAAGCGGAAGCCGAAGTTCCAGGTCCGCGTCAAGAATCGCTGTGGACGTTGCGGGCGCTCGCGCGCCTTCCTGCGCCGCTTCGGACTCTGCCGCATCTGCTTCCGCGAGCTCGCGCTGTTCGGGATGATCCCGGGCGTCAGAAAGGCGAGCTGGTAATCGACGGGTGAACGGTGAACCGTGAACCGTGAACGGTGAACCGTAACGAGCAGTTACGGATCACGGATCACGGAGCACGGTTCACGTTGAACCGCACTTCACATTCAATCCTCCACGTCCCACGGGATACGAGAGGACAGGGGTTTCACTGATGAGCATGACCGATCCGATCGCCGACATGCTGACGCGGATCCGCAACGCCTGCGGATCGAAGCACCGCCGCGTCGACATGCCGGTATCGAAGATGAAGACCGAGGTCGCCCGGATCCTGAAGGAGAACGACTTCATCCAGGATTACACGACCGTGGAGAACGAGGAGGGGAAGACCCTGCTGCGCGTGCGGCTCAAGTACGCCGCGGGCGGGCAGCCCATCATCCGCGCGCTGGAGAAGGTCTCCACGCCCGGGCTCCGCAAGTACGTCGGGGTGAGCGAGATCCCGCGCGTGCGCAACGGACTCGGTATCGCGATCCTGTCCACGTCGAAGGGGCTGATGTCCGACCGTGAGGCGCGTCAGGCGCGCACGGGCGGCGAGCTTCTCGCCCGCGTCTGGTAGGAGGAGCCACTCATGTCACGAATTGGCAAGGCACCGATCGCCATCACGAAGGGCGTCACGGTCACGATTCAGGATGGCAACATCGTCACGGTGAAGGGACCGAAGGGCGAACTGACGCGCTCCGTCCCCGCCGCAATGCTGCTGTCGCAGGAAGATGGGCAGGTCGTCGTGAAGCGTCCCGACGACGAGCCGAATCACAAGTCGCTGCACGGGCTCACGCGCACCCTCATCGCCAACATGGTGGAAGGGGTGACGAAGGGGTTCGCGAAGCAGCTCGAGCTCGTGGGTGTCGGGTACAAGGCGGAGAAGCGGCCTTACGGGCTGCAGCTGTCGCTCGGGTACTCGCACGTGATCGAGTACAAGGCGCCGAAGGGGATCACGCTGACCGCGCCGGTCCCGACGCAGATCAACGTCGAGGGCGCGAACAAGGAAGTGGTGGGCCAGGTGGCGGCGGAAATCCGCAGCCTGCGTCCACCGGAGCCATACAAGGGGAAGGGCGTCAAGTACGCGGGCGAGCAGGTTCGCCGTAAGGCCGGCAAGGCGGGAGGCAAGTAATCATGGGCATCAAGATTCCGAAGAGTCGTGCCGAGAAGCGCGTCCGACGTCACCTCCGGGTGCGCAAGGCCGTGAAGGGGACGTCCGAGCGTCCACGGCTGGTCGTGTATCGCTCGCTCAAGCACATCACCGCCCAGCTGGTGGACGACGACGCGGCGCGCACGCTCGCGACGGTCACGTCCACGAAGGTCGGCGAAGGCAAGAAGTCCGAGAAGTCGCTCGAGGTCGGGAAGCAGATCGCCGCGGTCGCCAAGGACAAGGGGATCTCGAAGGTCGTGTTCGACCGTGGTGGTTACCAGTATCACGGCCGCGTGAAGGCGGTGGCCGACGGGGCTCGCGAAGGCGGGCTGGAGTTCTAAATGGAATCCAATTCGAATGCAGGCGCCCCGGCGGGCGGGTCTGGTGGTTCGGGCGGCGCGGGATCCTCGGGCGGCGGTGCGCGTCCCGGCGGATTCAGCGGCGGCGGTAGCGCGCGGAGTGGCGGTGGGAGCGCGCGCTCCGGCGGCGGTGCGGGCGGTCGTGGTGGCGCGGGCGGTGGCGGCGGTCGTGGCC
>JAJAYP010000026.1 GCA_026786185.1 Gemmatimonadaceae bacterium
GCGCTGGCGACGCCAGCGCCGCTACGCGCTACACCAACTCGAGCTGCCGCTCGCTGACGTCCTGGCTCCAGCGCGAGATGTAGTCCGCTACCTCGTACTTGGCATGGGCGCGCTCGAGCGACATCGGACGGATCGTTCCCCACACAGGACGAGACGCGAAGGGGCGATCGAACTTGCCGAAGCACCATTGAATGCCGGCAAAACTGTTCGGGTCGCGGCCGTCCAGCCCGTACTTGTTGTTGAGGTGAAGCAGCCAGGCGAGCGCCTCCGCATAGGTGGGCGCCCAGGTGATGACCGACTTGCCCCAGAGCATTCGCACGACGTTGTGCATCTGTCCCGTCTCCAGCAACTCGCGCTGGCCGGCGTTCCAGATCGGATCGTGCGTCGCTGCGCGATCCAGCTCGTCGAGGGAGTATAAGATTTCGCGCTCGTCACCAGCGTGCGCATCCATTGATCGCTGCACCCAGTCCGGGAGCGCCGACAGCGCGCCGTGGTTCGGATTGCGCAGACAGAAGTTGAGCGACAGCTCGCGCCACGTCAGCATCTCGTTCAGGAAGGCGTCGCCCTGCTCGGTTGGCGCGTTGGTGCGGACGGCGCTCACGACGTCGAGTGGCGAAATCATCCCGTAATGCAGGTACGGCGAGAGCCGGCTGGACCCGCCATCGTCAGATGGATTGCGCCGCCGTTCGGAATAGTCGTGCAGGCCGTCGCTGACGAACCCGTCCAGCTTCGAGCGCGCGTGGGAGAGTCCACCGTGCGTGGACACCGCGCGCACGTCGTGATCGATCTCGCAGCGGGACACTTCCGCCGCGATGTCGCAGTTCACGATGTCCAGCCACTCGACGCCAAGCGACGAGAGCAGCGAGGGCGTCATGGTCCGCTTGGGCGCACGATCGTCGACCGGCTCGATGGACAGATCGACCAGCTTGGCGATCTTGGGACGAATGGTGCGAGCCGCGTACTCCTCCTTGTGGAACGACGCAGCCGGGACGACGCCTACTGAATCCACGGCGAGCACTCGACAGTTCACCCGGTTCGCGAAGCGCTGCGACCGTTCGGCGACGCCGGCCGTCGGAAAAAGATCGGTTACCACCAGCGCCGCACGAGCCGCGAGGCGGTCGAGCACTCGGCGATCATCATCCAGTCGGCGACGCAGGGCGAATCGATACGTCAGGCCCAGCGACCCCGCGCGAAGCGCGAGTTCGCGCGCACCCTGCATGATGAACGTGTGAAAGCGCGCCGACGCATAGGCATAGCTCGGATCGAGCCCCTGATGGATCAGCAACGGCTTTCCCACTCGATCCGCTTCGATCGTTGCGAGTCGCAGTCCCCAGTTGTCCTCGAGCCGCTGGGTACTCTGCATCCAGTAGAGAACGAATTCGCCTTCGGGTTGCAGGCGTTTCTCGTTGAGCGGCAACGTGCGGAGGGAGATCTGGTCGCGGACGTACGGAGAACCGAGCGGATGCTTCATAGAGATATTCAACGGGCGAAGGAAGGCGTCGGTTCCACCTCGAGACGACCGCGTGTTACCTCTCGCGCGGTGGTCCGTCTAGTTGACAGCGTGGGGTGGCCGGCTAGAATTGTGTCCGTGACGGCGGCCCCGCACGAATGCGGGGCCGTTGCTGTCTGGCGACTGAAATGCGCGACGAAGCGAAACGTCTCGCGATCGGAAGTCGGCGCGGGGCTGTAGCTCAGCTGGGAGAGCGCTGCGTTCGCAATGCAGAGGTCAGGGGTTCGCTCCCCCTCAGCTCCATCCATGTCGTAAACGGTTGGCATGCTTCTCGCCAATCCAGGTATTTGCCCGCCGCCGTTCGGTAGGACGGAGAGTTCCAATGACGGTGTGCGTGGCAAGACCGGATGGCTCGGCCAACCGGAGAGACATATGACGCCGCAGAGCTTCGTGCTCGCGGCGTTTTTATTTGTGTTCATCGGCTAATCCGATGCGGCCGCGCACGACGGATGTCCGCGGTCGAGATCCCGATCGAGGCCGTCAGGCGCGTCCCCCCAACATCAACGCCACCCCGTTCGCCTGACGACATCGATCTGCACCTCTGGGAATTGATCGGCATCCACACGAATCATCTACGACTGCATCTCTTCGACTGATTGCACCCTCGCGGCTTGCATCATGCGGGCCACTGTGCTCATAAAATGTGTAGCAGAGCAAGAAAACTGTCTTGTGTGAAGCAATTACGACGCACAGCAAATAGATGCGAGCAATTTGAAACCGGAACTCAGCGAGCTCATCGATCTCCTCCGAGGCCGCATTTTGCGGGCGCTACAGGCGTCGGCGCTCACTTCGGGCGATCGGTTGCCGAGCGCACGTGATGTCGCCCAGGAAATGGAGGTCGATCACCGCGTCGTGCTGGCGGCGTACCGCGCGCTCGCGGACGAGAAGCTCGTGGAGCTCCGGCAGCGCGGCGGGATCTACGTCGCATCTCGGCTGTCCGGCGCAGACGGTGTCCCGCGTCTGCCGGCCGGCTGGTTCGCCGATGTGCTCGCGCAAGGGCTGAGTCGCGAGATTCCGGCTGGCGACCTGCACGAGTGGCTCCGGCGGTGTACCGAGATGCTGCGGCTCCGGGTGGCGGTGATCACCACCACGACGGACCAGGGAGCGGGGCTGTGCCGGGAACTCGCGGACGACTACGGATTCGAGCCGGAGGCGCTGCTGGCGGAGGAAGTGCGTTCCGCCGCCAAGCCGCCGTTGGCGCTTCGCCGCGCAGACCTGGTGGTCACCACGGAGGCGCACCGGGAATGGGTAACGGCGCTCGCGAGCGAGTTGCGAAAGCAGGTGTGCGTCATCGAGGTACGCCCCAACCTCGTGCGCGGCGAGTGGTCGCTGCTGTTTCGACGGCCCGTGTACGCCGTCGTTGCGGACGTCGACTTCGGCGAGATGCTGCAGCGATTCTTCGCGGGTGCCGCGGGAGCGAAGAACCTGAACATCCTGGTCGTGGGGCGAGATGACCTGAGCGTCATTCCGCAGGACGCACCGACGTACGTGACGCAGCGAGCGCGCTCGCTGCTCGAAGGCACTCCGATCCGGGGGCGGGTCCTCCCCGCGGCACGCAGCATTTCCCCCGCGTCGGCGCGCGAGCTGTTCGGCATCATGGTACGCGCGAACATCGAGGCGCTGCAGCGCAAAGCCTGACGGGATCGCGACTCCAACGAGTCAGCTGTCGACGACGAGCCAGGCGGCGAGGAGGGGTGCGACCGATGTGAGGACAGCCAGTTCGCTCGCGGGCAGCAGTCGCGGACGGCCGTCGAAGTGACAGAGGGACCCGACCAAACGCCCCCCGGGCGGTCGGACGGGGACGCCGGCGTAAGACTGGATGGCGTCGCGACGCGAGTGCTGCACCACTCGCGCATCGCCGCGCGAATCGGCGATAACCAACGGATCACCCGAGGTCCAAATGATGGAGCAGTAGGACTCCTCGAGCGCGCACACGGCGCCCGACACATTGAGCGTCGGATTTTCACGGTCGAACAGCGACACGTTGTGCAGCGCCGGCGGAGCGAGCCGGTACAATCCCGTGAATCGGAAGCGCGTGCGATCGTTGAGGAATGCGAGGGCGCCGAGGATGCCGTCGTTCTTCAGACGCTGCTCGAAGGCGTCTCGAACACCGGAAGGGACGCCCGCCGTGACGGCTCGGGCATGCTGGCCTTCATACGTGGCGGTCACGCGTTTCTGCATCACCGGCTCCATGGGCACAATTCAGCGCATCTTCTGAAGCAACCTCTGCGCCATGTCGAGTGCCCCCTCTCGACCGCCCGCATGTGTGGTGTCTCAGGGGAGGGCGATCGCCGCGCGGGCGTCGTCACGGACGCCCACGAACAGCTCCCGAAGCCAGGCATTTTCCTCCTTCTGCACGGTGCTGCCGAAGTCGTCCATCGCTGTACCGCTGAGGGAGTTGAGAAAATTCAGGATGGCGCTTTCCTGTACCGGCAACCGCGAATGACGCCGGAGGAGGGTCGGCCCACCGCTCTCTCCCGCGCGGACTCCGATCGAGAAGCTCGATCCCTCGCCGGTGAACGGTCGGCGGAGGGGAGCGCGAAGGAGTCGCGCGGTGATGAAGGGCAGGTCCCAGCGCGGCTCCTTGCGAGCGGTCACCGTCCAGGTGCGCTCGTCATCTCCGCGCGCCGCGTTCACGAAATCCATGACGAGCTCGTGGAAACCCACTCGGAAGATCTTCACCTTCACGTTGAAGTCGGCGTGGAGCTGGAGCGAGTCCGGCAGCGCACGCGCCGGTCCGCCCAGCGACACGAGACGACCGCGAAGTGTGCGCAGGCGAATCACGATCACGCGGTCTTTCTGGGATACCTCGAGAAACGGTGTCCCGGCCCGGTCGGTGAGGACGAAGCGATAGCGAGCCGGATCGAGATACCTGTGCACGTACTCGGCAAAGGAGGGAAACCGGCGGCGAAGATTCTCCGAATGAATCGATGCGCCGAGTGTGGTGATCGTGCTGCCGTCGACGAGCGTGACCGGATGGAGGGAGTCGAGGGTGAAGAGCGTGCCCAGCGCGGCCGAGCCGTGGGGCGAGAGCGACGCGAGCTCCGCGCGGAGCAGCGGCGCGGTGCGGCCCTCTCCGCTGGCGAGGATGCGCGTGACGAGCGAGGCGACGTCCGCTGGTCGTACGCTGCCGAGCGCGAAATCGACGGCGGCCTCCCACTGGTACTCGCCGTCGTTCAACCGCGACAACGTGGTAAGGTGCCGGCCGTCGGCGGGCCGACTCGGCGCCGGCGGATTCGGGCGGGCAGCGAGCAGGTACCGTCCATCGACGAGCGAGCCGAAGGTCTCCAGCACCCGGACATTGGTCGACAGGCTCGTCCAGACGGTGGAGTCGTCGAATACACGTGACGGGGCGAGCGCGCCCCGCATCATCCTCACTCGCGCGTACTCGTACTTGGGATTGCGGGCGACCTCGGTGTGTCGATCGGCGAGTGAGCCGAGGAGCTGGTCCGCGTTCGTGCGGGCACGGGTCCCGGATCCGAAGGCGTTGAACCCGTCTCGACATCCCGCAGCGATCGTGAGGACGACCGTCGCGACGAGCGTACGTATCGAGAGCGGGAGACGCACGCGGCGAGAGCGGTGAATCGTGGTGGGCAGGAGAACTCCAGTGAGGCCGACGCGACGGCGCGGGGGTTGAAGGCGGTTCCGCCACCCGCTATTTTCATCCTTGCGTCGACGGAGCAGATGAGTGTAATCATCCGGCGCATCGCGATGCCCCTTGGTGTAACTGGCAACACGTCTGCCTCTGGAGCAGAAGAGTCCAGGTTCGACCCCTGGAGGGGCAATACTTCGCGGGAGCTTTGTTTTTGAACGCCGACCCCGTGCATGGTCTCGCGACCTGCACGGCGTCGGCGTTTCTGCGGTGCGCCCATCGCGCGCCTGATCTCGCCGGCTCGCGGCTACAGGCCCCGCGTGCACGCTCGAGCGGGGCCACCTTCGTGTGCAGCACGCGGTTGACGCTCGTCGTGCGCGATGCAAGAAACACGGCACTTTGCGACTAACAAAATAGCACTTAACTCGTTGTAGCTCAATAAGTTAGCTGCGTGACGCATGGCACAGAACGGGCACGCGCGCGCTCCCATATTGTCCCTCGCAAGACCTAGGGATTGTGCCCCGTTCAACAGGAGAACGCCATGCGTGTTCCAATAGTCATTCTGGCGCTCGTCGCCACCCCGCTGCTTGCCGACGTGTCGTCGGCGCAGGGGAAGAAGCTGAGCCACAACTCGAAGGATGAATGCTCGAAGCCGGGCCTTCGGACCGGACACGAGAGCCTCGACTGGGTTCTGAAGCACTTCGACAAGGCGTGTGTGAAGGCCCCGGCTCCGGCTCCGGCGCCCGCACCCGCACCCGCTCCGGCACCGACGCCTGCGCCGGCACCGCCCGTCGATTCAGCTCCGCCGGCGCCCGCCCCGGCTCCTGTGCCGGCGCCCAATGCAACGGGTACCGCCATCACGGGAACGGTTTACATCGACGCGAACTGGAGCGGTGTCCCGAATCCCGGCGAACCGCGTCTGGCTGGCTGGACGGTGCAGCTGATGCTCAACGGCGCGATCGCCAAGTCGGTGAGTACCGACGTGAACGGTGTCTTCCGCTTCTCTGATGTCGTGGTGGGAGAATACGCCGTCTGCGTCACGCCCAGGACGAACTTCGTCCAGATCTCGCCGTCGGCGGGTGCACCGTGCGCGAGCGGGATGGGGTACCAGGCGAGTGTCACGCTGTACGACTTGAATGTCGTCTTCGAGGGACTCGACTTCGGCTACTACGATTCGACGGCACCCTGATCAACCACGCAAGACTGCAGAACGGGTCCCGGGCACAGTTGCCCGGGACCTTTCTGCATGGGGTCGGGAAGTCGACGGTGACATGAGGGCGGTGGCGGTTCGACTCGTCGGGAACGGACCTTGCGCCGAAGCGGCGCGCCTCCGGGGCGCATCGTGCGCCGGAGCGTTCATTCCTGCGCGGTGGTGCCGTGACGGCAAGAGTCTTTGAGGATTCCACCGGTGCACGGTGGGAGGTCTTCGAGGTGCGACGCAGCTCGCAGAAAGCACTCGCCGTGTCGGCGGGCCTCGAACACGGATGGCTCGCCTTCGGGAGCGGGACGGTGAGGCGACGGCTGGCGCCCATTCCCGACAACTGGCAGACCGTGAACGAGGAGGAGCTCGAGCGTCTGTGCGGACGCGCGCGCGTCGTTGCGGACAGGGCAGAGAAGAAGGAAGGCGCGCCGCGAGCGGTCATAACCGATGCCGACGTCGCCACCGATCGCTCACCTGCTGGCGGACGCACACGCGAGGCGAGCGCCACGCCTGACAGCTCCTCCCGCACGCGTGTCCCGCGCATTCGATCGGCCCGCGAGGACGTGCCTCGTCCCTCCGGGGGAACGCTTGCCATTCTCACCACCGCGACGAGCGACGACTCGGTGGAATCGACGGTGCGCGAGTATGCTCGCCAGGCGCGCGAGCTCGACCTCCCGGCCATCGAGGCGATGGTGCAGTTGAAGGGCCTGCTCGTGCGCGTCTACACCGAGGCGAACTCGGAGGCTCGGGACCTGAGAGCCGTCCGACGCTGGTTCGTCGAGGCCTTCTACTTCGAGCGTGGCGCCCCGGACCCGAGCGATCAGTCGAGGTAGGGCGATTCGTGATACGGTGATTCGTCGTCGTCCGCGAAAAGTTCATCGAACGATTCCTTGACGCGCCCGCCGTCGACGGTCGAGGGAACGAGCCCGCGCACGAGGTCCACGAGCATGGGGCTCAGATGTGCGCCGTACCGGAGCAGGACGGCGGCACGCTCGCGCTTGCGTAGCAGGAATGCGAGAATCGGCATGTCGGCCTTCGCGCCGTTGCAGTCTTCACAGGCGAGCACGAGGTTGTCGCGCCGGTCGTACGCGCTCTGCCCTCGGCGCGGAGCCACGTGATCGAGTGTCACGCTGCCCGCGGCGACGCGCCGCCCGCAGTACGCGCACGCCGGTCCGTGCTGCGCGATGAGCCATCGCTTGGTTTCGGCATACGCCGTGCGGCTCGTCGAACTCGACGTGAGCTGCGTAGTGCCGGTGCCGCGCCCGCGTCGCCGCGCAGGCCGTTTTCGTGGTGTCGTCACGAGCAAGTGATGAGTGCGCTGTCGGGAAGCGGACCCGGTCCGCTGGTCGCACGGACCGACCGGATCCTTGCCGGGTATCAGAGGCGCAATGTACATCCAGCGCCCGCTCCTGGTGACGAGGTGGCGTGGCGAATGGTTCGGCAGTATGCTGAACGAGCGGGGGCGATCGACCCGCCCCCATCACCCGGCGCGACGGAGCGTGGGCGTGCGGATCTTCCCGGCTGTTCTCCTGACTGCGTTGAGCGTGACTGCCTGTCATCGTGGCGTGCGCTCGCCGGGTGCGTCGTTCGCCGGCGCCTCGCTGCTCGCGCCACTCTCCGAGTCCGAGGAGGCACATGACGCCCTGCTTCGCGCCGATCTGGGTCGCGCGGACTCCGTGGCGCGAATGGGGCTCGCCAACGGATTGGGAAGTGCGCTCGCGGCAGATGTCGTCTATCTGCGCGGCGGTCTGCCCATCGTGCGCGGACGCGTCGCAGCGCAAGCGATCGTGGGCGCCGAATCGCTGAACGTGGCGTCCGCCGTGCGATGGCAGCCGGTGCGGGCCGAAGTCAGCGCGGATGGGCGCAATGGGTACACGTACGGCTACACGATCTATGGCACGCCGTCCCCCCCGACAGGCGCGCCGTCGATTCGTATTGATCGGTACATCGCCTACTGGCGACGTGACGATGGCGGCTGGCGGATCGCCGCGTACGCTGAAACCTATGGTTCGCCGCCCGCCGCATTGAGCCTGCCACCAGTGGCGGCCAGCGCGGTGGTCCGCGACACGCTGATGGCGCGGACCCGCGGACCGCTGGAGCAGATCCGCACGTCCGACATGGCGTTCTCCTCGCTCGCCGGACGCGTCGGCACGGGGCGCGCTTTCGGTGACTATGCCGCAGAGAGCGCGCAGATGTTCTCCGCGCCGGGCGAGTTCATCACGGGTCCGCGCGCGATCAGCGAATCGTTCGGTCTTGCGGGTACGAGCGGAGCACTCGTGTGGCATCCCGTGGCCGGGGAGGTCGCGCAGTCGGGCGACATGGGATTCACGGTTGGGAACGCCGTGTTTACGGGCCGGCGCGACGATGGCGGACAGATCGTGCGATTCTCGAAATACCTCACCGTCTGGAAACGGCAACGCGATGGGAGCTGGCGCTATGTGGTGGACGGCGGAAGCGCGAGACCCGATCAATAGTCGCCAGGCTCGATCGCCGTAATGAAGCGTTACGAGCCCGTCACGCGCCGATACGTGGGGCGCCGGAAGTGAAATCCGTTACGAACTCACAAGCGATTCTGGCGCAACATCTTAGCAAGCCAGCTCGTCGCGCCTCGCTCCTTGCGAAGCAGGGAAGCCGACTCGCTACGCTTTCGACCACCGTCGTTCAAGGAGATTCCATGCGTCGACACTTCATCGCCAGCACCATACTCGTCACCGCCGTCACCGCGTTCCTCGCGTGCAGCGATTCCACCGGCGTCTCGAGCACCACGTTCATCGCCGCGATGAATGGCGCCAACGAGCGACCGAATCCGAACACCAGTGCCGCCACAGGAACCGCGACATACATCCTCACCGGCAATTCGCTGAGCTACACGATCGTCGTCACCGGCCTGACCGCCCCGGCGTCGGGCGCGCACCTCCACGTCGGCGGAAGCGGCGTCGCCGGCCCCATCGTCGTGCCCTACACCGTATCAGCGACGCAGACGGGTACGGTGACGTCGGGCACGATCGACCTCACCTTTCCGATCGTGAGCGGAAACAGCAGCATCACGGGCGATTCGTTGAAGGTGCTCCTCAACAACGGGAACGCGTACGCGAACGTGCACAACGCGTCGTTCCCGGGCGGGGAGATTCGCGGACAGATCATCAAGCAGTAATTTCTCTTTCGGGGCGCGTCACGAGCGTCGATGACGCACATGCGCTGATCGTGGGACTGCGGCAGACCGGGGCCCGCCCACCAGCACCCGCCACAAAAACAACACACAAAAACACTGCAGTATGATTAAAAA
>JAJAYP010000027.1 GCA_026786185.1 Gemmatimonadaceae bacterium
CCAGATCCAGCAAGCGCCGCGATGTGTTCACCTGGTCGTCGGCCACCTGCACGGCCCTGGCGGCCGCGGGGGGCCGCCCCGGCAGGCCCCCGGCCCAGCCCCCCCCCCCGCCCCCCCCGGGGGGGCCCCCCCCCCCCCGGGGGGGCGCGGGCCCCCCCGCCCCCCCCTCGTGGTCGTCGCGAGGCGACGATCAGGTGTTGCGATCGATCTTGTTTTCGGTCTCGCCGACCTTGCGCTGACCCTTCCCTTCCAACTCACGCGCCTTGCCCTTCAACTCCTGGCTGTGGTTGTCGGTCAGATCGCCTACGTTCTTCTGCACCTTGCCGCCGACTTCCTTGGCCGCGCCCTTCACCTGGTTCTTCAGGCCGTCCGTTCCGAGATCGTCTGTCATATGTCGTTTCCTCAGTGGAAGAAGGTGCCGTCCTTTCCTTGGCAACACCTAAAGCAAGCGATGTGCCTGAATCCGTCCGGTCATCGCATGGTTGATTCATCACGGGTGCATACTCATGCATTGCACTCCTCGCCACACGACGCCATTCCGCGCGTTTTCTCGAGGGCACGACAGCGCCGCATATTCGCCGGGTGCGTATGCATGCTCGTGCCGGGCCTGGCGACGGCCCAGGACACCGCTCGCGTGCAGCCACTTCCTCCGCTCAGCGTGACCGCGTCGCGCACGCCGGTTTCCATTTTCGATGTTCCGCTGGCGGTGACGCTCATCGGCTTCGATGTGCTGCGCTCGCGTCGTGGCGTCAGTCTCGACGAGGCGCTCGCGCTCGTGCCCGGGGTGCTGGCCCAATCACGCTCGGGGGGCGGCGACGTCCGCATCTCCATTCGCGGCTTCGGCTCGCGGGGGGCAGGAGATCGCTCGAACGCGGGAACCACACGCGGCGTCCGCATCCTCATCGACGGGATTCCCGAGACGGAGCCCGACGGGCGCACGTCGCTCGACCTCGTGGACCTGGCGCTCGTGGAGCAGGTGGAAGTGCTGCGATCGAACGCGTCCGCGCTATATGGAAACGCGGCAGCTGGCGTACTGGACTTGCGCACCATTCCGGCCGCGGGTGCGGGACGCGCCAGCGTGCAGACGCAGGCGGGAAGCTTCGGGCTGCGACGCGTGATCGGACGTGTGTCCGCACCGGTTGCCGGCGGAACGCTCTACGGTGGCGTCGCGAACACCCATATCGCTGGATGGCGCGCGCATTCGCAGAGCGATCGCACCACGGTGCTTGCGGGCATCGCGACCTCGTTCACCGAACGCACCTCGCTCGCGGTGCTGGTCGCGGGGGGCAATGACCGATTCCAGATTCCGGGACCGCTCACGCGTGCGCAGGCCGACACGGCACCGGAGCTCGCGAACGCGACGTACGCCGCGCGCGACGAACGGCGTCACAATCGGCTGATGCGCATCGGGGCCACGCTGCAACATCGTCTCGACACGGCGCGCACCGTGAGCGGGATGCTGTTTGTCGCGCCAAAAATGCTGCAGCGATCCGAGCGAGGTACGTTTCGCGACTTCTCGCGCGTCCATCTCGGTGGCAACCTCGTGTATCGCGCGATGCATCCGATCGGCGCGACGATTCGTGGCCGGTTCACGGCCGGGCTGGACGAGGCATTCCAGGACGGTGCGATTCTGTTCTACAGTCTCACCCCCGCCGGGCAACGCGGTCTCACGCTCAGGAACGACAAGCGGGAGGCAGCGAACAACGCAGGCGCGTTCGTCGAGGAACAGCTGGCGATCGGCGAGCGGCTCATCGTGACGGCAGGCGCGCGACAGGATGCAATCACCTACCGGAATCAGGACTTCCTGGTGCCGACGCTCGATGCGTCGCGCACCTTCCGTCGATTCACGCCCAAGGTCGGCGCCATCTGGAAGCTGGGGATGACCCACTCGCTGTACGCGAACGTCGGCGGTGGAGTGGAGGTCCCGGCGGGGAACGAGACGGATCCCGCGAGCACGTTCGGGCAGGACACAGTGACGTCGCTGAATCCGTTGCTGGAGCCGATTCATTCGACGACGTACGAGGTCGGACTCAAGCGCAGCCTCGTGTTCGGCGGGGAGACCGCCCTGCTGCGCTCGGCCAGCTACGACATCGCGCTCTACGATACCGAGGTGCGGAATGAAATCGTTCCTTATCGCGGCGGCCGATTCTACTTCACGGCTGGACGTGTGCGCCGCCAGGGCGCCGAGCTCGGGCTTGCGATCGCGGGGCGGTCCGGCCTGGGTGCGCGCGGCGCGCTGACGCTCAACCGGCATCGCTACGTCGCGTATACCGTCGACTCCGTCCACTACGGCGCGCCCGGCCGCTTCGCCGACTACGCGGGCAACACCGTCGTGGGCGTGCCTGCGTTGCACTACGGCGGTTCGCTTTCCTATGCCCCGCATGCCCTGCCGCTCCGGCTGGAGGCGGGCGTCACGGGGGTCGGCCGCTACTATGCGGACGACGCCAACGCGGTGGCGGTGCCGGGTCACGTGCTCGTGGACGCACGAGTGGCCTTCGATGACCCCTTTGCGTTCGGCCGAGGCCTCGGTTTGCGAGGTTTCGTGTCGGTGAACAACCTCACGGGGCGGCATTTCATCGGGTCCGCCTTCCTGAATCCCGACGTGGTCAACGGCGCGGCCGTCGCCTTCGAGCCGGGACGACCGCGAGAGGTGGTGTTCGGCCTCACGGTGGGGGCGCTCTAACCCGGAAACGCCCCCGGGCGGGCAGCTCAGTTGCTGCCCCCGTCCGTGCGGATACGTATGTTGCGGTCGGCCCGGAGCACGTTCGTTCAGGGTCGCGCCGCCGGCAGGACGCCGCTGGCCCGTCATCTTTCAGTCCCATATGTCTTCGGTCGAAACCGGAAGTTATGCCATCGAGCCCGCCCCGCGTGCGCCAGCAGAGGGGAAGCGGCTGGCCCTGCTGACGCTCACGGCGCTCGGCGTCGTCTACGGCGACATCGGCACCAGCCCACTCTACGCGCTCCGCGAGTGCTTCAAGGCGGAGTACGGAATACTCCCGACGCCGGCGAGCATCCTGGGCGTCCTGTCGTTGATTCTCTGGTCGCTGATTCTCGTCGTCAGCATCAAGTACATCGTCTTCATCCTGCGCGCGGACAATCGGGGCGAGGGCGGCATCATGGCTCTCCTCGCGCTGCTGCTGCAACAGAAGCGGCGACAAGACGACAAGCGACGGCGGCTCGTCCTCATCGCGCTCGGCCTGTTCGGCGCGGCACTCCTGTACGGCGACGGCGTCATCACGCCCGCCATCTCCGTCCTCGGTGCGGTGGAAGGACTGGAAGTCGGAGCGCCCGCGCTCGCCCGGATCGTCGTGCCGATCACGCTGATCATCCTGTTCGGATTGTTCATGGTGCAGCGCTTCGGGACGGCGCGCGTGGGCACCGCGTTCGGCCCCACCATGCTGGTGTGGTTCGTCACCATCGCGGTGCTGGGGGTACGGTCCATCTCGCAGAACGTCGGGGTGCTCGCGGCGATGAATCCGTGGTACGGGGTGCGATTCTTCATCGAACATGGCATGGCGGGATTTCTCACGCTCGGTGCCGTCGTGCTCTGCGTGACCGGCGGCGAAGCGCTCTACGCCGACATGGGTCACTTCGGAAAGCGTCCGATCCGCATCGCCTGGTTCGCTGTCGCGCTTCCGGCTCTCCTCCTCAACTACTTCGGACAAGGCGCGCTACTGCTGCGCGACCCGGCGGCCGCGAGCAACCCGTTCTATCTGCTCGCGCCACCCTCGTTCCAGTGGCCACTGCTCGTCATCGCCACCGCCGCGGCCATCGTGGCATCGCAGGCGCTGATCTCGGGCGCGTTCTCGCTCACCCAGCAAAGCATTCAACTGGGCTTCTCGCCGCGAATGCAGATCGTCCACACATCGAAGCAGGAAGCTGGACAGATCTACATCCCCGAAGTGAACAAGGCACTGATGATCGGGTGCCTCATTCTGGTGCTCTGGTTCGGCAGCTCCAGCGCACTCAGTGCCGCGTATGGCATTGCCGTCACGGGAACGATGGCCATCACCTCGCTGCTCTTCGCGGTCGTCGCGCGGCTGCGCTGGAACTGGTCGCTGCCGAAGGTGCTCGCGCTCACTGCCGCATTCCTGATCATCGACTTGTCGTTCCTGGTGGCGAACGTCGTCAAGATCGAGCATGGCGGATGGGTGCCGCTCGTGATGGCCGCCGTCGTCTACGCGCTGATGAGCACCTGGAAGCGCGGTCGCACCGAGCTGGGAGCCATTCAGGCGGCAAACGCGCTTCCGCTGGACACCTTTCTCGCGAGCATCGGGCGCAATCCGCCGCACCGGGTTCGCGGGACAGCGGTATTCATGACGTCCACTCCCGAGGGAGTGCCGGTGGTGCTGCTGCACCACCTCAAGCACAACAAGGTGCTGCACGAGACGGTGGTGCTCCTGAGCGTGCAGACGCGGGGCATTCCCGAGGTGCCGGACGCGCACCGGCTCGTGTTCGAGCCGATGGGTCAGGGATTCTTCCGACTGGTGGCCGCCTACGGATTCATGCAGTCGCCCGACATTCCCCGCGTGCTTGCCGAAGCGGCGGCGAAAGGGGTGGCCTTCCCGCCGCTGGACACCTCGTACTTCCTCGGTCGCGAGCGGCTCGTCCTCACTGGCCGCGCGAAGATGTCGCGCTGGCGAAAGCGACTCTTCGCCCTCATGTCGCGAAACGCGCGCCCGGCCACGGAGTTCTTCCAGATCCCGCCAAATCGCGTCGTCGAGCTCGGGGCCCAGATCGAGTTCTGAAACACCGCAGCCCGCGCGCGCGATCGTTCACATCCTGACGGTTGTCGAGCGCGGTGCCGCTACGTCGACGGTGATCCTGGGTAACCGGACATTCTCCAGCGCCGCCGGTAGCTCGCGCAGCAGTTGCTCGAGCTGCGGGCGAACACGCTTGAGGTGTGCGCTGGCCTCGAGGAGCTCCTGCTCGATCGCCGGTCCGATCTCCATCTGGATCGACTCCATCGGCCATCCTCTCACGCGCGGCGTCGCCGGCGTGGGAGGCATCGCCGGCATCGCCGGCATGGCGGGCATCGGCGGCATTGGTGCGAGCATGCCGCCCATGCCGCCGAAGAACGTGCGATTGCGTCGTGGCATGTCGCCCGCCCGCGCCACCCGTACACGGACTTCGCGAAACTGACCGTTGGAGTAGATGCGTAGCGTCGCATCACCGCCCGGCTTGAGCTGAGAGATCTCGCGCTGGAGACGCTGGGCCTTCGCGCTGCTCAGATGGTCATCGCCCGCATCCTCGCGCGCCACTCGAAGATTGACGCCGTTGATCGCGGCGATCCTGTTGCCTTCTTCCAGCCCCGCGCGCTCGGCCGGCGTCGAGTCCCCCACCGACACGATCAGCACACCGAGGGTGTCGCGGCGGCTGCCGCTGCTCTGGATGCCCACACCGAGCGTCGGGCGGTCGTCTGCGTCGGCTTGCGTCCAGCGCACGGACTCCCGACGACGGAACAACGAGTCCGAGTCCACGGTCTTCACGCGAACGGCCTGGCTCCTCCCCTCTCGGTAGATACGCAGCTCCACGTCGTCCCCGGGCTTCGCCTTGCCCAATTCGCGAGTCAGGCGGCGCGACAGCGAGCCTGACATCTCTGCATCCTCGATGTCGGCCGCATTGGCGCGCAGGTTCACCCCGTTGATCGCCTGAATCCTGTTGCCCTCCTCCAGCCCTGCGCGCTCGGCCGGACTGCCCTTCGTGATCATCGTGATCATCAGGCCGAGCGTGTCGCGAAGCGTGCCGGTCGCCGTCGTGCTCACCCCGAGCGCCGCGCGGTTTTCGCCGTCAAAGCCGGCCTCGGCGCGCGCGCGTGGTGCGCGCATGATCCGCACGTCCTGCGCAGCGACAGGGAGAGAGCCAAGTGCCGCAGTGGCGGCGAAGGTCAGCAGCTGGATGTGTCTCATTGGAATCCTCGGGGGCGGTGGGTCGGTTACCCGGTCAGACACATCGAACGGGGCGAAGGGTTGTCCGGACCGGTGCGCCCGTCTCGCCGCGATTCAGTCGGCTCGGCTTCGCCGGCCTTCCGGCGCTTCTATATTTCAATCATGGCCACGATCTCCGCTCCCACCGCACGTGACGGCGCTCCCGATCTCGACTCGTTCCATCATCACTGGCAGGACGAGGCGGACGCCGCGTTCCTCTATCGCGTGCTGGCCGAGTCGGAAGCCGACGCGACGAAAAGTGACATCTACCTTCGGCTCGCCGATGTCGAGGACCGCCACCTCGAGATCTGGTCGGCGCTCCTGGCACAGCACGGCAGGTCGCCGGGCAGGCACCGGCCCACGGCCCGGACTCGCCTCCTCGCCTTTCTTGGCCGACGCTTCGGACCAGGGTTTCTGCTCCCGATGCTGCTCGCCGAGGAAGGTCGCGAGGTCAAGGCCTATCTGGATATGCACCGCACGACCGATCGCGGCGTCGCTGGGCGTGACGAGGCATTGGTACTGGCCAGGGAGTCGGCCGAGCACGCCACGACGCTGAACGGCATCGCTGGCCGGGTTGGAGAGCCCTGGCACAAGACGGGTGCAGGCGGATTCCTGCGCAACGTCGTGTACGGATTCAACGACGGCCTGACCGCGAA
>JAJAYP010000028.1 GCA_026786185.1 Gemmatimonadaceae bacterium
ACCAGACGTTCACACCTTGACACCTCACAACCTACCCACCTACCCACCTACCCTCTCACCGCCCGCCCCATCACACCGGCTTTCGCGCTGCGTGCTCGCTGGATCCCGAGAGGGACACGATGCGCGCCTGCGTCCGGATCGTCTTCGCCGTCGCGTTGCGGGTGTCGACCACCAGCGAGGCATGGTCCACCACGCGCTGGAAGTCGATCGACTTGTGATCCGTGACGATCACGACCACGTCGGCGCGGGCCAGCTCCTGCGCGGTGAGCTCCACGCTGTACCACTCATGATTGTCCTCGCGGATCATCGAGACGTACGGATCGTGGTAGACCACGTCGGCGCCGTCCGCCTCGAGCAGCCGGATGACGTCGAGTGCGGGGCTCTCGCGGACGTCGTCGATGTCACGCTTGTAGGCGACGCCGACGATGAGCGCTCGGCTGCCGTTCACCGCCTTGCGTTCCTCGTTGAGCGCGTGCGCCACCTTGGTCACGACGTACGCCGGCATCGCCGTGTTGACTTCACCGGCGAGGTCGATGAACCGCGTCTTGTAATTGAGACCGCGCATCTTCCACGCGAGGTAGTGCGGATCCAGAGGAATGCAGTGGCCACCGATGCCCGGCCCGGGCGTGAACTTCATGAACCCGAACGGCTTCGTCGCGGCCGCGTCGATCACCTCCCACACGTCCACGCCCAGCTTGTCGCAGACGATCGCCATCTCGTTGGCCATCGCGATGTTGACGGAGCGGAACGTGTTCTCCAGCAGCTTCACCAGCTCGGCCGTCTCGGTGGACGACACGCGCACCACCGTATCGATGCAACTCTCGTAGAGCGCCACCGCCACGTCGGTGCAGGCCGGGGTGATGCCGCCGACGACCTTCGGCGTGTTCTTCGTGTGGTAAACCGGGTTCCCGGGGTCCACGCGCTCCGGGCTGAACGCGAGAAAGATGTCCTTGCCGATGACGCACCCGCGGTCGGTGAACGCGGGCTGGATGACCTCGCGCGTCGTGCCGGGATAGGTCGTGCTCTCGAGGACGACGAGCAGGCCGTCGTGCGAGTGCTTCGCCACCGTGCTGGCCGCGGCCTGGACGTAGCTCATGTCCGGATCGCGCGTCTTGCCCAGCGGCGTCGGAACGGCGATGGAGATCGCGTCCGCGTCGGCGAGGATCGCGTCGTCGGTGCTGGCCACGAACCGGCCGCGCGACACCATATCTGCCACGTCCGCGGCGGGGACGTCCTGAATGTGCGACTCGCCCTTGTTCAGCAAGTCCACCACGCGCTGGCTCACGTCGAAGCCGATCACACGAAAGCCCGCCTTCGCGAACTCCATGGCGAGGGGCAGTCCGACGTAGCCGAGGCCGACAACGGCCACCGTTGCCGAGCGGTCCTGGATTTTCCGGAGGAGCAGGTCTCGCGATGACACGTCGATATCAGGGCGAATGAGGGGTCGGCGGTTCGCCGAACAGGAAAAGTCGGTCGACCAGGACCGCGTAAGTTAGCTGCAATCCTTCGGGTGACGCAGACGAGCGGTCAGTGGAGCGTCATGCCGGCTGCGCGACTGCCACGCCCCGGGCCGCCTCCACCACCTTCTCCACCGTCAGACCCAGTTCCGAATAGATCGTCTCGAACGGAGCGCTCGCGCCATAGCGGTCGATCCCGATCACCACGCCATTCGATCCCACCCACCGGTACCAGCTCATGCTGTGCGCCGCTTCGATGCTCACGCGCGGCACGTCCACGGGAAGCACACTGTCCCGATACTCCTTCGACTGCTCGGCGAACAGCTCGTGGCTCGCCATGCTGACGACACGCGCGCGCACGCCCGACGCCTGCAGCTTTTCCCGCGCCGCCATGATCAGTGCGACCTCGCTGCCGCTCGACATCAGCACGACGTGCGGCTCACCCCCCGCCGAGTCGGCGAGCACGTACGCGCCCTTTGCCACGCCTTCCGCCGACCCGTACTCCTTGCGATCGATATATCCGAGCTTCTGTCGCGTGAGCACCAGGCACACGGGTCCGTTCGAGTGGCGCAGCGCTACCTTCCACGCCTCGGCCGTCTCGCTGGCATCCGCGGGGCGGATCACGGTGAGTCCGGGAATCGCGCGCAGCGCCGAGAGCTGCTCCACTGGCTGGTGCGTGGGGCCGTCCTCGCCGAGCCCGATGGAATCGTGTGTATAGATGTAGATGACGTGCTGCTTCATGATCGACGCGAGCCGGATGGCCGGCCGCATGTAGTCCGAGAAGATCAGGAACGTGCCGCCGAAGGGCACGACGCCCTTGTGCAGCGCCATGCCGGTCATGATCGACCCCATGCCATGCTCGCGGATGCCGAAGTGCATGTAGCGCGCGCCGTAATCCGACGGGGCGAAGCTGCGCCACGTCTTCACGGCGGTGCCATTGCTCGGCGTGAGGTCTGCGCTTCCTCCGATCAACTCCGGGATGATGGGGACGAGCGCGTTCAGGACGACGTTGCTCGCCGCGCGGCTGGCCACCGACCCGTTGTCCTTGGTGAACGTCGGGACGACTTTTTCCCATCCCGCGGGTAGCTCGCTGGCGAGACGCCGACGCAGTTCCTTCGCGAGTGCGGGGTTGGCCATGGTGTACGAATCCATGTTGCGCTGCCATGCCGCGCTGGCCGCCGCGCCTTTCTCCTTCGCGGTACGCCAGTTCGCGAGCGCCTCGTCGGGGATGAAGAACGCCGCATTCGGTTTGGGCCAGCCGAGTGCCTGCTTGGTCGCGACGATCTCGTCGGCGCCGAGCGGCTCGCCGTGCGCGGCGGCGGTACCCTGCTTCGCGGGGCTCCCGAATCCGATGAAGGTGCGCGTGACGATCATCGTGGGCCGACTGGTGTCGGCCTTCGCTTCGGCGACCACGCGGTCGATCGCGTCGAGGTCGTTCACGTCGGCGAGGTGCAGCACCTGCCACCCGTACGACTCGAACCGCTTGCCCGCGTCATCGGTGTAGGTGAGGTCCGTGCTGCCGTCGATCGTGATCTTGTTGTCGTCGTAGAAGCCGATCAGCTTCCCGAGCTTGAAGTGTCCGGCGAACGACGCGACTTCATGGGAGATGCCTTCCATGAGATCGCCGTCGCTGCAGATGAAGAATGTGTGATGATCGACGATCGGCTGGCTGCCGCGATTGAACGTCGCGGCGAGGTGCGCTTCCGCGACCGCCATTCCCACCGCATTCCCGACGCCCTGGCCCAGCGGACCGGTGGTCGTCTCGACGCCCGGCGTGTGCGTGTATTCCGGATGGCCCGGCGTGCGGCTGCCCCACTGCCGGAACTGCTTCAGGTCGTCGAGCGTGAGGTCGTAGCCGCTGAGGTGGAGCGCGCTGTAGAGCAGCATCGACGCGTGGCCGCACGACAGGACGAAGCGGTCGCGGTCGGGCCAGTGCGGATCGCTGGGGTCGTGCTTCATGTGCCGCGTGAACAACGCGTACGCGAGCGGCGCGAGCGCCATCGGCGTTCCGGGATGCCCGGAATTGGCCTTCTGGACGGCGTCCATGGAGAGAGTGCGGACGACGTTGATGGACAGCAGGTCGAGTTCGGAGACGGGCATGGCGGGCGGTGTGGGCGGGGCGGGGCGGGCGGTAAAGATAAGCCGGGCGCTGTAGTTACGGGGCGGTGCTGCGCTACGCGCGCACCTTACGGGGCGCTGCGCTTCCGGGGCGGTGCGGCGCGGCGCGCGCACCTTACGGGTAACTGCAGTTCCCGTAAGCGAGCGCAGCGACGCGCCCCGTCAGCGACGCGCCCCGTCAGCGAAGCGCAGCGAGCGCCCCCGTACCGTTCCCACATACAGCATCCCCGCCCTCGGCGACTTCACCACGTCGACCGCGGCGCCGGCGCTCGACGTGAGATACTTCGCGACTGCGTCCGGCGTCGCCAGGGGTTGCCGTTCCAGATACAGCGCCACAGCGCCGCTCACGTACCCGGCTGCCATCGAGGTCCCCGTCCACAGTTGCGTCGTCGCGCGCTGCGCGAGGTCAATGCTCGGCAGGAGCACCGAGTCGCCCGGCGCGAAGACGTCGAGGCACGAGCCGTAGGCGGTACCGGGCGCACGATCGTCGACCAAAGTCCCCACACTGTCGCGCGTCCGCCTCACCCGTGATGCACCCACGACGATGGCGCCGGGTGAATTCGCCGGAGCGATTCGGCAGGCGTTCATCTCGAGGTTTCCGGCCGAGACGATCACGGGAATACCGGCGGCGCGCAAGCTGGCCACTGCGCTGTCGAGCGCGGGAACCGCGGCCGACGTGTCGGCGATGAACGACCAGTTCGCGACGGCGCGGCGGCCTGGATGCCTGGCGTGATCGGCGAGGACCCACCGCGTGCCGCGCACGATCGCGTCGATCGTGCCGCGCATCTGCCGGCACTCCACCATCTTCACATCCACGATCTCCGCGTCGGGAGCGACGCCGAGCGTCGCGCCCGCGATGGCGCCCGCGACGGCAGTCCCGTGCGCATTGCACAGCCGTTCTTCCCCGGGAAACGCGTCGAATCCCTGGCGCACTCGGCCCGCCAGTTCGTGATGGGAATCCATGACCCCGCCATCGAACACGTAGACGACGATCCCACGGCCGGTGCCGAAATGCCGATACGTCCGATCCAGTGGAAGCTCGCGCTGGTCGATGCGGTCGAGTGCGAGCGACAGCGTCGCCTCCTCCACCAGCGCCGTCGAGACCACCCCACCGTACGACACGCCGGCCGCGGAGACCGACGACGCATCGCCGCCGGATGGTCGGCTGAGCGTGCATCCACTCGCCAGAAGTCCGAGCGTCAGCGCGTACGCGACACGATTGGAAAATGACCGGGAGGTGACGACGAAAGGCGACATGCGACGACGATGAATTGCCTCGAACCAGGTGCGCAGCCCTCGCCGCGCGTCGTCACCAAACACATTTGTCGTGCCAGTCTGGTGCGCCCAACGGATTTCGCCTTTTTCGGTGGCCTCCGCCAGTGGGCCGGTGCGCTGCTGCACCTGGTGGGCACCAGCGCCATCGCCTTCTACCGCACCCGCGCCTTCGCCTTTTCCGGCTCAAGCGCCTTCGCCCTTTACCGCACCAGTGCCTCGACCTCGGCCGCCTTGCAACGCTCCGCGTGGCCAGGATAGGAATGGCCGCAATGCACGCACTGTTCGCCGAAGCCGGTACGCTTCCAGATCAGGTAGTACACGGCTCGCTGGAGCTTCGCGACCCGGTCTTCCAGCTCCTCGACGGTGGTGTTGGACGTCATCCGTGCCTCATTATGGTTTCCATGGTTCATTGGCGGGCCGAGAAGATGGCACGTCAACGGCGCTCACGATAGGAGGGTTCACGAGCGCAGCGATCGCTGCAGCAATGGACGGAGCACGGGACCGCGCAACATCAACGTCGCCTCGCACAAACATACAAATTAGTATTTATTCGACCTCGTGGCGTTCGGCGGACCTGCGTGGCTCCAGCTCGTAGATCGTCAATCGGGTCGCGGCGAGGGCGTGCTCGGCGATGGCATAGTACACCCACCGTCCGTCGCGGCGGTCGCGCACCAGGCCAGCCTCACGCAGCGCTCGCAGGTGATGCGAGATCAACGACTGGCCGAGCCCCATGCGGTCCATGAGCTCGGCCACGTTGCATTCGCCGCCCCTGAGTTCCGCGAGCAGGCGGAGCCGCGTCTCATCGCCCAGGGCACGGAAGCGGGCAGCGGCGATGGCGCGATCGCGGTCGGTCGGTGGCATGCCGTATTATATCAATTGATATTGATACCACAACCCACGTGTGCAAGGTCGTAGCTCGAATGTTGCGCGCCTATCGCTGATCCGAGCTGGTCTTCGGCGTTCCGCCATCGCCGCCGTAGCCGCTGCGATGCTCCCGGTCGCGCTCCTTTTCCGATTCGGCCTTCCCTTCGGTCGCTTCGCTCCCCGCGCCGGTCTTTCGCTCGGGACGGTCGGGCGGCGTGTCCGAATGCTTCGCCGCTGAACCGCCCGGTGCGGGCGAACCGACACGTGTGCCCTGCTCGTCGCCGAGTCCCGTGCTGTCGTTGCGATCCATGTGTCTCCGATGAAGGGGCGCGCCGCGCGCGCGTTGACTGGGAGAGGGGAGGGGCAACGGGTGTGCCAGACGTCGATGTGCAAGGATCTCCGAAGTCGGCGTCTCCTCGTTGCGCCGAGCTTGGTACGGCGCGCCCAGCTTCGTACGGCGAGAGGCGTACGGCGAGACGCGTACGGCGAGAGGCGTACGGCGCGTCGTGTGGCGGGGCGCGTGCGGCGTTCGGCGGGAATTCGGAAGAGGGGGGATTGCCTGCGAACTGCAATACGGTTCACGGTTCACGGTTCACGGTCAGTTGGACCTTCGTCCGTCGTCGTGCGATGATGCAGTCATGGTCTCGCCCGAGCGACTCACGAAACTGTTCGCGGAATACCACGCGCCGCTGGTC